>NZ_JBIVHB010000015.1:0-146253 GCF_044748965.1 Cupriavidus sp. NPDC089707
AAGGTGGTGAAGGGCGGCCGGATACTCGGTTGCGCTGCCCTGACCGTGGTTGGTGACGGCGATGGCCGCATCGGCATGGGCAAGGGCAAGGCCAAGGAAGTGCCGGTTGCTGTTCAGAAGGCAATGGACGAAGCCCGTCGCAAGATGGTCAAGGTCTCGCTGAAGAACGGCACGCTGCAACACGAAGTCGTTGGCAAGCACGGCGCCGCCAAGGTGCTGATGATGCCCGCCAAGGAAGGTACCGGCGTGATCGCCGGCGGCCCGATGCGCGCGATCTTCGAAGTGATGGGCGTCACCAACGTGGTGACCAAGTCGCACGGCTCCACCAACCCGTACAACATGGTTCGCGCCACGCTGGACGGCCTTCAGAAGATGAGCACGCCGGGCGAAATCGCCGCGAAGCGTGGCAAGTCGGTCGAAGACATCCTGGGTTAAGGTGAACGCAATGTCGCAGAAAACCGTAAAAGTGCAACTCGTGCGCAGCCTGATCGGCACGCGCGAGGATCATCGCGCCACCGTGCGTGGCCTGGGCCTGCGCCGCATCAACTCGGTGTCGGAGCTGCAGGACACGCCCGCCGTGCGCGGCATGATCAACAAGGTCTCGTACCTGGTCAAGGTTCTGGCCTGATCGGGACTTGGAGAGCAAGATGCAACTGAACAACCTGAAACCGGCCGCCGGTTCGAAGCACGCCAAGCGTCGCGTCGGCCGCGGTATCGGCTCCGGCCTGGGCAAGACCGCCGGTCGCGGTCACAAGGGTCAGAAGTCGCGTTCGGGCGGCTTCCACAAGGTGGGCTTCGAAGGCGGTCAAATGCCGCTGTATCGTCGCCTGCCGAAGCGCGGCTTCACCTCGCTGACCAAGGCGTTCACCGCCGAAGTCACGCTGCGTGACATCGAGCGCCTGGAAGCGGCTGAAGTCGACCTGCTGGTCCTGAAGCAAGCTGGCCTGGTGGGCGAGCTGGTCAAGAGCGCCAAGGTCATCAAGGCTGGCGAACTGACCCGCAAGGTGTCGATCAAGGGTCTGGGCGCCACCGCTGGTGCCAAGGCCGCGATCGAAGCCGCCGGCGGCCAGATCGCAGCCTGACAGGCATTTATCGCAGCATAGGCAGTTATAGTCGGAGCATCGTTTGGCCACGGCGAAACCCAATGCAAGCGCGCAAGCCAGGAACACGGCGAAGTACGGCGACCTCAAGCGCCGGCTGATGTTCCTGGTGCTGGCCCTGATCGTGTACCGCATCGGCGCTCATATTCCGGTGCCCGGTATCGATCCGGAGCAGCTTGCGAAGCTTTTCCAGAGTCAGTCGGGTGGCATCCTCGGGATGTTCAACCTGTTCTCGGGCGGGGCGCTGTCGCGCTTTACCGTCTTCGCGCTCGGCATCATGCCGTACATCTCGGCGTCGATCATCATGCAGTTGCTGACGATCGTGCTGCCGCAGCTGGAAGCGCTGAAGAAGGAAGGGCAGGCAGGGCAGCGCAAGATCACGCAGTACACGCGTTACGGCACCGTGGTCCTGGCCACGTTCCAGGCGCTGTCGATTGCGGTGGCGCTGGAGTCGCAGCCTGGGCTGGTGCTGGATCCTGGCCTGATGTTCCGGGCCACGGCGGTGATCACGCTGGTGACCGGCACGATGTTCCTGATGTGGCTGGGTGAGCAGATCACCGAGCGCGGTCTCGGCAACGGCATCTCGATCATCATCTTCGGCGGTATCGCGGCGGGGCTTCCCAACGCGATCGGCGGACTGTTCGAACTGGTCCGCACGGGTTCCATGAGCATCATCGCGGCGATCTTCATCGTGGCGATCGTGATCGGTGTGACCTTCGCCGTGGTGTTTGTCGAGCGTGGCCAGCGCAAGATCCTGGTGAACTATGCCAAGCGTCAGGTCGGCAACAAGGTGTACGGCGGCCAGTCGTCGCACCTGCCGCTGAAGCTGAACATGGCAGGGGTGATTCCGCCGATTTTCGCATCGTCGATCATCCTGTTCCCGGCAACGATCGCGGGCTGGTTTACGTCTGACGCGACTGGTTCGGTGGGCGGGTTCATCAAGGACCTGGCTGCCACGCTGTCGCCGGGCCAGCCGGTCTACATCCTGCTGTACGCTGCTGCGATTGTATTTTTCTGCTTCTTCTACACGGCGCTGGTGTACAACAGCCGTGAAGTGGCGGACAACCTGAAGAAAAGCGGTGCCTTCATTCCGGGCATTCGTCCGGGCGAGCAGACGACGCGCTATATCGACAAGATTCTGGTGCGACTGACGCTGGCTGGCGCGGTTTACATCACGCTGGTTTGCCTGTTGCCGGAATTCCTGGTGCTGCGCTGGAACGTTCCGTTCTATTTTGGCGGAACCTCGCTGCTGATCATCGTGGTCGTCACGATGGACTTCATGGCCCAGGTTCAGTCCTATGTCATGTCGCAGCAGTATGAGTCGCTGCTGAAGAAGGCGAATTTCAAGGGTAATCTGACCTTGCGCTGACTTCGGATCGGTACAGGCTAGGTATGGCAAAAGACGACGTCATCCAGATGCAGGGACAGGTCCTGGAGAACCTGCCCAATGCGACGTTCCGAGTCAAGCTGGAGAATGGCCACGTAGTGCTGGGCCACATCTCCGGCAAGATGAGAATGCACTACATCCGGATTCTTCCGGGTGACAAGGTGACGATCGAGCTGACTCCATATGATCTGTCGCGCGCACGAATCGTCTTCCGGACGAAGTGAGCGAACAGGAATTGAAGGAAGAGGAAAATTATGAAAGTGCTGGCTTCTGTGAAGCGCATTTGCCGCAACTGCAAAATCATCAAGCGCAACGGTGTCGTGCGCGTGATCTGCTCGTCGGATCCCCGCCACAAGCAACGCCAAGGCTAATCGGAAAGAGGATTGACGAATGGCACGTATCGCAGGGGTTAACATCCCGAACCACAAGCACACCGAAATCGGCCTGACGGCCATTTATGGTGTCGGCCGCTCGCGCGCTCGCAAGATTTGCGAGGCCACCGGTGTACCGTTTGACAAGAAGGTCAAGGATCTGACCGACGCCGACCTGGAAAAGCTTCGTGACGAAGTGGGCAAGGTTACGGTCGAGGGTGACCTGCGTCGTGAAACCACGATGAACATCAAGCGTCTGATGGACCTTGGTTGCTATCGTGGCATGCGTCACCGCAAGGGCCTGCCCATGCGCGGTCAGCGTACCCGGACCAACGCCCGTACCCGCAAGGGTCCGCGCAAGGCCGGCGTGGCTCTGAAGAAGTAAAGCCGAAGGCAGAGGAAGAAACTAATGGCAAAAGGTCCGAATAACGCCGCTCGCGCGCGTAAAAAGGTCAAGAAGAACGTTGCCGACGGCATTGCGCACGTCCACGCCTCGTTCAACAACACCATCATCACGATCACCGACCGTCAGGGCAACGCCCTGTCGTGGGCGACCGCCGGTGGCCAGGGCTTCAAGGGTTCGCGCAAGTCGACCCCGTTCGCTGCCCAGGTTGCTGCCGAGAACGCCGGCCGCGTGGCGCAAGACCAGGGTATCAAGAACCTGGAAGTGCGCATCAAGGGCCCCGGCCCTGGCCGTGAGTCGGCTGTCCGCGCGCTGAACGCGCTGGGCATCAAGATCGCGATCATCGAAGACGTCACGCCGATTCCGCATAACGGCTGCCGTCCGCCGAAGCGCCGCCGCATCTAAGCGTAGGCGTGTCCGGACCCAGCAGGTTTACCCGCTGGTTTCGGATATGGTAGTATCGCGCGTTGACCTGCTGCATTTGATGCGGCAGGTTTTCGTTTTGCATCGAGGGAATGTCGCATAAGGCACATTCCGCAATCGGTGCACGGTAAATGCTTTCAGCGTCGTACCCGGCCACATCCGGCCAGGTCGCGTCTCATAAGCCCACCGTCCGTCACGGTCTTCCCAGGGTTCTGGGAGGCACTGCATTGACGGACTCGCGGCGCGTCAAGAAGGCGCCGTGATCGATCAAAGGAAGACAACGTGGCACGTTATACCGGCCCGAAGGCCAAACTTTCCCGCCGTGAAGGCACCGACCTGTTCCTGAAGAGCTCGCGCCGCTCGCTGGCCGACAAGTGCAAGCTGGACAGCAAGCCGGGCCAGCATGGCCGCACCTCGGGTGCACGCACCTCGGACTACGGCAACCAGCTGCGCGAAAAGCAGAAGGTCAAGCGCATCTACGGCGTGCTCGAGCGCCAGTTCCGCCGCTACTTCGCCGAAGCTGACCGTCGCAAGGGCAACACCGGCGAAAACCTGCTGCAACTGCTGGAATCGCGCCTGGATAATGTCGTGTACCGCATGGGCTTTGGCTCGACCCGCGCTGAAGCGCGCCAGCTGGTTTCGCACAAGGCGATCCTGGTGAACGGCCAGACCCTGAACGTGCCGTCGGCCCAGATCAAGTCGGGCGACGTCGTTGCCATCCGCGAACAGTCGAAGAAGCAAGTCCGTATCGCCGAATCGCTGTCGCTCGCCGAGCAGTCGGGCTTCCCGACCTGGGTTGCCGTGGATGCCAAGAAGTTCGAAGGTACCTTCAAGCAAGTTCCGGATCGCGCCGATATCTCCGGCGACATCAACGAAAGCCTGATCGTCGAACTGTACTCGCGTTAATCCGCGAGCAGACGGCCCAGCGCTTGCGTTCTCCGCAAAGCTTCTCTTTCAGCCCGACGCGCGCTACGCGCGGTCGGGCTTCGCCCATCGTTTCGATGGGTATTTTCAGGTTCCAAACGTCAGCCTTATCGGTGTAACGAGCCGAGGGTATTGAAAAGGACAACCTAATGCAAACAGCACTCCTCAAGCCAAAAATCATTGCCGTCGAGCCTCTGGGCGACCATCACGCCAAAGTCGTGATGGAGCCGTTCGAGCGCGGCTACGGCCATACGCTCGGTAACGCCCTGCGTCGCGTGCTGCTGTCGTCGATGGTCGGCTATGCCCCGACCGAAGTCACGATCGCTGGGGTAGTCCACGAGTATTCCACCATCGATGGCGTGCAGGAAGACGTAGTCAACCTCCTGCTCAACCTGAAGGGCGTGGTGTTCAAGCTGCACAACCGTGATGAAGTCACGGTGTCGCTGCGCAAGGATGGCGAAGGCGTGGTCACGGCTGCCGATATCGAGCTGCCGCACGACGTCGAGATCATCAACCCGAACCACGTGATCGCCCATCTGTCGGCCGGCGGCAAGCTGGACATGCAGATCAAGGTCGAGCAAGGCCGTGGCTATGTGCCGGGCAACGTGCGCAAGTTCGGCGATGAGTCGGGCAAGGTCATCGGCCGTATCGTGCTGGACGCTTCGTTCTCGCCGGTGCGCCGCGTGTCGTACGCCGTTGAGTCCGCTCGCGTGGAACAGCGTACCGACCTGGACAAGCTGGTGATGAACATCGAAACCGACGGCGTGATCTCGCCCGAGGAAGCGATCCGCCAGTCGGCCCGCATCCTGGTCGACCAGCTGTCCGTGTTCGCCGCGCTGGAAGGCACCGAGTCGGCAGCCGAGGCTGCTTCGAGCCGCACGCCGCAGATCGATCCGATCCTGCTGCGCCCGGTCGACGACCTGGAGCTTACGGTGCGTTCGGCCAACTGCCTGAAGGCCGAGAACATCTACTACATCGGCGATCTGATCCAGCGTACCGAGAACGAGCTGCTGAAGACCCCGAACCTGGGTCGCAAGTCGCTCAACGAGATCAAGGAAGTCCTCGCCTCGCGTGGCCTGACCCTCGGCATGAAGCTCGAGAACTGGCCGCCCGCAGGTCTGGAAAAGTAATTGTGGCGCAGGGGTTTAGCCCCTGCAACGCGGTAACCGCCCTGGCTTCGGCCGGGGCTCGTATGACTACCGGCCCGCGTCCAGCCGTATCGGACGATAGAAGAGCTGGTCAAACACTTAACTGAAAGGAATCATCATGCGTCACCGTCATGGTCTGCGGAAACTGAACCGCACCTCGTCGCACCGCCTCGCGATGCTGCGCAACATGTCCAACTCGCTGTTCCAGCACGAGCTGATCAAGACCACCGTGCCGAAGGCCAAGGAACTGCGCAAGGTCGTCGAGCCGCTGATCACGCTGGCCAAGAAGGACACTGTTGCCAACCGCCGCCTGGCTTTCGCCCGCCTGCGACCGCGACATGGTCACCAAGCTGTTCACCGAACTGGGCCCGCGCTACGCCACCCGTCCGGGCGGCTACACCCGCATCCTGAAGTTCGGCTTCCGTCAGGGCGACAACGCGCCGATGGCGCTGGTCGAGCTGGTGGATCGTCCGGAAATCACCGAAGCCCCGGCTGAAGAAGCTGCGGAATAAGTGCGTTTCCTGCCCGCTGCCGTCGTGCGACGGTTGCGGGCACACCGCTTACAATCGAGCCAGGCATCCGCCTGGCTCTTTTGTTTTGGGCGCCAGCCGCCATTGCCAGCCAATCCAGGAGAGTGCCGATGCCCGATGCCAGCCAGTCAGCCGACCCCGCCGAGGTGCTCGTGGTGATCACCAATACCCCCGATGCCGAGACAGCGGCGCGGCTGTCCCGGGCCGTGCTGGAGGCGCGCGCAGCGGCCTGCGTGAACCGTTTGGCTCCGGTGGAATCCGAGTACTGGTGGCAAGGCGCGTTCGAGCAGGCGCGGGAATGGCCGCTGCTGATCAAGACCACGCGTGCGCGCTACGCTGCACTGGAGGCCGTGATCAGGCAATATCACCCCTATGACGTACCGGAGATTATCGCCGTGCCGGTGACGGCCGGTTTTGCGCCTTACCTGGGGTGGGTCGGCAGCGAGACGGGTACCGGTGCGAAACCGGCGGAATAAGGGGCTAAGGAGACTGCCGCGCAGCAGCGGGTGCGGCGGGACCTATCGGTCAGTACAGACAGGAAACAGGTTCATGAACATCGGTTTGGCACTTCCGGAGCGCGCGCGCGGGCTGGTCCGCGCGCGGCATATTGCCGCAGTCCTGCTGGCAGTACTGGCCTGGCTTTGCCTGGCTGGCGCAGCGCGGGCGGCAACGGAGGACGACTTTCTGCCGCCGGAGCAAGCCTTTCGCTTCGCTGCGCGCCAGATCGACGAAAACACCGTGGAGGTGCGTTTCGATGTCGCGCCCGGCTACTACATGTACCGGGAGCGTTTCGCCTTTGCGACGGAGCCTGCCGCAGTGAAGCTCGGCACGCCGGATTTCCCGCACGGCAAGGTCAAGTTCGACGACACCTTCGGCAAGGAGATGGAGACGTATCGCGACAGCGTGACCATCCGCGTGCCGGTGGCGGCGGCGCCGGCGGACGGAAAGTGGACGCTGACGGTCACCTCGCAGGGCTGCGCCGACAAGGGCCTGTGCTATCCACCAATGGAAAGCGTCTACAAGGTCGGTGGCGCCGGCCTGGCCGACCTGTTCGGCAAACGAGGGCGCTCCGATGCACCCGCTGCGGCCCCATTGCCGGCCCAGCCGGGGCCCGCTGCGACGCTGCGTGCGGATGACAGCGACCGCATCGCCGGCGCACTGGCGAGCCGCAACGCGGGCCTGGTCGCGGCGCTCTTCTTCGGCTTGGGCTTGCTGCTGACCTTCACGCCATGTGTGCTGCCGATGGTGCCGATCCTGTCCTCGATCGTCGTCGGCGAGCACGTGACGCGCAAACGTGCGCTGGTGGTGTCGCTGGCTTATGTTCTGGGCATGGCGGTGGTATACACCGCGGTTGGCGTGGCTGCCGGGCTGCTGGGTGAAGGCCTGTCGGCCGCGCTGCAGACGCCATGGGTGCTGGGCTTGTTCGCGGCGCTGATGGTGGCGCTGGCGCTTTCGATGTTCGGCCTGTACGAACTGCAGCTGCCGCAGCGCTGGCAGACGCGGCTGACTGAATCTTCGAACCGCCGCCAGGGCGGCCAGGTGGCCGGTGCGGCAGCGATGGGCGCGATCTCCGCGCTGATCGTCGGGCCGTGCGTGACCGCGCCGCTGGCGGGGGCGCTGGCCTATATCGCGCAGACCCGCGATGCGGTCATCGGCGGCGCGGCGCTGTTTGCGATGGCGATCGGCATGGGCGTGCCGCTGGTGCTGGTGGGCGTGGGCGCGGGCAACCTGCTGCCGCGCGCCGGGCGCTGGATGGAGGTGACCAAGCGCTTCTTTGGCTTCCTGCTGCTGGGAGTGGCGTTGTGGATGCTCGGGCCGGTGATGCCGGCATGGACGACGATGCTGCTGCTGGCGGCATTGCTGCTGGTGGCCGCGGTGTTCCTCGGCGCTTTCGACGGGCTCGGGTCCGATCCGCGCAACCTGGCGCGTGTGGGCAAGGGGCTTGGCGTATTGTTCGCGATCGCCGCGGCCATCGTGCTGATCGGCGTGGCGTCGGGCGGGCGCGATCCGCTGCAGCCGCTGTCGCACCTGAGCGCGGGACGCGGTGCGGAAAGCGCAGGCGCTGCCCAGGCGGTGCGCTTCGAGCGCGTGCGCAGCGTCGCGGAACTGGATGGCCGCGTGGCGCAGGCCGCCGCGGCCGGCAAGCCGGTGCTGCTCGATTTCTATGCCGACTGGTGCGTCAGCTGCAAGGAAATGGAGCGCATGACTTTCGTCGACCCGCGCGTGCGCGCGCGGCTGTCCGAGATCGTGCTGCTGCAGGCGGACGTGACCGCCAACAATGCCGACGACAAGGCGCTGCTCAAGCGCTTCGGGCTGTTCGGACCGCCGGGGATCATCCTGTTCGGGCCGGACGGGCGCGAGCGGCCGGTGCGCGTGATCGGCTATCAGTCGGCCAACCGTTTCCTGGAGAGCCTGGAGCGGGCCTTCGGCAAGCGCACCAGCACCTGAGGCGTACCCGCGCCTGCGCTAGTGCTCCAGCTGCCGCGCCACGGCCCACAGCGCGCCCAGCACCACCACCACCGCCCCCATCAGGCCGATGGACCACCAGAATCCGTCCGGCGCCTGCAGCCACGGCATGCGCTCGAAATTCATGCCGAAGATGCCGGTGATCAGCGTCAGCGGCATGAACAGCGCCGTGATCAGCGTCAGCATGCGCATGGTGCGGTTGGTGCGGTGAGCCACCGCCGAAAAGTGGATCTGCACCGCCGATTCGATGGAATCCTCCAGCCGGCGCGCATGCGCGAGCACGCGCTGGATATGTTCCATGACGTCGTTGATTCGCACCAGCAACACTTCGTCGCGCCCCGGGATATCTACCGGGCTGCCGGGCTGGTCGCTGCTGTAGCGGTTGTCCAGCAGGCTGTCGCGGAATTCCTGCAACGCATCGCGCTGCTCCTCGCTCAGGTGCTCCAGCTTGCGCAGCTGGATGCGCGAGTCGAGTAGCCCCTCCCAGCTGGAAAAGCTGCGGCGCGAGTTCAGCAGCGCGCGCTGCCAGCGGTCGAGCTGGCGTGTCAGCGGGGCGCGCAGTTCCAGATAGCGGTCCACCATCGCATTGAGCAGGCGCAGCATCAGATCCTCGGGCCGGTTGGGCGGACGCACGCCGTGCAGCAACGTCTGGCCGTTGCCGCGCGCGGGCGACGCTTGCGGCCGCGGCGCGTGGCAAAGCTCGACCAGGCGCTGGCGCGCCTGGTCAACTGTCCGCGACGGGCCGCTGCGCACCGTGACCAGCAGCGTATCGAAGACAAAGAACGTGACCGGCTGCGTATCGATCTTGGCCAGTGCGGGCAGGAAGCCGCGCGGATAGCGCCGCGCACGAGCCGTCGCATCGCCCGACGCCTTGGCCGCACTCGCCGGCGTTGCCTCCTGCGGCTCGGCCTCGGCGATCGCGCGGCTGGTCTCGAAGGTCAGCTTGCGGAAGATCACCATGTCATACGCATTGGTCGTGTCGAAATACGACGGATGTGCGGCATTGGTGGCGTCGGCCAGGTGCAGGTCGAGGATCGGCGCGCCGGCGAGCTGGCGCACGTTCTCGCGCCAGGTATCAGGGGCGGAGCTGACTTCGTCGGTGGAAAAATCCGCCCAGACGAACTGCGCGGCGGCGTTGCCGCTGAGGAAGCTGCCCGCGTCGGCGAGCGAGGCAAGCGGGTGTACCTGGCTGGCCGAGAAGCCGAGCAGTTCCATAGACGCTTAGTTCCCGAAAGAGCGATACAGGTCAGGCGGCCAGCAGGCGCGCGGCGTCGCGTGCGAAATAAGTCAGGATGCCGTCGGCGCCGGCGCGGCGGAAGGCCAGCAGCGATTCCATCATGACCTTGTCGTGGTCGAGCCAGCCGTTCTGCGCGGCAGCCTTCAGCATCGCGTACTCGCCGCTGACCTGGTAGACGTAGGTCGGGAAGCGGAACTCGTCCTTCACGCGGCGCACGATGTCGAGGTACGGCATGCCGGGCTTGACCATCACCATGTCGGCGCCTTCGAGGATGTCCTGCGCCACTTCGCGCAGGGCCTCGTCGGTGTTGGCCGGGTCCATCTGGTAGGTCATCTTGTTGCCCTTGCCCAGGTTGGCGGCCGAGCCCACCGCGTCGCGGAACGGACCGTAGAAAGCCGACGCGTACTTGGCCGAGTAGGCCATGATGCGGGTATGGATGTGGCCGTTGTCTTCCAGCGCCGTGCGCACCGCGCCGATGCGGCCATCCATCATGTCGGACGGAGCCACGATATCGACGCCCGCGTCGGCCTGGGCCAGCGCCTGGCGCACCAGGATCTCCACGGTGGTGTCGTTGATGACGTAGCCGTTTTCATCCAGCACGCCGTCCTGGCCGTGGCTGGTGTAGGGGTCGAGCGCGACGTCGCACAGCACGCCGAGTTCGGGAAAGCGGTCCTTCAGCGCACGCACCGCGCGCGGCACCAGGCCGTCGGGATTAATGGCCTCGGTGCCATCCGGCGTTTTCAGCGATGGGTCGATCACCGGGAACAGCGCGAGCACCGGGATGCCGAGCTTGACGCAGTCTTCGGCCACCGGCATCAGCAGGTCCACGGAGACCCGCTCGACGCCTGGCATCGAGGCCACGGACTGGCGCTGGTTCTGGCCGTCAAGGATGAACACCGGATAGATCAGGTTGTCCGGCGACAGGCGATGTTCGCGCATCATGCGGCGGGAGAAATCGTCGCGTCGCATGCGGCGCGGGCGGTACTCGGGGAAGGTCGACATGGCAGGCTTCTTGTGCTGGAGACGGGACAGGAAGGTCCCAATTGCCAGCCGGCAAGCACTGCGCGCGCGGCGCAAAGTTGCCGGCTGAAGAAAAACTAAACTTTTGTGCGTGCCCGCCATCATACTCGCGGACACTATACGTTGCGCCTTGCGTGGCGCGGTGTCCCCCGCTACTCCTCCCTGAGCGGGTACCCGCCCCAGCGGCGGGAACGTTCGACCCCGTTGCTTGCAGCGGGGCTTTTTTTTGCACTTGCAATGCTGCGGCGTTATGCCGCAGGGCCCGCAGGATCCGTGGGAACTGGCGGCTCGGCTGCGGTTGTCGAGGCCGCGTCTTGCGGCGCATTTTTCTGCGCTTCAGGCAAGTTGAGCCAGCCCGCGATCACGCCCTGCGCTTCTTCGATGCCGCGACGCTTGAGGCTGGAAAACAGCTGTGCCGTCAGGGGCACCGGGGTTTCCAACTGCTCGGCATAGCCCTGCAGCATCTTGCGCGTCTCGCGCAACGCCTTGGCGTTCTCGCTGTTGGTGAGCTTGTCGGCCTTGGTCAGCAGCACGTGGATCGGCTTGCCGGTGGGCAGGAACCACTCGACCATCTGGCAATCGAGATCGGTAAACGGGCGGCGCGCATCCATCATCAGGATCAGGCCCGACAGTTGCGGCCGCGTCTGCACGTAGTCGCTGAGCAAGCCCTGCCAGTGGTACTTGGCCGAGCCCGACACCTCTGCATAACCGTAGCCAGGGAGGTCGACCAGGAACGCCTGCGGTTCCGGCACCTTGACCGGGGCCACCGTGAAATAGTTGATGTGCTGCGTGCGCCCGGGCGTGCGCGAGGAAAACGCCAGCCGCTTCTGGTTGCACAGGATGTTGATGGCGGTGGACTTGCCGGCGTTGGAGCGGCCGGCGAACGCTACCTCGGGCACGGCCGTGGCGGGCAGGTCGCGCAGGTGATTGACGGTAATAAAGAAGCGGGCCTGGTGGAGAAGGGACATGCGCTGGAGAGGTAGGGTGGGGGCGCCGGGGCGCGCTTTGGCGCGGCCGTGGCCGGGTACCGCCAAGGGTGGGCAGGGCTGCGGCCGGGGCCGCTCGCCGGGGTTTGATCTGGCGCAGCCCGCGGCCGGTTCAACACGGCACAGCAGGGCGCAAGGCATCAATCCGGCACATAACTTATTGTACAATACGCCGGTTTACGGTCTCCTGACTGGGTGACGCGCGACATCCTTTGCCGCGTGGCTCGGCTGCCGTTGTCCGGACGGGAAGCCTCGTTGTGTCGTCCTATCGTGGGCACGACCTTGTTTCGATTCATGCGTTGCACCTCCGGGTGCCGCGGCGGCGGAGCAGGGGCTGGCGGAGGTCTGCCGCCAGGCAAACCGCAGCGGATCGGTCATCCGCGCGGGTCGCCACGATGTCAGGCCTTTGTCCCGGCGCGTCCTCACCGCCGGCAGAGTGCCGGCCGGCATGCATTACGGTATCCAAAACAATTCAGAGAAGGTGTGCGAATGAACCGCATTGCGAAGATTCTGGGTGTCCTGGCACTGGCCGTTCCTGCAGCCGCCCTTTCCGGACTGGCATCTGCCGCAGAGCAGGCCGCCGCGAAGGCCGACCCGGCCAAGGGTGAGACGCTGTACACGCAAGGTGCCCCCGATCGCAATGTGCCCGCCTGCCTGAGCTGCCACGGCGCAGCCGGCAACAGCGCAGCCGCCGCCAACCCCAAGCTGGCTGCGCAGCATCCGGAATACGTTCACAAGCAACTGGCCGACTTCAAGTCCAAGGCGCGCAACAACGCGATCATGGTGCCGATGGCATCGGTGCTGACTGACGAGGAAATGCGCAACATTGGCGCCTACCTGGCCAAGCAGCCGATCAAGCCGGCCACCGCCAAGAACAAGGACACGATCGAAGAAGGCCAGAAGATCTACCGTGGCGGCATCGCCGCCAAGGGCGTGCCTGCCTGCGCCGCCTGCCACGGTCCCGCCGGCGCCGGCATCCCGGCCCAGTATCCGCGTATTGGCGGACAGTGGTCGGAATACACCGAGGCACAGCTGGTGGCGTTCCGCCAGGGCACCCGCAAGAACAATTCGGTCATGACGACCATCGCCGCCAAGATGTCGGATGCCGAGATCAAGGCGGTGGCGGACTACGTCGCCGGCGTCCGGTAACGACGTTAGCGCAGACATTGGCGCCCCGCCAGGCGCCGGCGCTTCGGCGTGCAGCCCGCGTGGCATGCAACCGAACGCGCCTGTCAAAATCGAAAAGGGTGGCCTGCTCGTTTAAGCAAGTCCACCCTTTTTCAATTCAAAGCAGCACGTTGTCTTAGGTTTCACTGCACATGTCGACCGCCTCCACTTCAGGGCTGCACCTGAAGACCTCTCACCGCGTCTTGCGCGACGCGGTCGAATTGTTGTCCTCGATGCGCTTCTCGATCACGTTGCTGACCGTGATCTCCATTGCCAGCGTGATCGGTACCGTGCTCAAGCAGAACGAGCCGTATCCGAATTACGTCAATCAGTTCGGGCCGTTCTGGGCCGATGTCTTCCATACGTTGTCGCTGCAGAAGATCTACGGCTCGTGGTGGTTCCTGCTGATCCTGGCCTTCCTGGTGGTGTCCACCACGCTCTGCCTGGTGCGCAACACGCCCAAGATGATCGCGGACATGCGTTCGTGGAAGGACCATGTGCGCGAGCGCAGCCTGCGCGCCTTCCACCATCGCGGCGAGTTCGATCGCGCGCGCACGCGCACCGAGGCGGTCGGCAGGCTGTCGGCGCTGCTGCGCAACCGCGGCTACCGCGTCAAGGCCGTCGATCATGACGGCGCCACGCTGCTGGCGGGCAAGGCGGGGGCCGCCAACAAGGTCGGCTATATCCTGGCGCATACCGCCATCGTTGTGATCTGCATCGGTGGACTGCTCGATGGCGACATGCTGATCCGCGCGCAGATGTGGCTGGGTGGCAAGACCCCCATCAGCGGCAACGCGGTGATCAGCGAGATCCCGCCGCAGCACCGGCTGCCGGCGACCAACCCTGGCTTTCGCGGCAATGCCTACGTGCCCGAGGGGCAGACCGTGTCCACGGCCATCCTGAACGTTGCCGACGGCGCGCTGGTGCAGGACCTGCCGTTCGCGCTCACGCTCAAGAAATTCTCGATCGACTTCTACCAGACCGGCATGCCCAAGCTGTTCGCCTCCGACGTAATCGTCACTGACCGCGTCACCGGCAAGCAGACCGAGGCCACCATCAAGGTGAACGAGCCGCTGATCGTCGACGGTATTGCCATCTACCAGTCCAGCTTCGAGGATGGCGGCTCGCGCCTGAAGTTCGTCGGCTACCCGATGCAGGGCACCGCACGCGGCACCTTTGCCATTGACGGTGCCGTGGGCGGCAATGCGCGGCTGAAGGGCACCGGCACCGGCGCGGACAGCGAAGGCGTGACGGTCGAGTTCAGCGACTTCCGACTGATGAATATCGAGAACGTCACCGATGCCTCGGGCAAGCCCGATGCGCGCGGCGTCGCGCGCAAGTCGCTGAACGAGACGCTGGAGAAGCACCTGGGCGCCGCGGCCAGTGCCGACCGCGCCAAGACGCTGCGCAACGTGGGCCCCTCGGTGCAGTACAAGCTGCGCGATCGCACCGGGCAGGCGCGGGAGTACAACAACTACATGGTGCCGGTGCAGATGGACGGGCAGTCTGTGTTCCTGGCCGGCATGCGCGAATCGCCGAGCGAGCAGTTCCGCTACCTGCGCATTCCCGCCGACGACCAGGGCAGCGTTGCCGACTGGATGCGCCTGCGCGCCGCCTTGCAGGACCGCGCGCTGCGCGGCGAGGCCGCGCGCCGTTTTGCGCTGGCCTCGATGCCGGGAGATGACAAGGCCGACCTGCGCCGCCAGCTTGCCGAAAGCGCGCTGCGCGCGCTCGACCTGTTTGCCGGCGCCACGCGACCGACGCCGGACTCGCCGCCGGGCGGCTTCACCGCGATCGCGGCATTCCTGGAAAAGTCGGTGCCGCAGGCTGAGCAGCAGAAGGCCGCCGACGTGCTGCTGAAGATCCTGAATGGCTCGATGTGGGAGCTGTGGCAGCTGGCACGCGACCAAGACAAGCTGCCCGTGGTGCCAAACAGCGCACAAAGCGGCACCTTCCTGCAGCAGGCGATCAATGCGCTGTCGGACAGTTTCTTCTACGGCGCACCGGTATTTCTGCAGCTCGATGAGTTCAAGGAAATCAAGGCCAGCGTGTTCCAGATGACCCGTGCGCCGGGCAAGAACATCGTGTATCTTGGTTGTCTGCTGCTGACACTGGGCGTGTTCGCGATGTTCTATATCCGCGAGCGCCGGGTCTGGATCTGGATCAAGGACAAGCCCGCCGAGGGCGAAGCCACGATGCCCGGCAGCCATGTACTGATGGCGATGTCGACCCAGCGCCGCACGATGGACTTCGAAAAGGAATTCACGGCACTGCGCGACGACGTCGGCCGTGCCGCTGGCGGGACCCCCACTGAAACGTCACATCAAGGCGGCAGCCATTAAACGAGCAGGTACGCTATGTCTTCAAACGTGAATCCGGGCGACCAAGCCATGCGCGGCGCCACGCAAGCCACGCGCGCCACGCCCGCCCACGGGGGCGCCGGCGACGAGGCCTATCTCGAACCTTCCTTCCTGCGCCGGCTGACGTGGGTGGACTGGCTGTTCGCGCTTGCGCTGGCCGTCGGCGCGGGCGTTGCACTGTCGCAATATGGCCAGTGGATGGATGGCTACGACAAGGCCGTGCTGATCGGCGCCGTGCCTGCCTTTGCACTGCTCGGCTGGCACTGGAAGCCGGTACGGCCGCTGATGCTGGGGCTGACGGTGCTGTCGCTGTTCGCGATCCAGCTCTACCAGGGCCAGCTGGCGCGCGCGGACCAGGCCTTCTTCCTCAAGTACTTCCTGTCGAGCCAGTCGGCCATCCTATGGATGAGCGCGCTGGTGTTCCTGTCCACGCTGTTTTACTGGGTCGGGCTGGCAACGCGCTCGAACACCGGCTACAGCATCGGCAGCAAGCTGTGCTGGGGCGCGATCGTGCTGGGTTTCACCGGCATGCTGGTGCGCTGGTACGAGTCGTACCTGATCGGCACCGACATCGGCCATATCCCCATCTCGAACCTGTATGAAGTGTTCGTGCTGTTCACGCTGATCACTTCGCTGTTCTACCTCTATTACGAAGGCCGCTACGCCACGGGCGCGCTGGGCCCGTTCGTGATGCTCGTGGTGTCGGCCGCGGTGGGCTTCCTGCTGTGGTATACGGTCACCCGCAACGCGCAGGAAATCCAGCCGCTGGTGCCGGCGCTGCAGAGCTGGTGGATGAAGATCCACGTGCCGGCCAACTTTATCGGCTACGGCACCTTTGCGCTGGCGGCGATGGTGTCGGTCGCGTATCTGCTCAAGCAGCGCGGCATCCTTGCCGAGCGGCTGCCGTCGCTGGAGCTGCTCGATGACGTGATGTACAAGTCCATCGCGGTCGGGTTTGCCTTCTTCACGATCGCCACCATCCTCGGCGCGCTGTGGGCGGCCGAAGCCTGGGGCGGTTACTGGAGCTGGGACCCGAAGGAGACCTGGGCGCTGATCGTGTGGCTGAACTACGCGGCGTGGCTGCACATGCGGCTGATGAAAGGCCTGCGCGGCACGGTGGCTGCGTGGTGGGCGCTGGTCGGACTGCTGGTAACGACCTTTGCTTTCCTCGGGGTCAACATGTTCCTGTCCGGCCTGCACAGCTACGGCGAGCTCTGACCGCCACGCCTGGCGCACCATGGTGCGATGCAAAAAAACCTGCCTTCGGGCAGGTTTTTTTTTTCGATTTTTTTGCAACGTGACGGAATAAAGGCATCACATCCGGTGTTTACTTGAGGAGCGGTGCCGGCTGGCGGCACCGGTTAGCATGGAGAACAAGATCATGGCACGTGTGCGTCTTACCTTGGCAGCATCCCTCGTTCGTCCAGCCGCGCTGGCGCTCGGCTGCGCTGCTGTCCTGCTCGCCGGTTGTTCCGGCATGGGCATGGGCGGCGGGAGCGCCGGCAGCATGCCGCCCACGGTGAAGGTGACCAGTGGCGTGCTGACCGATCCGCAGGGCCTGACGCTGTACACCTTCGACCGCGACACCGCCAATAGCGGCAAGAGCGCCTGCAACGGCCCCTGTGCCACCAACTGGCCACCGCTGATGGCCGCGCCGGGCTCCAATGCGTCGGGCCAATACACCATCATCACGCGCGATGACGGCGGCAAGCAGTGGGCCTACCGCGGCATGCCGCTGTACCGCTTTGCCAAGGACGCCAAGCCTGGCGACAAGACCGGCGACAACCTCAACAACGTCTGGCACGTCGCCAAGCCCTGAGGTGCTGACGCCCTGGACGTCCTGAAGCAAGCCACGGCATGGAAGGCTTTGAAGGTCAGCTCGTAGCGCTGGCGCCGCGGCTGCGGCGCCACGCGCGCGGCCTCACCGGCGACGCGGCGCAGGCCGACGACCTGGTGCAGGACACGCTCGAGCGCGCGCTGCGCTACCGCTGGCGCTTCCGCCTGCGCCCTGGCGCCTGGTGGGGCGACGGCGCCGACGGCCTGTTGCCGTGGCTGCTGACCCTGATGCATCGGCTGCGCCTGAACAGCTTGCGCCGCAAGGACCTGGTGGTGGCTACCGAAACCCTGCCCGAGGTCAGCGCGCCCGCGGCCGACCCTGGCCTGCGCCGCGACCTGCTGCAAGCGCTGGCGCAGCTGCCCGAAGCCCAGCGCGCGGTGCTGCTGCTGGTCAGCCTGGAGCAACTGACCTATGCGGAGGCGGCGCGCGTGCTCGACATCCCGCAAGGCACGGTGATGTCGCGCCTGGCGCGTGCGCGCGAGCAGATGCGGCGCTTGCTCGACGGCGGTGCTCCCGGCCAGCCGATGCCTGCCGCCAGCTCACTGCAGCGGGTGAAATGATGTCCTCGATCCACGAAGCCGATCTCCATGCCTACGCCGACGGCCAACTGTCCGGCGCGCGCCGCGCCGCAGTGGAAGCGTACCTGGCGCAGCACCCGGATGCAGCGGCGCAGGTCGCCGCGTGGCGCCGCCAGGCCGATGCGCTGCATGGCATGCTGGATCCCGTATTGAACGAACCGGTGCCGTTGGCCGCGCTGCCGCCCGCCCTGCATGGCGAGCCGCGCCCGGCCGGGCGCCGGCGCGCGCCGCGCTGGAGCATGGCGCTGGCCGCGGGCTGCGCCTCGGTGGCATTGCTGGCGCTCGGGGGCGCGCTCGGCTGGATGGCCCACGATCGCATGGGCAGCACCGTCGTGGCGATGGCACCCGGCGAGCGCTTTGCGCGCGAGGCGCTTGCCACGCATGTGGTTTACGCGCCGGAAATGCGCCACCCGGTGGAAGTCGCCGCCAGCGACGAGGCGCACCTGATCGCGTGGTTGTCCAAGCGCCTAGGCATGGCGCTGCAAGTGCCCGACCTGCGCGCGCAGGGCTTCCACCTGATCGGCGGGCGGCTGGGCGTGGCCGAAGGCGGCCCGTCGGCCATCCTGATGTACGAAGCGGACGACGGCACGCGCCTGTCGCTGCAGTTGCGGCGCATGACGCAGGGCACGCCCGACACCGGCTTCCGCGTCGAGCGCATGCCGCGCGAAGGTGCGCGGCGGCCGACTACCGGGCCGGCTGCAGGCCCGGCGCCGATGGCGTTCTACTGGATCGACCGCGACCTCGGCTTTGCGCTGGCGGGTCCGCTGGAGCGCGCCCGGCTGCTGACGCTGGCGCAGGCGGTCTACCAGCAATACCAGGGCGGCTAGCCGTCGATGTGGCGACTACGCCGTATCGAAAAAAATTGTCAGGACTGGCCCGCACGCCACGACCAAGCCTTGAGTCCAATCTTGACGCGCCAGGCAACGAGGAAAACCATGTTGATTCCTTCCCCCAAATGGCTTCGCGGCGGCGACATTGCCACCGACGAGATCACCCCCCGCCATGTCTTCGAGACGCGCCGCCGCATGCTGGCGCTGGCCGCCGCGGGCGCCGCCGGCGCCACGCTGGCGCCATGGTTTGCCCGCAACGCCTGGGGCCAGGGACAGCACGGCCCGAAGCTGGCGGCCACGCTCAACAACGCCTACGTCGTGACCGAGAAGCGCACGCCCTATGAGGACGTGACCACCTACAACAACTTCTACGAGTTTGGCACCGACAAGTCCGACCCGGCCCGCAACGCCGGCACGCTGCGCCCGCGCCCCTGGCAGGTGTCGGTGGAAGGGCTGGTGAAGAAGCCAAAGGTCTACGATCTCGATGAGCTGATGAAACTCGCGGCGATGGAAGAACGCGTCTACCGCCTGCGCTGCGTCGAAGGTTGGTCGATGGTGATCCCGTGGATCGGCTATCCGCTGGCCGAGTTGATCAAGCGCGTCGAGCCGCAACCCGGTGCGAAATACGTGCAGTTCATCACGCTCGCCGACAAGAAGCAGATGCCTGGCGTCAGCAGCAGCGTGCTGGACTGGCCCTACAGCGAAGGCCTGCGCATCGATGAGGCGATGCACCCGCTGGCGCTGCTGACCTTCGGACTGTACGGCGAGGTGCTGCCCAACCAGAACGGAGCGCCGGTGCGCATGGTGCTGCCGTGGAAATACGGCTTCAAGAGCGCCAAGTCGATCGTCAAGATCCGCTTTGTCGACAAGCAGCCGCCCACCAGCTGGAACCTGGCGGCGCCGCAGGAATACGGTTTCTATTCCAACGTGAACCCCGACGTCGACCACCCGCGCTGGAGCCAGGCAACCGAGCGACGCATCGGCGAGGACCGCGGCGGCGGTTTCGGCGCGCTGTTCGCGCCCAAGCGCAAGACGCTGCCGTTCAACGGCTACGGCCAGCAGGTGGCATCGCTGTACCAGGGCATGGACCTGAAGAAGAACTTCTGATGCCGGGTGAACGCATGGCTTCCCCTTCAAACGCAGCGATCGCCGCGGGCGGCGTGGCGCGCAAGCCGGCTGGCCTGGCTACCCTGTCGCCGCAGCGCGTGCGCGCCATCAAGATCGCCTTGTGGCTGCTGGCGCTGTTGCCGTTCATCCGGCTGCTTTACCTGGGGGCAACCGGGCAATATGGCGCCAACCCGCTGGAATTCGTCACCCGCTCCACCGGCACATGGACACTGGTGATGCTGTGCCTGACGCTGGCGATTACGCCGCTGCGCCGGCTGACTGGCTGGAACTGGCTGATCCGGCTGCGCCGCATGCTGGGTTTGTTTGCGTTCTTCTACGGGCTGCAGCACTTCCTGCTGTGGATCGGCGTGGATCGCGGCTTTGACCTGGCCTACATGATCAAGGACGTGTACAAGCGTCCCTTTATCACGGTGGGGTTTACGGCCTTCGTGCTGATGGTGCCGTTGGCGCTGACGTCGACCAACGGCATGGTGCGCCGCCTGGGCGGCAAGCGCTGGCAGGCGCTGCACAAGCTGGTCTATGCGACCGCCGTGCTGGCGATCCTGCACTACTGGTGGCACAAGGCGGGCAAGAACGACTTCAGCGAAGTCTCGATCTATGCCGCCGTGGTGTTCGTGCTGCTGGGGATGCGGGTCTGGTGGTGGGCGCGCAAGGGCAGGGCTGCCTGATGATGCGCCGATGCGCCGATGCGCCGCAGCCGGCCGCGTAGCCGGCTGCGCGGTGACGATCAGTCCTGCAGCAGGCGCTCGTCGCGGAACAGGTCTTCGACCAGCTCGCGCTCACGCACCAGGTGCACGCGGGCGCCGTCCACCATCACTTCTGCGGCGCGCGGGCGGGTGTTGTAGTTCGAGCTCATGGTGAACCCGTACGCGCCGGCGGACATCACCGCCAGCAGGTCACCCGGCTGCACCGACAGCGCGCGGTCGCGACCGAGCCAGTCGCCCGACTCGCACACCGGGCCGACGATGTCGTAGGTCACCGGCGCCGCGTCGCGCAGTGCCACAGGCTCGATGCGGTGGTACGCCTCATACATCGCCGGCCGGGCCAGGTCGTTCATGGCCGCATCGACGATGCAGAAATTCTTGGCTTCGCCGGGCTTGAGGAATTCCACCTGCGTCAGCAGCGCGCCGGCATTGCCCACCAGCGAACGGCCCGGTTCGAACAGCACCTCGCGGTGGCCGTGGCCACGCGCGGCCACGCGTTCCAGCAGCGTGGTGGCAAAGCCGGTGATGTCGGGCGGGGTCTCGTCGGTATAGGTGATGCCCAGGCCGCCGCCCACGTCGATGTGCTCAAGGTTGATGCCCTCGCGCCCGAGCGCCTCGACCACGTCCAGCACCTTGTCCAGCGCTTCCAGGTAGGGCTCGACCTCGGTGATTTGCGAGCCGATATGGCAGTCGATGCCGGTCACTTCCAGGTGCGGCAGCGCCGCCGCGGCGCGGTAAGTCGGCAGCACGTCCTCGAAGGCGATGCCGAACTTGTTGCCCTTCAGGCCAGTGGAAATATAAGGATGGGTCTTGGCGTCGACATCGGGGTTGATGCGCAGCGACACGCGCGCGCGCTTGCCGACACGGCCGGCAACCTCGTTCAGGCGATCCAGCTCGGGGATCGATTCGACATTGAAGCAGCGCACGTCGTGCGCCAGCGCCAGTTCCATCTCCGCCGCGCTCTTGCCCACGCCGGAGAACACCACCTTGCGCGCATCGCCGCCAGCGGTCAGCACGCGCTTGAGTTCGCCGCCCGAGACGATGTCGAAGCCCGCGCCCAGCCTGGCGAACACCTGCAGCACCGCCAGGTTGGAGTTGGCCTTCATGGCGTACTGGACCTGGGCCTTGCGGCCCTGGCAGGCGGCGGCGTAGGCCTGGTACGCGGCGGTCAGCGCCGCGCGCGAATAGACATAGGTGGGCGTGCCAAATTCAGCGGCGATCTGCGCCAGCGGCACCTGTTCGACGGCAAGCGCACCGTCCTGGCGATGGAAGAAAGCGGTCATGGTTATCGGGTAGTGGGGGCGGCGGGCGACGATGCCGGCTGGCTGGCCGGAGCCGGCGCAGGCGCCGGAAGGGGCACCGCATCGGTGCGGCCCAGGCCGGGATCGGCCACGGTGGGCGCAGTCGGCTCGGGCGGTACCTTGGGCATGGTCAGCGGCCCGCGGATGCCGCATCCGGCCAGCAGGGGCATCGCAAGGGTGGCGGCAAACGCCGATACAATTGCAACACGACGCAGCATCGGTCGTCCCATCGGTCGTCCTTTAGGCTGTTGGCATGGCGTTGGCGGATTCCGGCGCAATGACGCATAACGGGCCGGGTCGTCCAAGCTCTGCGTGAATTCTCAACAAAAAAACGCCGTTCGCGCCACGTACGCCCGGTCCGGGCAGCGGCAGCAACGGCGGTCTCGGAGTTTAGCATGCCCCCCCTGAGCGAAAGCGACTTCCTGGCCCTGGCCACGCAGGAGCTGGACCGCATCGAAGCAGCGGTCGAAGCGGCCGCCGACGCGGCCGATGCCGATGTGGAAATCAGCCGCACCGGCAACGTGATGGAGCTGGAGTTCGAGAACGGCTCCAAGATCATCATCAACAGCCAGGCGCCGATGCAGGAACTGTGGGTAGCGGCGCGCTCCGGCGGCTTCCACTTCCGCCGCGAGGGCGAGCGCTGGGTCGACACGCGCAACGGCGGCGAGCTGTACGCGGCGCTGTCGGGCTATGTGAGCGAGCAGGCCGGCACCACGCTCAATCTGGGCTGAAGCCGGCACGCGTTGCGCAAAAAAGAAAAGCCGGCCATGGCCGGCTTTTCTGCTTTCTGGCGGATTCTGGCGGACCGGTCAGGCGCCGCCGAACATCTCCAGGATCTTGCGCTTTTCCTGCTCGGTATCCGGCGACGGTGTCGTCATGGATTCGTCCGGCTTGCCCGGCCACGGATCGCCCAGGCCGACCGAGGCCACGCCGGCACCGCCCGCGTTCTCCTCGAAGGCCCAGTCGCCGCCCACCATCAGCACGCCTTCCGGCGCCGGCCGCTCCGGCGACTCGGGCACGCCCTTGAGCGCCTTGCTCATGTAGCTGACCCAGATCGGCAGCGCCAGCCCGCCGCCGGTCTCGCGCACGCCCAGGCTCTTGGGCTGGTCGTAGCCCATCCAGGCGATCGCCACCAGATTGGGCGTGTAGCCGGCGAACCAGGCATCGACCGCATCGTTGGTGGTACCGGTCTTGCCGGCCAGGTCGTTGCGGCCCAGGCGCTGCTTGGCGCTGTTGGCGGTGCCGAAGCGGACCACGTCGCGCAGCATGGTGTCGGCGATAAACGCGGTGCGTGCGTCGAGCACGCGCACGGCGTCGGTGCCCGCGCGTTGCGGATGGGTTTCGGAGATCACGTTGCCGCGCGCATCCACCACCTTCTGGATCAGGTACGGGTTGACGCGGTAGCCGCCGTTGGCGAACACCGAGTACGCGCCCGCCATCTGCAGCGGCGTCACGGCGCCCGAGCCCAGCGCCATTGGCAGGTAGGCCGGGTGCTTGTCCGCCTCGAAGCCGAAGCGGGTGATGTAGTCCTGCGCATACTGCGTGCCGATCGCGCGCAGGATCCGCACCGAAACCAGGTTCTTGGACTTGGCCAGTGCGCGGCGCATGGTCATCGGGCCTTCGAAGCGGCCGTCGTAGTTCTTCGGCTCCCACACCTGGCCGCCGGTATCGGGGCCGATCGTCAGCGGCGCGTCGTTGATCACCGTGGCCGGCGAGAAGCCCTTTTCCAGCGCCGCCGAATAGATGAACGGCTTGAAGCTCGAACCCGGCTGGCGCCAGGCCTGCGTCACGTGGTTGAACTTGTTGCGGTTGAAGTCGAAGCCGCCCACCATCGAGCGGATCTCGCCGTCCTGCGGGTTCAGCGATACGAACGCGGCGGCCACTTCCGGCAGCTGCGTGACCGACCAGGTGCCCTTGTCATCCTGCGTCACGCGGATGATCGCGCCGGGGCGCATCTTCATCTTGGGCTGCGCGTTCGCCGACATCGACGGCGAGATAAAGCGCAGCGCCGAGCCTTCGATGGTCGCCACCTCGCCCGACAGCAGCGTGGCCTTGACCTGCTTGGACGACACGCTGGTGACCACGGCCGAGCGCAGGTCGCCGCTGCCCGGGTGCTCGACCAGCGCATCGTCGATCGCCTGCTCGCGCTCGGCCGGATCGGAAGGCAGGTCGATAAAGGCCTCGGGGCCGCGGTAGCCGTGCTTGCGCTCGTAGTTCATGATGCCGGTGCGCACGGCTTCATACGCGGCATCCTGGTCGGGTTTGGTCAGCGTGGTGTAGACCGTCAGGCCGCGCGTATAGGTTTCTTCTCGGTACTGCGCATACATCAGCTGGCGCACGATTTCGGCGACATACTCGGCGTGGGTCGAGAATTCGTTGCCCTCGGTGCGCACCTTCAGTTCCTCGCGCACCGCCGCGTCATATTGCTCGGGGGTGATGTAGCGCAGATCGCGCATGCGCTGCAGGATGTATTCCTGGCGCACCTTGGCGCGGCGCGGGTTGACCACCGGGTTGTAAGCCGATGGCGCCTTGGGCAGGCCGGCCAGCATCGCGGCCTCGGCCGGCGTCACGTCGCGCACCGACTTGCCGAAGTACACGCGCGCGGCGCTGTCGAAGCCGTACGCGCGCTGGCCCAGGTAGATCTGGTTCATATACAGCTCGAGGATCTGGTCCTTGTTCAGGTTGGCCTCGATCTTGTACGCCAGCAGCATCTCGTAGATCTTGCGGGTGTAGGTCTTCTCGCTCGACAGGAAGAAGTTGCGCGCCACCTGCATGGTGATGGTCGATGCACCTTGCGACAGCCCCCCGCGCAGGTTGGCCAGCCCCGCGCGCAACACGCCGACGAAGTCGACGCCACCGTGTTCGTAGAAGCGGTCGTCCTCGATCGCCAGGACGGCCTTTTTCATCACGTCGGGGATCTCGGCGATCGGCACGAAGTTGCGGCGCTCTTCGCCGAACTCGCCGATCAGCACATTGTCCGCCGTGTAGATCCGCAACGGGATCTTGGGCCGGTAGTCGGTGATGGTGTCCAGCGAGGGCAGGTTGGGCGCGGCCACCAGCAGCGCATAGCCAAGCAGCAGCGCGATCATGACGGCACCGGCAACAACCAGCCCCACCGCCCAGAACATGAAACGCGCCCAGATCGGGCGGCGGGCAGGATGCTTCTGTTGTGCTGTGGCCATAAGGAAAATACCTAGTCAGGGGTGCCGGGCATTATATCTTCCGGCATCGGGCGCGCCGGTCGCGCAGTGCCCCGCGCGCCGCTACCGCGCTGTTACAAGATGTAAAGCGGCGGAAGGCGACAAGCAGGGCGAAGTTACATGCAGCAAGCTTAGGCGGAAGGGAACCCGACGACCGTGGGGTTTTGACAACGGATTGGCGAGAGCCTTCTGAAAAAGGAAGCGTGGTCAGACCGGCACATTGCCACCGATGCCGGTTTTTGTGAGAATCGGCCAACATAAAAGAGCAAGTGTTTCGGTCAAGAAACAAGGCTCGCCCGATTAGAGCGTACAAGCCGTGGGCGAGTTCAAAGTCAGGGGGGTCACCTTGCAACGGGGCATTTTGTCGGGGCTTCTGCGCCGGACTACGGTCGGCGTGGATATCGGGTCGTCCAGTATCAAGGTAGTCGAGCTGTCCGTCGGTGGCGGCAAGCACGACTATCGGCTGGAAAAGTGCGCCAGCGAACTGCTGGACCGCAACGCCGTTGCCGATGGCAACGTCATCAACATTGAAGCCGTCGGGATCGCGCTCAAGCGTGCGCTCGGCAAGGCCGGAATCCGCTCGAAAGACGTGGTGCTGGGCGTGCCGTCCATGCTCACCGAATCACAGACGGTCAGCCTGCCGGACAACCTGTCCGAGGACGAACTGTATTCGCAGGTCGAGTCCGAGGCACACCGGCTCTATCCGCCATCGCAGGCGGTCAACTTCGACTTCGCCGTGATCGGTCCAAGCGAGACCGAGGGCGGCATTGGCGTGCGCGTCACCGCGGCCAACAGCGACCGCGTGCAGGAGCGCGTGACCGCTGCTGAAATGGCCGGGCTCAAGCCGCAGGTGATGGACGTCGAAGAGTACGCGGTGCAGCGCTCGATCGTGCAGATGCTGGGCGTGCCCCAGGAGATGTCCGAGGCCGATGCCCGTGCGCTGCCCGTGGTGGCCGTCGTCCACCTCGGCGGCAGCCGCTCCAAGGCGATTTTCTACCAGGGCTGGAAAGAGCTCTATGAGCAACCGCTGAACAGCTACGGCGACCAGCTCACGCAGAGCGCGGCGCGCATGTTCACGCTCGACGCGCTCAAGGCCGAGATCAAGAAGCGCAAGAACACGCTGCCCGAAGCGTGGCGCGCGCAACTGCTCAAGCCCTCGCTCGATGCGCTGGCGCTGGAAGTGCAGGCCGCGATCGGCAACTTCATCTCCAGCTCCAGCCTGGGACGCGTCGACGAGATCCTGCTGTCGGGCGGCCATGCCTCGCTGCTGGGCGTGCAGGCGGCGATCCAGCAGCAGACCAAGATCACCACCACGCTGGCGAATCCGTTTGCCAACATGGCGACCAACGCCAAGGTCAACGAGCGCTATCTGCAGCGCGACCTGCCGGCGTATATCGTCAGTGCGGGCCTGGCCCTGCGCGGCCTGCAATAACGCACCGGAGGCATTGAATGTCTACGAACACGCTGCCTTCGGTCAACCTGCTGCCTTACCACGAAGCCCGCAAGGCGGCGCGGCGCAAGAAGGTCTATTCCATGCTGGCCGGCGCCGCCACGGCCGGTGCCGCGGTTGTGCTGCTGGGCGGTCTCTATATCGACGGGCGTATCGATTCCGTGGCCGCATTGAACCAGGTGCTGAGCACGGAGAACGCCAGGCTCGACGGCCAGATTCGCGAGGTCAACAACCTCAAGAAGGATATCGACGCGCTGCTGCAGCGTCAGAAGGCGGTGGAAAGCCTGCAGACCGAGCGCAACCGCCCGGTCCAGCTGCTGGAAGAACTGGTGCGCCAGGTGCCGGAAGGCGTTTACCTGACCAGCCTGAAGCAGGCGGGCGAGACCTTCACCATCGCCGGCGTGGCCCAGTCCAACGAGCGCATTTCCGAGCTGCTGCGCAACCTTGGCGGTGTGCCATGGCTCGACAAGGCCGAGCTGGTCGAGTCCAAGGCGGTCACCATGACCAATAACCTGCGCGAGCAGCGCCGGCTGTTCGACTTCTCGATGCGCTTCGCGTACCGCGCGCCGGAAACGCCACCGGGCGCCAATGGCAAGAAAAGCACGCCGGGCAATCCCGCCGCCGCACCCGCTTCCGCCCCTGCAGCCGCATCCGGAAAGGCAGCCTGACCATGGCGCTCAATACCGAAATCAACCTGGCCGACCTGACAAGCCAGTTCCGCGGGCTCAACCTTAACGAGCCTGAAACATGGCCGGCGGCGCCACGCGTACTGTTCGCCGTGGCGGCAGCGGCGCTGGTGCTGCTGCTGGGCTGGCAGTTCTACTGGAGCGGCAAGTTCGACGAGCTCGACCGCCAGCGGCTGGAGCAGGAAAACCTGAAGCAGGCGTACCAGTCCAAGGTGGCGCAGGTGGCCAACCTTGACGCGTTGCGCGAACAGAAGAAGCAGGTCGAGCAACGCGTCGCCCTGCTGGAGCGGCAGCTGCCTAACAAGACCGAGATGGACGCGCTGCTTGCCGACGTCAACCATGCCGGCGTGGCGCGCGGCTTGCAGTTCGAGCTGTTCAAGCCGCAGGCGGCGGTGCTCAAGCCTTACTTTGCCGAGATCCCCGTGAACCTGCGCGTGACCGGCCGCTACCACGAGGTGGCGCAGTTCAATGCCGACGTGGCCGCGCTGTCGCGGATCGTGTCGATGCAGAGCCTGCAGCTTGCCCATACCAAGGAGGGCGGCCTCTCGATGGAGGCAGTGGCAATGGCGTACCGTGCGCTCGATCCTGACGAGCAGGCTGCACAACGCAAGGCCGCTGCGGCTGCCGCCACTGCCAAGACGGGAGGTGCCAAATGAGCCGCACCCATCGTACTAGCGGCTCGGCATGGTCGAGCCTGCGGGCATCGCCTCGCGTGCTCGCGGCCGCCATGCTTGCTGCCGGCCTGCTCGGCGCCTGCGGTGCCAGCGACGAAGACATGCTGCACCAGTGGATGGACGCTACGCGCAACGCTCGCGCCAAGCCGCCCGAGCCGTTGCCCGAAGCCAGGCCCTACGTGCCGCGCGAGTACGCCGCGGCCAATGCGCCGGAGCCCTTCGCCCAGGCCAAGATCGGCGAACTGAACAAGACGCTTTCGGATTCGCCCGAAGCCGGGCGGCCGCGCCAGCCGCTGGAAGACTACCCCCTCGAGAATTTCAAGATGCTCGGGATGCTGAAAAAGCAGGGGGAGACCTTCGGCATCGTACGCGTCGATAACAAGATCCACCACGTGAAGGTGGGTCAGTATCTCGGCCAGAGTTATGGCCGGGTGGTCCGCATCACCGATCAGGAGATCGTGTTGCGCGAATTAGTCCGGGAGGGGGTATCCGAGTGGAAAGAGAAAATGACCAGCCTCAAGCTGGAGGTGTCGGCATGACCCCCGCGCGCTGGTATCGTGCGCTCGCGGGCGCCGCAAGCGCGACGCTGGCGCTGTGGCTGCTGATTGCCGCACCGGCAGCACTGGCACAAAGCAACCGCATCAAGGCAGTAGACGTCAGCACGGTCGGCGAGCAGACCGTGTTCACGGTCGAACTCGAACGGCCGTTGGCGCAGAAGCCGATGGATTTCACCACGCAGAACCCGGCACGGCTTGCGATCGATTTTGCCGATACCGGCATTGCCAAGGGACGCGCGCAATATGACTACGGCGGCAAGCTGGTCAAGGCCGCCAACGTGGTGCAGATCGGCAACCGCACCCGCGTGATTCTCGAACTCACGCGCAACGCCACGTATCGCACCGACCAGCGCGGCAATGTCTTCGTGGTGGCGCTGGACAATGTGGCGCCGGCGGTCAAGAACGCCGCGCCCACGTTCGCCCCGGCTGCGCCGCTGACGCCTGCGGCCGCGGCGGCGCGGCCTTCGGTGCGTCATATCGATTTCCGGCGCGGTGCGGACGGCGCAGGGCGCTTGGTGGTGGACCTGTCCTCGCGCGATTCGGGCATCAATATCGCGCAGCAGGGCAAGAACGTGGTGGTCGATTTCCTCGGCACCACGCTGCCTGACCACCTGCGGCGGCGCTTTGATGTCAGCGACTTCGGCTCGCCGGTGCAGAGCCTGCTTGCCTCCGACACCAACGGCAACGCGCGCCTGACCATCGAGCCGCGTGGTCATTGGGAATACAGCTCCTACCAGACCGACACGCAATTCGTGGTCGAGGTGCGCCCCATCAAGGAAGACCCGACCAAGCTGATCAGCGGCCCGGGCTACCGGGGCGAGCGCCTGTCGCTGAACTTCCAGAACATCGACATCCGTTCGCTGCTGCAGGTGTTCGCGGACTTCACCAACTTGAACATCATCACCAGCGAAAGCGTGCAGGGCAATATCACGCTGCGGCTGAAGGATGTGCCGTGGGACCAGGCCCTGCAGATCGTGATGGATGCCAAGGGGCTGGCCTCGCGCCGCAACGGCAATGTGCTGTGGGTGGCGCCCAAGGCGGAACTCCAGACCAAGGAAAAGCTCGAGCTGGAGTCGCAGCAGCAGATCAATGACCTCGAGCCGATCCGCAGCCAGGTCTTCCAGCTCAACTACCAGCGCGCCGAAGACGTGCGCCGGATGCTGCTGGGCATGGGGGCCGGCGGCGCCGGCAGCGCCGCGACCCCGGTTGGTGTGGCCGGCGGCGCGGGCGCGAGCGCGCGCATGCTGTCCAAGCGCGGCTCGCTGACCGCCGATGCGCGCACCAACCAGCTGTTCGTGTCGGATATTGCCAGCAAGCTGGAAGAGGTACAGAGCTTTATCGGCAAGATCGACATCCCGGTGCGCCAGGTCATCATCGAGGCGCGCATCGTCGAGGCTACCGATTCCTTCAGCCGCAACCTTGGCGTGAAGCTGGGCTTCGCCGGGCAGTACAACAACGCGAAGGTAGGCAATACCTATAACAACGTGCTGCCGGGCGCGACCTCGGACAACGGCCCGTTCCTCAGCCTGCCGGCCGGCTCGATCAACGGCACCAACCCGGCCAACATCGCGGTCAGCCTGTTCAACAGCGCGGCCACCCGCTTCCTGGCGCTGGAGCTGTCGGCGCTGGAGGCGGACGGCAAGGGCAAGATCATCTCCAGCCCGCGCGTGGTCACCGCTAACAACATCAAGGCGCTGATCGAGCAGGGCACCGAGCTGCCGTACCAGGCCGCCACGTCCAGCGGCGCCACCTCGGTGCAGTTCCGCAAGGCCAACCTGAAGCTGGAAGTGACGCCGCAGATCACGCCTGAAGGCAATGTGCTGCTGGACGTGGACGTGAACAAGGACAGTGTCGGTATCCAGACCACCTCGGGCTTTGCCATCGACACCAAGCATGTGCAGACGCAGGTGCTGGTGGAGAACGGTGGCACCGTGGTGATTGGCGGCATCTACACGCAGACCGAGTCCAACGACACCGACAAGGTGCCGCTGCTGGGCGATATCCCGGTGCTGGGTTACCTGTTCAAGAACAATGCCAAGGTCCGTAACCGGACCGAGCTGCTGGTGTTCCTGACGCCGCGGATCCTGAACGAAAGCGTGTCGCTTCGGTGATCGCGCCCGGTGCGTCGCGCCGGATACAGTAGACTGGCAGGCCGCATCGATCGATGCGGCCTTTTTTGTTTGCCGCCGGTCCGTCCGGCGGCCAGCCAGGCCTGGAGGAGGCCGGCGGCACGGCAGGACCGGCAGCGATGTGGCTGATGCTGCATCCGGCACTTGCCGTGCGCACCACAACATAAGAAGATGATGCAGTTCCTAACCGGGGAGGGCGGCTCAGGCGCCGCGCTCCCGAACGACAGTCCCGTGACAGCCTCTGCGACAGGGTCGGCACCGCACCCGCACCCCGATCGACAGGAATCCGACCGACCGGAATCCGATCGACCCAATCTCTTTTTCGTCGGCTTGATGGGGGCCGGCAAGACCACCGTGGGCCGCACGGTGGCGCGGCGTCTGCATTATCCGTTTTTCGATTCCGATCACGAGATCGAGGCGCACTGCGGCGTGCGCATCCCGGTGATCTTCGAGGTCGAGGGCGAAGCCGGCTTCCGCGACCGCGAGACCGCGATGATCCGAGAACTGGCCGGGCGCCAGGGCATTGTGCTGGCCACCGGCGGCGGCGCGGTGCTGCGCGCCGAAAACCGAGAGGTGCTGAAAGCCCGCGGCACCGTGGTCTACCTGCGCGCAAGCCCTCACGACCTGTGGCTGCGCACCCGGCACGACCGGAACCGCCCGCTGCTGCAGACCGAAGACCCCAAGGGCAAGCTCGAGGCGCTGTACGCCCAGCGCGACCCGCTTTACCGCGAGGTGGCGGATTTCATTATTGAAACCGGCAAGCCTTCGGTGGCGCAGCTTGCTAATATGGTGTTGATGCAACTTGAAATGGCCGGCTTTGCGATCGATCCCCCGCAACCGGCGCCGCAGGACCCCACTCATCCATGATCACGCTTGAAGTCGACCTGGGAGCGCGCAGCTACCCCATCCATATCGGTACCGGCCTGCTCGACAACGCCGAACTGCTGCGCCCGCACGTGCGCGGCCAGCACGCCGTCATCGTCACCAACGAAACCGTGGGGCCGCTCTATGCGGCGCGCGTCGAGGCCAGCCTGAAGTCGCTCGGCAAGACCGTGCGCACGGTCACGCTCCCCGATGGCGAGGCCTTCAAGCAGTGGGAAACGCTGAACCTGATCTTCGACGCGTTGCTGCAGGCCGGCGCCGACCGCAAGTCCACGCTGGTCGCGCTGGGCGGCGGGGTGGTGGGCGACATGACCGGGTTTGCCGCCGCCTGCTACATGCGCGGTGTGCCGTTCATCCAGGTGCCGACCACGCTGCTGTCGCAGGTGGATTCGTCGGTGGGCGGCAAGACCGGCATCAACCACCCGCTCGGCAAGAACATGATCGGCGCGTTCCACCAGCCCAACGTGGTGATCGCGGATATCGACACGCTGGGCACGCTGCCCCCGCGCGAACTGGCCGCCGGCATGGCCGAGGTGATCAAGCACGGCGCCATCGCCGACGCCGAGTACTTTGCCTGGATCGAGCGCAATATCAAGGCGCTGAACGACTGCGACCCTGATCTGATGGCGGTGGCGGTGCAACGTTCGTGTGAAATCAAGGCGGGCGTGGTGGCGCAGGACGAGCGCGAGGGCGGCCTGCGTGCCATCCTCAACTTTGGCCACACCTTCGGCCATGCGATCGAGGCCGGAATGGGTTACGGTGCCTGGCTGCACGGTGAAGCGGTGGGCTGCGGCATGGTGATGGCCGCGGACCTGTCGCTGCGGCTCGGTTTTATCGATATCGAGACGCGCGCCCGCATCCGCCAGCTGACCCAGGCAGCCAACCTGCCGGTGGTGGCACCGGAACTGGGCACCGACCGCTATATCGAAATGATGAAGGTCGACAAGAAGGCCGAGGCCGGCAGTATCAAGTTCATCCTGCTGAAGAAGCTCGGCGAGGCGTTCATCACCACGGTGCCGGACGCCGATCTGCGTGCCACCCTGCAGCACGCGGTGCTTAAACCTCCCACCGAGGCCACGGTCGCTTGATTGACCGGTTATGCCTCGCAACCCAGGCCCCCAAACCTCCAGCCAACGGATTGCCGCATGACCGACTTTGAAAGCCACCTCGCCCCGTACGCCGCCCGCTCCGCGCAGACGCGCGGTCGGGTGCATGCCGAACCCGCGTCGCAGTCGCGCAGCGAATTCCAGCGCGACCGGGACCGGGTCATCCACAGCACTGCGTTCCGGCGGCTCGAATACAAGACCCAGGTCTTCGTCAACCATGAAGGGGACCTGTTCCGCACCCGGCTGACCCATAGCCTGGAGGTGGCGCAGATCGCCCGCTCGATCGCCCGCAACCTGCGCCTTAACGAAGACCTGGTCGAAGCCATCTCGCTGGCGCACGACCTTGGCCATACCCCTTTCGGCCACGCCGGGCAGGATGCGCTCAACGCCTGCATGAAGAACCATGGCGGCTTCGAGCACAACCTGCAGAGCCTGCTGGTGGTGGACGAGCTGGAGGAGCGCTACGGTGGCTTCAATGGCCTGAACCTGACCTTCGAGACCCGCGAGGGCATCCTGAAGCATTGCTCGCGCGTCAATGCCGCGGCGCTGGGCGAACTGGGCCGGCGCTTCCTGGAGGGCACCCAGCCGTCGCTGGAGGCGCAGCTGGCCAACCTGGCCGACGAGATCGCCTACAACAACCACGATATCGACGATGGCCTGCGCTCCGGCCTGCTGACGCTGGAGCAACTGGACGAAGTCCCGATGTGGGCGCGCCACCGCGCCGAGGTGGCCGACGCCTTCCCCGGCGTCAATGGCCGGCGCGCCATCAACGAGACGGTCCGGCGCATGATCAACACGCTGATTGTCGACCTGATCGAGACCACCAGCCACAATATCGCCGCCGCCAACCCACGCAATATCGACGCGGTGCGAGCCGCCGGCCCCCTGGTGGGCTTCAGTCCCCAACTTCATGAGGAAGCGGCGGCATTGAAGCGCTTCCTGTTCCGGCACCTGTACCGGCATTACCTGGTGATGCGGATGTCGGCCAAGGCCCAGCGCATTGTCGGCGACCTGTTCGGGGCCTTCATGTCCGATCCGCGCCTGCTGCCGCCGCAGTATCAGGCGGGCCACGGCGCCGACCAGTCGCGGCTGATCGCGCATTACATCGCCGGCATGACGGACCGTTATGCGATCCGCGAGCACCGGCGCATCTTCGCGGTCAGCGAGGGTAACTGATACGCAAGGAAGGGCGCAGGCCCTTCAGATAATTGGGGACGGATCAGGCTATCATGCGGGCATCGACGTTCCCATGACCTGCCATGGCCCGCCTTCCCCGTTTCTCCCCCGCCGGACTTCCCGCCCTGGTGTTGCAACGTGGCAACAATCGCCAGGACGTCTTTCTCGGCCCGGACGATTACCTGCACTACCTCGACTGTCTGCGCATGGCCGCGCGCGAGCATGACCTGGCGGTCCACGCCTACGCGCTGCGGCCCAATCATGTCCACCTTGTGGCCACGCCCAAGGGGCCGGATTCGCTCAGCCTGACCATGCAGGCGGTCGGCCGCCGCTATGCGCGCTACTTCAATTGCGTCGCCAATCGCACCGGCACGCTGTGGGAAGGACGCTTCCGCTCGGCCGTATTCGAGCCGGCGCCATGGATGCTGCCGGCCATGCTGTATGTCGAAGGCAACGCGCTGCGCGCCGGAGAGGTGTCGACCCCCGAGGCGGATCGCTGGAGCAGCTACCGCCATCACGCCGGTATTGAGGCGAGCCCATTGGTGAGCGACCACTCCGCGTATTGGGAGCTGGGCAATACCCCGTTCGAGCGCCAGTCAAACTACCGCATGCTGACCGCCGAGGGCCTTACGGGCCGCATGCTGCAGACCCTTCGAAGTCATGCCCACAGCGGTTGGCCTCTCGGCGATGAGGCATTCCTGGCGCAACTTGAGCGGGGTGCAACGCGCCGTGTCCAACCGCTACCGAAGGGGCGCCCCAAAAAGGTGCGGGCCACCTCGATCGACATGGCGTCAGCCGCACAAACTTAATCTGGCCCCATTTAATTCAATCACCGAAACGGTGCCATATTAAATGTGTTCTGACCCCATTTAAAATTTTTGCGAGGCTTTCAGGATTCCCATATAGTTGCTCCACCCACAGTCATTGTGCGGCGCGTCACGCTCGTGTACGCCGCTGCGGCCCGCAGACAGCTTCGTCCCCATTTTCCTTTCCCGCCGGTCCACCGGTTTGGGTGGATGTAAAGAAGAAAGCGCGCGGTCCCCGTTCCGGTAGTGTCCAGCAGTTCGCGCAGCCTTCACCGGAATTCAGCCCGTGGACCAAACGAAAAATCTTTCGGCCCAAGCGCAGACCAGCGAGCAAATCAGCGAGTCTTCCTCCGCCCTCGACCTGCGTCCGCAGGCGCAAGGCATGTACGACCCGACCAACGAGCATGACGCCTGCGGCGTCGGCATGGTCGCGCATATCAAGGGCAAGAAGTCCCACGAGATCGTCTCCCAGGGCCTGAAGATCCTGGAGAACCTGGATCACCGGGGTGCCGTCGGCGCGGACGCGCTGATGGGCGACGGCGCCGGTATCCTGATCCAGATCCCGGACCAGTTCTACCGTGAAGAAATGGCCGCGCAGGGCGTGAGCCTGCCGCCCGCCGGCGAATACGGCGTCGGCATGATCTTCCTGCCGAAGGAACACGCCTCGCGCCTGGCCTGCGAACAGGAACTGGAGCGCACGGTCCGCCTGGAAGGCCAGGTCGTGCTGGGCTGGCGCGACGTGCCGGTCGATGCCGCCATGCCGATGTCCCCCACGGTGCGCAAGACCGAGCCGGTGATCCGCCAGATCTTCATCGGTCGCGGCCGCGACATCATGACCACGGACGCGCTGGAACGTAAGCTCTACGTCATCCGCAAGACCGCCAGCCACGCCATCCAGGCGCTCAAGCTCAAGCACGGCAAGGAATACTTCGTGCCGTCGATGTCGGCCCGTACCGTGGTGTACAAGGGCCTGCTGCTGGCCAACCAGGTCGGCGAGTACTACCTGGACCTGCAGGACCAGCGCGCCGTGTCGGCCCTGGCACTGGTGCACCAGCGCTTCTCGACCAACACCTTCCCGGCCTGGGAACTGGCCCACCCGTACCGCATGGTCGCCCACAACGGCGAAATCAACACGGTCAAGGGCAACGTCAACTGGATCAACGCCCGTACCGGCGCGATCTCGTCGCCGGTGCTGGGCGACGACCTGCCCAAGCTGTGGCCGCTGATCTACCCGGGCCAGTCCGATACGGCATCGTTCGACAACTGCCTCGAACTGCTGACGATGGCCGGCTACCCGCTCGTCCACGCGATGATGATGATGATCCCGGAAGCCTGGGAACAGCACACGCTGATGGACGACAACCGTCGCGCCTTCTACGAATACCACGCCGCCATGATGGAGCCGTGGGACGGCCCCGCCGCGATCTGCTTTACCGATGGCCGCCAGATCGGCGCCACGCTGGACCGCAACGGCCTGCGCCCGGCACGTTTCTACGTGACCGAGGACGACGTCGTGGTGCTGGCCTCGGAAGCCGGCGTGCTGCCGTTCCCCGAGTCGCGCATCGTGGAAAAGTGGCGCCTGCAGCCAGGCAAGATGTTCCTGATCGACATGGAACAGGGCCGCATCATCGACGACAAGGAACTCAAGGACAACCTGGCCAACGCCAAGCCGTACAAGAGCTGGATCGACGCCGTCCGCATCAAGCTGGACGAGATCGACGCCAAGCCGGAAGACGTCGCCGCCGAGAAGAAGCCCGTGGCCAAGCTGCTGGACCGCCAGCAGGCCTTCGGCTACACCCAGGAAGACGTCAAGTTCCTGATGGCGCCGATGGCGCTGGCCGGCGAAGAAGCCACCGGCTCGATGGGCAACGACTCGCCGCTGGCGATCCTTTCGTCCAAGAACAAGACGCTGTACCACTACTTCAAGCAGCTGTTCGCCCAGGTGACCAACCCGCCGATCGACCCGATCCGCGAGAACATGGTGATGTCGCTGGTGTCGTTCATCGGCCCGAAGCCGAACCTGCTGGAGCTGAACAACATCAACCCGCCGATGCGCCTTGAAGTGTCCCAGCCCGTGCTGGACTTCAAGGACATCGCCAAGATCCGCAACATCGAGCACTACACCGGCGGCAAGTTCCGTTCGTACGAACTGAACATCTGCTACCCGACCGCCTGGGGCAAGGAAGGCATCGAAGCGCGCCTGGCCTCGCTGTGCGCCGAAGCCGTGGATGCGGTGCGTTCGGGCTACAACATCCTGATCGTGACCGACCGCCCGGTGGATGCCGACCACGTCGCCATCCCCGCGCTGCTGGCCACGTCCGCCATCCACCACCACCTGGTGGAGAAGGGTCTGCGCACGTCCACCGGCCTGGTGGTCGAGACCGGCACCGCGCGTGAAGTGCACCACTTCGCGCTGCTGGCCGGCTATGGCGCCGAAGCCGTGCACCCGTACCTGGCGATGGAAACCCTGGCCGACATGGCCAGCGGGTTGTCGGGCGACCTGTCGCCCGAGAAGGCGGTCAAGAACTTCGTCAAGGCGGTCGGCAAGGGCCTGTTCAAGGTGATGTCCAAGATGGGCATCTCCACCTACATGTCGTACACCGGCGCGCAGATCTTTGAAGCCATCGGCCTGTCGCGCGAACTGGTGCAGAAGTACTTCCACGGCACGCCGTCGAACGTCGAGGGCATCGGCATCTTCGAAGTGGCCGAGGAAGCGCTGCGCCTGCACACGGACGCCTTTGGCAACAGCCCGGTGCTGGAGAACATGCTGGACGCCGGCGGCGAGTACGCCTACCGCATCCGCGGCGAAGAGCACATGTGGACCCCGGACTCGATCGCCAAGCTGCAGCACTCGGTGCGCGCTGACGACGGCAAGGGCGCTTACCAGACGTACAAGGAATACGCCAACATCATCAACGACCAGAGCAAGCGCCACATGACGCTGCGCGGTCTGTTCGAGTTCAAGGTCGATCCGGCCAAGGCGATTCCGCTGGAAGAAGTCGAGCCCGCCAAGGAGATCGTGCGGCGCTTCGCCACCGGCGCGATGTCGCTCGGCTCGATCTCGACCGAAGCCCATGCCACGCTTGCTGTCGCCATGAACCGCATCGGCGGCAAGTCGAACACCGGCGAAGGCGGCGAAGACGAGAAGCGCTATCGCAATGAACTGCGCGGTATCCCCATCAAGCAGGGCGACAGCCTGAAGAGCCTGCTGGGCGATGTGATCGAGGCCGACCTGCCGCTGAAGGACGGCGACTCGCTGCGCTCGAAGATCAAGCAGGTGGCATCGGGCCGTTTCGGCGTGACCGCCGAGTACCTGGCCTCCGCCGACCAGATCCAGATCAAGATGGCGCAGGGCGCCAAGCCGGGTGAAGGCGGCCAGTTGCCGGGCCACAAGGTCTCGGACTACATCGGCAAGCTGCGTTACTCGGTGCCGGGCGTGGGCCTGATCTCGCCGCCCCCGCACCACGACATCTACTCGATCGAGGACCTGGCGCAGCTGATCCACGACCTGAAGAACGTCAACCCGTCGTCGGATATCTCGGTCAAGCTGGTGTCCGAAGTGGGCGTCGGCACGGTGGCCGCGGGTGTGTCGAAGGCCAAGGCCGACCACGTCGTGATCGCTGGTCACGACGGTGGCACCGGCGCCTCGCCGTGGTCGTCGATCAAGCACGCCGGCACGCCGTGGGAGCTGGGCCTGGCCGAGACGCAGCAGACGCTGCTGCTCAACGGCCTGCGCAACCGCATCCGCGTGCAGGCCGACGGCCAGATGAAGACCGGCCGCGACGTCGTCATCGGCGCGCTGCTGGGTGCCGACGAGTTCGGCTTCGCCACGGCACCGCTGGTTGCCGAAGGCTGCATCATGATGCGCAAGTGCCACCTGAATACCTGTCCGGTGGGCGTGGCCACGCAGGATCCGCAGCTGCGCAAGAAGTTCCAGGGCAAGCCGGAGCACGTGGTCAACTTCTTCTTCTTTGTTGCCGAGGAAGCGCGCGAGATCATGGCCCAGCTGGGCATCCGCACCTTCGACGAGCTGATCGGCCGCGCCGACCTGCTCGACACCAAGGCTGGCATCGAGCACTGGAAGGCGCGCGGCCTGGACTTCAGCCGCATCTTCCACCAGGTGTCTCTGGGCGCGGACGTGCCGCTGTACCACACCGACGTGCAGGACCACGGCCTGTCGCAGGAAGCCGGCAAGGCGCTGGACCATGTGCTGATCGCCAAGGCCCGTCCGGCGATCGAAAAGGGCGAGCGCGTGTCGTTCATCCAGCCGGTCAAGAACGTCAACCGCACCGTCGGCGCGATGCTGTCCGGCGTGGTCGCCAAGCAGTACGGCCACGAAGGCCTGCCTGACGACACCATCCATATCCAGCTGCAAGGCACCGCCGGCCAGTCGTTCGGCGCGTTCCTGGCGCACGGCATCACGCTGGACCTGGTGGGCGACGGCAACGACTACGTCGGCAAGGGCCTGTCGGGGGGCCGCGTGATCGTGCGCGCTCCGCATGAGTTCCGCGGCGATCCGACCCGCAACATCATCGTCGGCAACACCGTGCTGTACGGTGCCATCGCCGGTGAAGCGTTCTTCAACGGCGTGGCCGGCGAGCGCTTCGCGGTGCGCAACTCCGGCGCCGTGGCGGTAGTGGAAGGCACCGGCGACCACGGTTGCGAGTACATGACCGGCGGCACGGTGGTGGTGCTCGGCGGCACCGGCCGCAACTTCGCGGCCGGCATGTCGGGTGGCGTAGCCTACGTCTATGACGAGGACGGCCTGTTCGACAAGCGCTGCAACACCTCGATGGTGGCACTGGAAGCGGTGCTCGCCTCGGCCGACCAGGAGAAGGGCCAGCCCCAGGCCTCGTGGCACAAGGTCGACGGCAAGCGCGTGCTGGATGAAGTCATCCTGCGCAACCTGATCGAGCAGCACTTCCGCTACACCGGTTCCGAGCGCGCCAAGGCGCTGTTGGCTGACTGGACCACGGCACGCCGCAAGTTCGTCAAGGTCTTCCCGACCGAGTACAAGCGCGCGCTGGGCGAGATGTACGCCAAGGAACAGGCAGCCCGCGACAGCGACCGCGAAGCCATCGCGGCCTGACCGCAGCTAGCCGAGCGCAGCAAACCAACGTAGCGACGGGTCGCGGCAAGCCGCTGCGGCCCTGACAAGATACTGACCCCACCGCAGGGCCGGCGAAGCCGCCGGTCCCGCGCAGCATGACCAAGGACGCAACATGGGTAAGGCGACTGGCTTTCTCGAATTTCCGCGCCAGAATGAGGGCTACGAACCGGTAGTCAAGCGCGTGAAGCACTACAAGGAATTCGTGTTCGCGCTGTCCGACAGCGAAGCGAAGATCCAGGGTGCGCGCTGCATGGACTGCGGCATCCCGTTCTGCAACAACGGCTGCCCGGTCAACAACATCATCCCTGACTTCAACGACCTGGTGTACCGCCAGGACTGGAAGTCGGCGATCGAGGTGCTGCACCAGACCAACAACTTCCCCGAGTTCACCGGCCGCATCTGCCCGGCACCGTGCGAGGCCGCCTGCACGCTGGGCATCAACGAGCTGCCCGTGGGCATCAAGTCGATCGAGCACGCCATCATCGACAAGGCCTGGGAAGAAGGCTGGGTTGCACCGCAACTGCCGCGCCACAAGACCGGCAAGACCGTCGCCGTGGTCGGCTCCGGCCCCGCCGGCATGGCTGCCGCGCAGCAGCTGGCACGCGCCGGCCATGACGTGACCGTGTTCGAGAAGAACGACCGCATCGGCGGCCTGCTGCGCTACGGCATCCCCGACTTCAAGATGGAGAAGTCGCTGATCGACCGCCGCATGGAACAGATGCAGGCAGAAGGCGTGACCTTCCGCGCCGGTGTGATGGTGACCGATGGCGAACTGCCGGCCGGCATCAAGAACTACGCGCGTGAAACGATTTCGGCCCAGGCCCTGATGGACCAGTTCGACGCCGTGGTGCTGGCAGGGGGCTCGGAAGTGCCGCGTGACCTGCCGGTGCCGGGCCGCGACCTGAACGGCATCCACTTCGCGCTGGAAATGCTGATCCCGCAGAACAAGGAAGTGGCTGGCGATGGCGCCAACGACATCCGCGCCGAAGGCAAGAACGTGATCGTGATCGGTGGCGGCGATACCGGCTCCGACTGCGTGGGCACGTCCAACCGCCACGGCGCCACCTCGGTGACACAGTTTGAACTGCTGCCGCAGCCGCCGGAAGAAGAGAACAAGCCGCTGGTGTGGCCGTACTGGCCGATCAAGCTGCGCACCTCGTCGTCGCACGACGAAGGCTGCGAGCGCGACTGGTCGGTCGCCACCAAGGAATTCATCGGCGAGAACGGCAAGGTCACCGCGCTGAAGGCCTGCCGCGTCGAATGGAAGGATGGCCGCATGCAGGAAGTCGAAGGCAGCGAGTTCATCCTGCCGGCCGACCTGGTGTTGCTGGCGATGGGCTTCACCAACCCGGTGGGTTCGATGCTGGAAGCGTTTGGCGTGGACACCGATGCGCGCAAGAACGCCAAGGCCCCGACCGAGGGCGAGCGTGCGTACCACACCAACGTGCCCAAGGTGTTCGCCGCCGGCGACGTGCGCCGTGGCCAGTCGCTGGTGGTGTGGGCCATCCGCGAAGGCCGCCAGGCCGCGCGTTCGGTCGATGTGTTCCTGATGGGGCATACCGACCTGCCGCGCTGATCCAAGGTCACTGCCACAACAAAAAGCCCGCCTGGCGCAAGCCGGCGGGCTTTTTGCTGGTTGCGGACGCGGCGCCGCGGCTGGTCTCAGCCGGCCAGCGTCTTTTCCATCAGGACCGCAGCGGCGCCATAGTCCGCCAGCTTGTCGGCGTGCCGCGCCGCGGCCTCCGCCGCCACCGGCGCGTACCCGAGCCTGCGCCACCAGGGCGCCGCCGACTGTACGGCAATCAGCCGCGAATGTTTCAGTCCGGCCGCCACCGCACCCGCTTGCGCTGCCGCGTACAGGCGTGCCGCCAGCCCGCCGCCACGGCCGGCGGGCGCCACGGCCATGTCATGGACGAACCAGGTCAGGGGCGCCGGCGTTGGCGCCTGGCGCCAGTGGTCGTCGAGCAGGCCATCGAGCGGGGGCAGGCTGGTCTTGGGCCAGGCGTGGGTGAACAGGTAGGCGGCCAAGGTACCGGTCCGGCGCGGATCATCGGCGACCCAGCACGTGGTGGGGGAGAGCGCCAGCCGGCTGGCGAGCGCGTCGCGGCCTTCCAGCAGCACGTCCGTATAGCAGGCGGCCTGCACCGCCAGCACGGCAGGCAGGTCGGCGACCGTCATGAGCCGCTGGGGAAACATCGTCATTGCGCCATTATAGCCAGGGGGGCTATGCCGTTCGGCGGTCCGGCAAGGGCGGCGGCCGGGCTCGCCCATGGCGCGTTTGGCAAGGCTGGACAAGGCCTTCAGGGTTCTCCCGGCTATGGTTTACGTGCCTGTGGCCGTCCGGGCAATCTACTTACAATTTTCAAAAAACAACTAACGGAAACCGCCTCGCGAATCCTTTTTCCCCAGAACCAGCTCGCCCTCCCCTTAGGGGATGGATGGGAGGAAATTGATGACCGAAGTGCGCAATATGCCGCAGCTTTGGCGAGGTAAAGCGAAGTTCGTGTCGTGGCCGTCCGCATGGACGGTGCTCCGACGCGGGCCTCAGTCTTTCCTGTGCCTGTATGCCCTGGGCTGTGCCACGCTCGCGCTCGCCGTGCCCGCGACGCCGGCTGTAGCCGGACCGCAGCTGGTCCGCAGCATGTCCTTCCCGAACCGGCCGATGCGCCTGATCGTGCCGTTCCCGGCCGGCGGTGTGGCCGACGCGGTCGCGCGCCTGCTGGCCGAGCGCCTGTCGGAGCGGCTGGGCGTGCCGATGGAGGTCGACAACCGCCCCGGCGCAGCCGGCACCACCGCCGGCGATGTCGTCGCCAAGGCCAGCTCGGACGGCCATACGCTGCTGTTCCACCAGGCCAATATGCTGATCCAGCCGGGGCTGGAGCCGGTGCCCTACGACGTGGTGCGCGATTTCACCCCGGTGGCGCGGGTCGCTACCACGCCGCTGTTCCTGGCAATCGACGCCCGGCTGCCGATGCGTACGCCGGAGCAATGGATGACCGCGGTGAAATCCAACCCGGGTTCCTACAGCTATGGCTACGGCCAGCCGGGCAGCCCTTCCCACCTGTATGCCGAGTTCGCCGTGCGTGGCATCCGCAACGGCGTGCCGCTGGTCACCGCCAAGGGCGAGTCCGCAGTGGTGCAGGAGATGCTCGCCGGCCGCATCAGTGCCTGCTTCTGTTCCTTTGCCGCGGTCCAGAGCCAGGTTCGCAGCGGCGGGCTGAGGTTGGTCGGCGTGACCGGCATGGTGCGCTCACCGCTGGCGCCGCTGGTGCCGACGCTGCAGGAGTCGGGGTTGGATGGGTACGCGGCGGCGGCCTGGTTTGGCGTGATGGCGCCCGCGAAGACGCCGCGGGCGATCATTTCGCGGCTGGCGGTCGAACTCGATGCGGTGATGACCGAGCGCGAGGTGCGCGCCCGGCTGCAGGCCGCCGGACTGACGACGCTGCGCGACTCGCCGGAGGCGTTCGCCACGGCCATCCGTTCGGAATCGATCCAGTGGCAGGTGATCCTGCGGGACGTCAGTCAGGTGCAGGAACCCTGAAGCGAGAACTTTCGGTCACAGCATCAGACGCTTTCCTATTGCATCGGTCGGCAGCGATGTGGCGCGCGAAACACGGGTGCCAGCAGGGCTAGGTAGTACACCTTATAATGCGCCCCTGTCCCGACCGGTGCCAACGTGACCGATTCTGCTCAAAACCTCGTCGAACTGAATGCGGTGGATTTCGCTTATGCGACCCACGGCAAGCCCATCCTGTCCGGCCTCACCATGCAATTCCCGCGTGGCAAGGTGATCGCGGTGATGGGCGGTTCGGGGTGCGGCAAGACCACGGTGCTGCGGCTGATTGGCGGCCAGGTGCGCCCACAGGCGGGTACGGTTCGCTTCAATGGCACCGATATCCACCAGCTCGATACCCGCGGCCTGTATGCGGCGCGGCGCCAGATGGGCATGCTGTTCCAGTTCGGCGCGCTGTTTACGGACTTGTCGGTCTTCGACAATGTGGCCTTTCCGCTGCGCGAGCATACCGACCTGCCGGATTCTATGATCCGTGACCTGGTGTTGATGAAGCTGAACGCGGTCGGCCTGCGCGGTGCGCGCGACCTGATGCCGTCGCAGATCTCGGGCGGCATGGCGCGGCGCGTGGCGCTGGCGCGCGCGATCGCGCTCGATCCCGCGCTGCTGATGTATGACGAGCCCTTCGCCGGTCTTGACCCGATCTCGCTCGGCCTGACCGCCCGGCTGATCCGCAGCCTGAACGACGCGCTCGGCGCGACCACGATCATCGTCTCGCACGATGTGCACGAGACCTTCCAGATCGCCGACTACGTGTATTTCATCGCCGACGGCCGCATCGCCGCGCAGGGCGAGCCCGAGGCGCTGCGCGCCTCCACCGACCCGTTCGTGCACCAGTTCGTCCATGCCGAGGCCGACGGCCCGGTGCCGTTCCACTACCCGGGAGCATCGCTGGCCGAGGACTTTGCCGGAGTTGCGCGGTGATCGGTTTCTTTACCACCATCGGCGCAGCCGTGCGCCGCAACGTGACGGGCGTGGGCCATGCCACCCGCATGTTCCTTACCGTGCTGGGCCTGTCGCCGGCGCTGCTGCGCCGCTTCCGGCTGGTGACCGACCAGGTTTTCTTTGTCGGCAACCTGTCGCTGGTGATCATCGCCGTGTCGGGCCTGTTTGTCGGTTTCGTGCTCGGCCTGCAGGGCTATTACACGCTGAACCGCTATGGCTCCGAACAGGCGCTGGGCCTGCTGGTGGCCCTGTCGCTGGTGCGCGAACTAGGGCCGGTGGTGACCGCGCTGCTGTTTGCGGGCCGCGCCGGCACCTCGCTGACTGCCGAAATCGGCCTGATGAAGGCGGGCGAGCAGCTGACCGCAATGGAGATGATGGCGGTGAACCCGCTGCAGCGTGTGGTTGCGCCGCGCTTCTGGGCGGGCGTGATCGCCATGCCGGTGCTGGCGGCGATCTTCAGCGCGGTGGGCATCCTGGGCGGCTACGTGGTCGGGGTGCAACTGATCGGCGTGGACGCCGGTGCCTTCTGGTCGCAGATGCAGGACGGCGTCGACGTGCGCGCCGACGTGCTCAATGGTGTGATCAAGAGCTTTATTTTTGGCATTGCCGTGACGTTCATTGCCTTGTACCAGGGCTTCGAGGCCAAGCCGACGCCCGAGGGCGTCTCGCGCGCGACCACCCGCACCGTGGTGATCGCGTCGCTGGCGGTGCTGGGGCTGGATTTCCTGCTGACCGCTCTGATGTTCAGCAATTGATGGCTGGCAACCCGCGCGGACCATACTGACTACAACACAGCGACAGACACTACGGGGTTGAAGAAAGAGATTCCAATGAGAAAGAACGCACTCGATTTCTGGGTGGGGCTGTTCGTGGTGGCGGGGTTCGTCGCCCTGCTGTTCCTGGCCCTCAAGGCCGGCAACATGAGCGCCTTCACCTTCCAGGACACCTACGCCGTGCAGGCCCGCTTCGACAATATCGGCGGGCTCAAGCCGCGCGCGCCGGTCAAGAGCGCCGGCGTGGTGGTCGGCCGCGTTGCCGCGATCCGCTTTGACGACAAGACCTACCAGGCCACTGTCGAGATGAGCCTGGAGAAGCGCTATCAGTTTCCCAAGGACACCTCGGCCAAGATCCTGACCTCGGGCCTCCTGGGGGAGCAGTACATCGGCCTGGAGGCTGGCGGCGACACCGCCATGCTGGCCGACGGCGCGCGCATCACCATGACGCAGTCCGCGGTGGTGCTGGAAAACCTGATCGGCCAGTTCCTGTACAACAAGGCGGCGGATGCCGGTGCCAGCGGCTCGCCCGCGGCCGGCGCCAGCGCGCCGGCGCTGGGTGGGGAAACCAAATGAGAGTTGTTTCCCCCGTCAAGCCGGGCTGCGCCGCGCGCCGCCCGGTGGCTGGCCTGATGGCCGCGGCAGCGGCCGCGGCGCTGCTCGCCGGTTGCGCCACCGGCCCCACGGCCAATCCGAAGGATCCGCTGGAGCCCTTTAATCGCGAAGTCTCGAAGATCAACGAAGACTTCGACAAGGGCATCCTGCGCCCGGTGGCTGAGATCTATGCAGACTACATGCCGACGCCGGTGCAGCGCGCGGTGGAGAACTTCTTCTCCAACGTCAGCGATGTGTATTCGGCGGTGAACAACCTGCTGCAGGGCAAGCCGACCCGGGCCGCTGAAGATTCGATGCGCGTGGCGATGAACACGGTCCTGGGCATCGGCGGCCTGATTGACATCGCCACGCCGGCAGGCCTGCCCAAGTACAAGGAAGACTTCGGCCAGACGCTGGGTGTGTGGGGCGTGCCGCCGGGCCCGTACCTGGTGCTGCCGTTGTTCGGCCCGAGCTCGGTGCGCGATACCGGCGGCATGCTGGTGGACCGCCAGTTCGACCCGTCGGCCTATCTCTACCCGGTATCGCTGCGCAATTCGCTGACCGGCGTGCGCATCGTCGCGGGCCGCGCGCAGCTGCTGGGCGCCAGCAACTTGCTGGAGCAGGCGGCGCTGGACAAGTACTCGTTCCTGCGCGACTCGTACCTGCAGCGCCGCCAGTATCTGGTTTACGACGGCAATCCGCCGGACGGCGACGACGACGCCGACAGCGATGCGGGTGCGCCGGCGGCTGCGGCCGCGAGCGAAGGCGGCAAGCCTGAAACGCCTGCAGAACCGCAAACGCCAGCCCAGCCGGCGCCAGCGGCCCAGCCCGTGGACGCTTCCGCCCCTGCGGCCGCGCCGCCTGCCGACGCCTCCGCGCCCGCAGCGACGCTGCCCAAGGGCGACATCCAGCCGGAAAGCCAGAGCCTGCCGGTGCCGACGGTGGAGCCGATGCAGCGTATCGTCCCGGGCGTGATCCGGATTCGCTGACCGCTGACGGCCGTGTGGCGCCACGCCCGACGGGCTGGGCGCCAGGCTGTGAATGCCCTGTCAGGGCTGAAACAATTTGTTTGGAAGTGGCGGAGAAGGCGCTGGTCCGTGCAACCCGCGGCCCGGGCTATGTTCCAATCACCCAAAGGCCGCTGCCGGCAGGCGGCGCCCAGCCGGCGGATCCGCCGGCAAACGACTTTGAGAAAGAAGGAAAAATCCATGATTAAGCGACTGTTGGTCCCCTTTCTTACGGTAGTAGCCTTCGCCGGCGCTGCCCATGCACAGGCGTCGGCTCAGGACGCGGCCACCCCGGACGGGCTGGTCAAGTCGGTGGTCGAGGACGTGATGACGACCGTCAAGGCCGACAAGGACATGCAGGCGGGCAATATTGCCAAGATCACCGCGCTGGTCGAGCAGAAGATCATCCCGAACGCCAACTTCCAGAAGACCACGCAGATCGCGATGGGCCGCAACTGGTCGAAGGCGACGCCGGAGCAGCAGAAGCAGATCACCGAGGAGTTCAAGACCCTGCTGATCCGCACCTACGCCGGTGCCATCGCCCAGATCCGCGACCAGGCTGTGCAGTACCGCCCGTACCGCGGCACGCCTGAGGACACCGATGCCACCATCCGCACCCAGGTGATCAACAAGGGCGAGCCGATCCAGATGGACTACCGCCTGGAGAAGACCGCGAATGGCTGGAAGGTCTACGACATCAACGTGCTGGGCGCGTGGCTGACCGAGGCCTACAAGGGCAGCTTCAACACCATCGTCGGCCAGCAGGGCGTCGAGGGCGTGATCAAGACGCTGCAGGACCGCAACCGGCAGCTGGCCAACGCCAAGATCTAAGCCGGCGAGCGTGCGCCGCTGCAATGCAGCACGGCGCGCCGATCTTGCACTACAATGGCCGTTCGCGGCACTGACTCCCGCCTCAGCGCGGGAGTTCTACTTTCCGCCGCAGCATTTTTCTCTTTTCACACCAACGACCTCCTGACGCCACCATGCTTTCGCTGGGTACCTCGCTGACCAACCAGAATGCCGCCGCCGTGCTGCGCGACGGGCTGGCGCGCGTGGCGCAGGGCGGGGTGCAGGGCAAGGTGCAGGTCGACTGCACGGGCCTGGCGCAGGTCGATTCCTCCGCGGTTGCCGTGCTGCTGGCGTGGCATCGTGCCGCAGCCGCCCGCAACCTGGCGCTGTCGCTGCGCGGGGTGCCGGCGCAACTGTCGCAGCTGGCCAACCTGTACGGCGTCGATGGCCTGCTGGGCCTGGCGAACGGCGCCGACCCGCTTTCCCGTCCGGGCCACCACCATCGACATTGATCCGGCATCGCCGGGCGCGGCGTTTGCGTCCGAACGCGATGCCCCGGCGACGGCCTGGTGCGGTCGCCGCGCCCTGCGGGCGGATCCGGTGGGGATCAAGCGGGACCCACCCCGCATCCCCTATAATTCCGGGTTGTTCGCCCTTCCCCCCGCCTGATTCCGGTGCATGCCAGGACCGGCCCAGGACATCCGGGCACGCAGTAGCTCCCCCTTTTCAGGCGGGCGGCCCTAAAAAAGCCGGATACGCCACAAACAATCGGCCATGAAAGCCATTGAAATCCACGACGTTCGCAAGCGCTACCGCAACCTGCAGGCGCTCAAGGGCGTCAGCTTCACCGTCGAACGCGGCGAATTCTTCGGTCTGCTCGGGCCGAACGGCGCCGGCAAGACCACGCTGATCTCGATCCTCGCCGGCCTGAACCGTGCCGACTCCGGCCACGTCCGTGTGCTGGGTCACGATGTCGTGTCCGACTACCGGATGGCGCGGCGTATGCTTGGCGTGGTGCCCCAGGAGCTGGTGTTCGACCCGTTCTTCACGGTGCGCGAGACGCTGCGGCTGCAGTCCGGCTATTTCGGGCTGACCCATAACGACGACTGGATCGACGAGATCATGGCCAACCTGGACCTGACCAGCAAGGCCGATTCCAATATGCGCCAGTTGTCGGGTGGGATGAAGCGCCGCGTGCTGGTGGCGCAGGCGCTGGTACACCGGCCGCCTGTGATCGTGCTGGACGAGCCCACCGCCGGTGTCGACGTCGAGCTGCGCCAGACGCTGTGGAAATTCATCTCGCGCCTGAACCGGGAAGGCCACACCATCATCCTGACCACGCACTACCTGGAAGAGGCCGAGGCGCTGTGTGACCGCATCGCCATGCTCAAGTTCGGCGAAGTGGTGGCGCTGGACCGCACCAGCAACCTGCTGACGCAGTTCGCCGGGCTGCAACTGGTGCTGACTTTCGCGCGGGGCACCCTGCCGCCAGCGCTGGAGCCGCTGCGCATGCCGGCCAACCCGGGCGAGCGCGCGGTGCGGCTGCGGTTATCCGGCTACCAGGCAGTCGAGCCGATCCTGGCCGCCTGCCGCGAAGCGGGCTGTGACATTGAAGACATGGAAATCAACAAGGCCGACCTCGAAGACGTGTTTGTCCAGATCATGCGGCGCGAGGGCCACATGCCGGGCGCGCTGCCCGACCCCGCCATGGAGGCCGCGGCATGAAGCAGCCCGGCGAAATCGAACTGGTGGAAGACGCGCGCCTGGGCCCGATGGCCGTTGGCGGTCTGGTTGGCTTCCGGACCCTGCTGTACAAGGAAGTGCTGCGCTTCTGGAAGGTCAGCTTCCAGACTGTGGCCGCGCCGGTGCTGACCGCGGTGCTGTACCTGCTGATCTTCGGCCACGTGCTCGAAGACCGCGTCAAGATCTACGACCAGATCAGCTATACCGCCTTCCTGGTGCCTGGCCTGGTGATGATGAGCGTGCTGCAGAACGCCTTTGCCAACAGCTCGTCGTCGCTGATCCAGTCCAAGATCACCGGCAACCTGGTGTTCGTGCTGCTGCCGCCGCTGTCGCACTGGGAGATGTTCGGCGCCTATGTGCTGGCCTCGGTGATCCGCGGGCTGACCGTGGGCCTCGGCGTGCTGCTGGTGACGGCGTGGTTTGCCAACCTGCATTTCGCCAACATCGGCTGGATCGTGGTGTTCGCGCTGCTGGGCGCGGGCATCCTCGGCACGCTCGGCCTGATCGCCGGCATCTGGGCCGAGAAGTTCGACCAGCTTGCCGCGTTCCAGAACTTCCTGATCATGCCGGCCACCTTCCTGTCCGGTGTGTTCTATTCGATCCATTCGCTGCCGGCCTTCTGGCAGGCCGTATCCCACGCCAATCCGTTCTTCTACATGATCGACGGCTTCCGCTACGGCTTCTTCGGCGTCTCCGACGTGTCGCCGCTGTTCAGCCTGGCGGTGGTGGGATCGGCCTTCGTGGTGCTCGCGGCGCTGGCGCTGCGGCTGCTGAAGTCCGGATACAAGCTGCGCCACTGAGCGCGGCCGCACTGACACTGCGCAATTACTGAATACGCTGAAGAGAACCCCATGCTGCCTACACCGGAACAAGTCAGGGAATACATTGCCCAAGGATTGCCCTGCGAACATCTGGAAGTCGAGGGCGACGGCCAGCACTTCTTTGCCACCATTGTCAGCACCGAGTTCGAAGGCAAGCGGCTGATCCAGCGCCACCAGCGTGTCTATGCCGCGCTGGGCGACCGCATGCGCGCCGAGATCCATGCGCTCTCGATGAAGACGCTGACGCCCGCCGAGTGGCAGGCAGGCGAGGGCAAGTAAGCCCGGCCGTGCCGCACCGCGCCGCATGCGCGGTCCGAGAACAATGACGCCGGGCGCAGGCCCGGCCAGAATCGACACAACATGGACAAATTCCAGATCCAGGGCAACGGTCCGCTACGGGGCGAAGTCCGCGTTTCGGGCGCCAAGAATGCCGCGCTGCCGATCCTGTGCGCGGGCTTGCTCACGGCCGATACCGTCGCGCTGGATAACGTGCCCAACCTGCAGGACGTGCGCACCACGCTCAAGCTGCTGCGCCTGATGGGCATGCGCGCCGAACAGGATGGCGCCACCGTCGCGCTCAACGGCGCCGACGTCAACTCGCTCGAGGCGCCGTACGAGCTGGTCAAGACCATGCGCGCGTCGATCCTGGTGCTGGGTCCGCTGGTGGCGCGCTTTGGCGAGGCCCGGGTCTCGCTGCCGGGAGGCTGCGGCATCGGCGCTCGGCCGGTCGACCAGCACATCAAGGGCCTGCAGGCGATGGGCGCCGAGATCAGTATCGAGCATGGCTTTATCCATGCCCGCGTCCGGCGCCTGAAGGGGGCGCGCGTGGTCACCGATATGATCACCGTGACCGGCACCGAGAACCTGCTGATGGCTGCCACGCTGGCCGACGGCGAGACCGTGCTGGAAAACGCCGCGCGCGAGCCGGAAGTCACCGACCTGGCCCACCTGCTGGTCAAGATGGGCGCGAAGATCGACGGTATCGGCACCGACCGGCTGGTGGTGCAGGGCGTCGACAAGCTGCACGGCGCCCGCCACAGCGTGATCGCCGACCGCATCGAAGCCGGCACCTTCCTGTGCGCCGCGGCCGCGACGCTGGGCGAACTGGTGCTGCGCGAGGTGCGCCCGGACCTGCTCGATGCCGTGCTCGACAAGCTGCGCGAAGCCGGCGCCCGCATCGAGACCGGCGCAGACTGGATCCGCCTGGCGATGCCGCGCCGCGCGAAGGCGGTGAGCTTCCGCACCTCGGAATACCCCGCCTTTCCGACCGACATGCAGGCCCAGTTCATGGCACTGAATGCCGTGGCCGAAGGCACCGCGCGCGTGACCGAGACCATCTTCGAGAACCGGTTCATGCACGTGCAGGAACTGAATCGCCTCGGCGCCGACATCGCCGTCGAAGGCAACACGGCGGTGGTCAACGGCGTGCCGCGCCTGTCCGGCGCCAGCGTGATGGCGACCGACCTGCGCGCCTCCGCCAGCCTGGTCATCGCCGGCCTGGTCGCCGAGGGCGACACCGTGATCGACCGTATCTACCACCTGGACCGCGGCTACGACCGCATGGAAGACAAGCTGTCTGCAGTGGGCGCCAAGATCCGCCGCATTGCCTGAGCACGAGAACTGACGCCGATGAGCCCCACTTTCAATGCTTCGCCCAACCAGCTGACGCTGGCGCTGTCCAAGGGCCGCATCTTTACCGAAACGCTGCCGCTGCTCGAAGCCGCCGGCATCCAGGTCACCGAAGATCCCGAGACCTCGCGCAAGCTGATCCTGCCGACCTCCGATCCCGCCGTGCGCGTGGTGATCGTGCGCGCCTCGGATGTGCCGACCTACGTGCAATATGGCGCCGCCGACTTCGGCGTGGCCGGCAAGGACGTGCTGATGGAGCACGGCATGGCCGGCCTGTACGCGCCGATCGACCTCAACATCGCCCGCTGCCGCATGTCGGTGGCGGTGCCTGCCGGGTTTGACTACGCCAACGCGGTGCGCCAGGGCGCGCGGCTGGCGGTGGCCACCAAGTACGTGCAGACCGCGCGCGAGCACTTTGCGAAAAAGGGCGTTCACGTCGACCTGATCAAGCTGTACGGTTCGATGGAGCTGGGCCCGCTGGTGGGCCTGTCCGATGCCATCGTCGACCTGGTCAGCACCGGCAGCACGCTGCGCGCCAACAATCTGGTCGAAGTGGAAGAGATCGTGCAAATTTCGTCGCGGCTGGTGGTGAACCAGGCCGCGCTCAAACTCAAGCGCGAGCGGCTGGCGCCGATCCTCGACGCTTTCGAACGCGCTTCGGCGGCGCTGGTGTAAGGCCACATCGGGCCACACCAGGCCGGTGCCGACTGAGAAGGAAAAGAAGTCATGAACGCAACCGCATCCGAAATGGAAAACCTGCCGATCCGCCGGCTTGATTCCAGAGAGCCGGGTTTTGCCGAGGCGCTGCGCCAGGTGCTGGCCTTCGAGGCCGGCGAGGACGAGGCCATCGACCGCGCGGCGGCACAGATCCTGGCAGACGTGAAGGCACGCGGCGACGCCGCGGTGCTGGAATACACGAAACGCTTCGATCGCATGGAGGCGCCGTCGATCGCGGCGCTGGAACTGTCGCAGGCCGAGCTCGAGGCCGCGCTCGAAGACCTTGAGCCCAAGCGCCGCGCCGCGCTGGAAGCCGCCGCCGCGCGTGTGCGCGCCTACCACGAGAAGCAGAAGATCGAGTGCGGCAGCCACAGCTGGGAGTACACCGAGGCCGACGGCACCATGCTGGGCCAGAAGGTGACGCCGCTGGACCGCGTCGGCATCTACGTGCCGGGCGGCAAGGCTGCCTATCCGTCGTCGGTGCTGATGAACGCGATTCCGGCGCGCGTGGCCGGCGTGAAGGAAATCATCATGGTCGTGCCCACGCCCGGCGGCCTGCGCAACGAGCTGGTGCTGGCCGCCGCGCAGATCGCCGGCGTTGATCGCGTCTTCACCATCGGCGGCGCGCAGGCCGTGGGCGCGCTGGCCTACGGCACCGCGACGCTGCCGCAGGTCGACAAGATCGTCGGCCCGGGCAATGCCTACGTGGCCGCGGCCAAGCGCCGCGTATTCGGCACCGTCGGCATCGACATGATCGCCGGGCCGTCCGAGATTCTGGTGATCTGCGACGGCACCACCGACCCAGACTGGGTGGCAATGGACCTGTTTTCGCAGGCCGAGCACGACGAACTGGCGCAGTCGATCCTGCTGTGCCCGGACGGCGACTACATCGCCCGCGTCGAAGCCAGCATCCAGCGCCAGCTGCCGACCATGCCGCGCCGCGACGTGATCGCCGCGTCGATCTCCGGCCGTGGCGCGCTGGTCAAGGTGCGCGACATGGAAGAGGCCTGCGAGATCGCCAACGCGATCGCACCGGAGCACCTGGAAATCTCTGCCGAGAACCCGCGCCAGTGGAGCGAGAAGATCCGCCACGCCGGCGCCATCTTCCTTGGCCGCTATACCAGCGAATCGCTGGGCGACTACTGCGCCGGCCCCAACCACGTGCTGCCGACCTCGCGCACCGCGCGCTTCTCGTCGCCGCTGGGTGTCTATGACTTCCTGAAGCGCTCGAGCCTGATCGAGGTGAGCGAGGGCGGGGCGCAGATGCTCGGCCAGATTGCAGCCGAGCTCGCGTACGGCGAAGGCCTGCAGGCCCACGCCCGCAGCGCGGAATACCGTTTCAAGCGCAGTTGATTTACTGAACCCACGCAGTCAAACCTGGAGTTTCCATGTCAGCCGTAGAGCCCTCCCTGATCGAACGCATCATCCGTGACGACGTGCGCGCCATGGGCGCCTACCACGTGCCGGATTCGCACGGTCTGGTCAAGCTCGACGCCATGGAGAACCCCTACCAGCTCCCGCCGGAGCTGCGCCAGCAACTGGCCGCGCGGCTGGGCGAGGTAGCGCTGAACCGCTACCCCGTGCCCAGCAGCGAAGCGCTGCGCGCCGGGCTGAGGGACGTGATGGAGGTGCCCGCCGGCATGGATGTGCTGCTGGGCAACGGCTCGGACGAGATCATCAGCATGCTGGCGCTGGCCGCCGCCAAGCCGGGGGCCAAGGTGATGGCGCCGGTGCCGGGCTTCGTCATGTATGCGATGTCGGCGCAGTTTGCCGGCCTCGAATTCGTCGGCGTGCCGCTGCGCGCCGACTTCACGCTCGACCGCGATGCCATGCTGGCGGCGATGGCCGAGCATCAGCCCGCCATCGTTTACCTGGCCTATCCGAACAATCCCACCGGCAATCTGTTCGACGCGGCCGACATGGAGGCCATCCTCCGCGCCGCGCAGGGCGATGTCTGCACCAGCCTGGTGGTGGTCGACGAGGCCTACCAGCCATTCGCGCAGCAAAGCTGGATGCCGCGCCTGACGGACTTCGGCAACCTGCTGGTGATGCGCACCGTGTCCAAGCTCGGCCTGGCCGGCATCCGCCTGGGCTACCTGGCCGGCGCGCCGGAGTGGCTGGCGCAGATCGACAAGGTGCGTCCGCCCTACAACGTCAACGTGCTGACCGAGGCCGCCGCGCTGTTCGCGCTGGAGCATGTGTCGGTGCTGGACGAACAGGCCGCGCAGCTGCGCGCCGAGCGCACCCGCGTGGCCGATGGCATGGCCGCGCATGCAGGCGTCACGGTGTTCCCCAGCGCCGCCAACTTCTTGCTGGCGCGCGTGCCGGATGCGGCACAGACCTTCGACCGCCTGCTGGCGCGGAAGGTATTGATCAAGAACGTGAGTAAAATGCACCCGTTGCTGGCCAATTGTCTGCGCGTCACGGTCAGCACGCCCGAAGAAAACGCGCAGTTCCTAGAGGCATTCGCAGCGTCGCTGCAGGATTAACACCATGCGTGTTGCAGAGGTCACCCGCAATACTTCGGAAACGCAAATCCGCGTTTCCCTGAATCTCGACGGCACCGGCCGCCAGAAGCTGGCGTCGGGCGTGCCGTTCCTCGACCACATGCTCGACCAGATCGCCCGGCATGGCATGTTCGACCTGGAGGTCGAAGCCACCGGCGACACGCATATCGACGACCACCATACGGTGGAAGATGTCGGCATCACGCTCGGCCAGGCCGTCGCCAGGGCCATTGGCGACAAGAAAGGCATCACCCGCTACGGCCACAGCTACGTGCCGCTGGACGAATGCCTGTCGCGCGTGGTGATCGACTTCTCCGGCCGCCCCGGCCTGGAGTTCCACGTGCCGTTCACGCGTGCGCGCGTGGGCAGCTTCGACGTCGACCTGACCATTGAGTTCTTCCGCGGCTTTGTCAACCATGCCGGCGTGACCCTGCATATTGACAACCTGCGTGGCATCAATGCCCACCATCAGTGCGAAACCGTGTTCAAGGCCTTCGGCCGGGCACTGCGCATGGCGGTTGAGCTGGATTCGCGCGCGGCCAACACGATCCCGTCGACCAAGGGTACGCTCTGAGCTTCCTGAACCCGTAGGCGTGCCGGCTGGTTGCGGCGCCCGCCCACCTCTCCAGCCTGAATTCGGCCAGCGATGCTGGCAACCCGCAACCGATGGATACGCTCAAGTCGTTTATCTCGCTGCTGGCGCTGATCAACCCTATCGGGGCGATCCCGTTCTTCATCAGCCTGACCAACCAGCAGACCGAAGCGGAAAAGCTGCGTACTATCAAGATTGCGTCGATCTCCGTGGCAATCGTGGTGGCGGTGTCGGCGTTGCTGGGGCAGCAGATCATCGAGTTCTTCAATATCTCGGTGGCTTCGCTTCAGGTGGGTGGCGGTCTCATCATGATCATGATGGCCATGAACATGCTGAACGCGCAGACCAGCCGCACCAAGGCCACGCCGGAAGAAGAGGATGAGGCCGAGGTAAAGTCCAGCATCGCGGTGGTGCCGCTGGCGCTGCCGCTGCTGACCGGGCCAGGCTCGATCAGCACGGTGATCGTCTATGCCGGCAAGACCCAGCACTGGTACCAGCTGCTGATCCTGGTGGGCATCGGCGCGCTGCTGGGCTCGGTGGTGTACCTGGTGTTCCGCGCGGCCGACCCGATCGCCCGGGTCATTGGCCGCACCGGCATCAATATCGGCACGCGCCTGATGGGGCTGATCCTGTCGGCGCTGGCCGTTGAATTCATTGTGGACGGGCTGAAGACATTGTTGCCTGTTTTGAAATCATGACTACCATAGCAATTGTGGATTACGGCATGGGCAACCTGCGCTCGGTGGCGCAGGCGCTGCGTGCCGCGGCACCGGAAGCTGACGTGCGGGTGGTGGATGCCCCGGAAGGCATCCGCGGCGCGGATCGCGTGGTGCTGCCTGGCCAGGGCGCGATGCCGGACTGCATGTCGGCGCTGGGCGCCTCGGGCCTGCAGGAAGCGGTGGTCGAGGCCGCCGGCAGCAAGCCGATGCTGGGTGTGTGCGTCGGCGAACAGATGCTGTTCGAGTTCAGCACCGAGAGTCGTGTTGGCGCGGACCGCACACCGGCCTTGGGCCTGATGCCCGGCCAAGTGGTGCGTTTTGCGCTGGACGGCATGACGCAGCCCGACGGCTCGCGTTTCAAGGTGCCGCAGATGGGCTGGAACCGGGTGCGCCAGGCGAAGCCGCACCCGCTGTGGGCCGGGATCCCGGACGACAGCTGGTTCTATTTCGTCCACAGCTACTATGTGCAGGCGCAGGATCCGGCCCATATCGCCGGCGAAACGGAGTATGGAGTCGTGTTTACCAGCGCGGTAGCCCGCGATAATATTTTCGCGACGCAGTTCCACCCCGAGAAGAGCGCGGCCCTGGGCCTGCAGCTGTACCGGAACTTCGTCCACTGGAATCCATAAGGCGCAGCGGACACCCCGAATCGCTTGTTTGACGATTGTTCAACCGAGAACCAGACAGACCCGTCACCGGACCCTTTACGCAACCCGTCAAGCGACCAGTTCCCGATAGAACATCGACCCCGACCTGACCGGCCTCGCCGGTCTCGCTCAACCTCACTTACTCAACCACGCTCGTCACGCATATGTTGCTCATTCCGGCCATCGACCTGAAGGACGGTCAATGTGTACGCCTTAAACAAGGCGACATGGACCAGGCCACCGTCTTTTCCGAAGATCCCGCCGCCATGGCACGCCACTGGGTGGAGCAGGGCGCGCGGCGCCTGCACCTGGTGGACCTGAACGGCGCGTTCGTGGGCAAGCCCCGCAACGAAGCGGCAATCAAGGCCATCATCGCCGAGGTCGGCGATGAGATCCCGGTACAACTGGGGGGCGGCATCCGCGACCTGAACACCATCGAACGCTGGCTGGACGACGGCTTGTCGTACGTCATCATCGGCACTGCGGCGGTCAAGAACCCCGGCTTCCTGAAGGACGCCTGCTCTGCCTTCGGCGGCCACATCATCGTCGGCCTCGATGCCAAGGACGGCAAGGTCGCCACCGACGGCTGGAGCAAGCTGACCGGCCATGAAGTGGCGGACCTGGCGCGCAAGTACGAAGACTACGGTGTCGAAGCCATCATCTACACCGACATCGGCCGCGACGGCATGCTGCAGGGGATCAATATCGACGCCACCGTCAAGCTGGCGCAGTCGATGTCGATCCCGGTGATCGCCAGCGGCGGCCTGTCCAACCTGGCGGATATCGACAACCTGTGCGCGGTCGAGGGCGAGGGTGTGGAAGGCGTCATCTGCGGCCGCGCGATCTACTCCGGTGATCTCAACTTTGCCGATGCACAGGCCCGTGCCGACAAGCTGCGCGACGGCCAGTAAGCCCAACGCAACGCGCCGCGTGCGCAGCCGCTGCCGCTCCGGTGCCTTGCCGGCACGGCGGCGGACAAGGACTCTCATGCTAGCCAAACGTATCATCCCCTGCCTGGACGTCACCAACGGGCGGGTGGTCAAGGGCGTCAATTTCGTCGAGCTGCGCGATGCGGGCGATCCCGTGGAGATCGCGCGCCGCTATGACGAGCAGGGCGCCGATGAAATCACATTTCTCGATATCACCGCCACCAGCGACGGGCGCGACCTGATGCTGCATATCATCGAGGACGTGGCTTCGCAGGTCTTTATCCCGCTGACGGTCGGCGGCGGCGTGCGCACGGTCGAAGACGTGCGGCGCCTGCTCAATGCCGGCGCGGACAAGATCAGCGTCAACTCGTCGGCCATCGCCAATCCGCAACTGGTGTCCGACGCCACGGCCAAATATGGTTCGCAGTGCATCGTGGTGGCGATTGACGCCAAGCGCAGCTCCGCCCCGGGCGAGCCGTCGCGCTGGGAAGTCTTCACCCATGGCGGGCGCAAGGCAACCGGCCTGGACGCGGTCGAGTGGGCGCGTGAAATGGCCGCGCGCGGCGCCGGCGAGATCCTGCTGACCAGCATGGACCGCGACGGCACCAAGAGCGGCTTCGACCTGGAGTTGACCCGTGCCGTCAGCGACGCGGTGCCGGTGCCGGTGATCGCCTCGGGCGGCGTCGGCGGGCTGCAGGACCTCGCCGACGGCATCACCAAGGGCCGCGCCGACGCGGTGCTGGCCGCCAGCATCTTCCACTACGGCCAGCATACCGTGGGCGAAGCCAAGGCATTCATGGCCCGCGAGGGCATTCCCGTGCGGATCTGATCATGGCAAAGAAGTGGCTCAACAAGGTCAAGTGGGACGATAACGGCCTGGTGCCGGTGATCGTGCAGGAAGTGGGTTCGAACGACGTGCTGATGTTCGCGTTCATGAACCGCGACGCGCTGCAGCGCACGGTGGAACTGGGCGAGGCCGTGTTCTGGTCGCGCTCGCGCAAGCGCCTCTGGCACAAGGGCGAAGAGTCCGGACACGTGCAGAAGGTGCATGAGATCCGCCTCGACTGCGACGAGGACGTGGTGCTGCTCAAGGTCACTCAGGTCGACAGCATCGCCTGCCATACCGGGCGCCATTCCTGCTTCTTCCAGAAATTCGAGGGCGATGCGGAAGCGGGCGACTGGCAGACCGTCGAGCCCGTGTTGAAGGACCCTGCACAGATCTATACCAAGCCATGAGCGACTCCCAACCGAGCAGCAGCGATGTGCTGGCACGCGTGGCCGAAGTGCTCGAATCGCGCAAGCCCGTCAATGGCGGCGACCCCGCCAAGTCCTATGTTGCCAAGCTGTACAGCAAGGGCGACGACGCCATCCTGAAGAAGATCGGCGAGGAGGCCACCGAGACCGTGATGGCGGCCAAGGACGCGCGCGCTGCCGGCCACAGCGGCAGCGAGGCCGGCAAACTGGTCTATGAAGTCGCGGACCTGTGGTTCCACACCCTGGTGTTGCTGGCAAATTTCGGGCTGGGCCCGGACGACGTGGTCAACGAACTGGCGCGGCGCGAAGGCCTCTCCGGCCTGGAAGAAAAGGCCCGGCGCAAGGAAGAGGGCTGACCGGCTGACCAGTCGCTGTGCTGGCCAGTCTCCCGCCTGCCGCGAGGCAGGCCATCGCAGAACAAGGGCAAACATGGCGAACGACTACACCGCGCAAGTTACCGGTCCCAGCGGCGAGCAGCAGAGCAGCCTGCGCAAGCTGCTGCATATCCTGTACGCGCTGTACGCGATCTTCTGGCTGACCGGCGGCATTACCGCGCTGATCGCCATCGTCATCGACTACGTCAAGCGCGACGACGCGCGCGGTTCGCTGTATGCGTCGCACTTCGCGTGGCAGATCCGCTCGTTCTGGTGGTCGGTGGCGTGGGCGGTGCTGGGCGGCGTGCTGTTCGCCACGGTGGTGCTGATGCCGCTGGCGTTTGCGGTCTGGGGCGTGCTGTCGCTGTGGATGCTGTATCGTATCGTCAAGGGTTGGCTGTACCTCAACGACAGCAAGCCGATGTACCCGGATCAGCAGTTCTGATGCCGGGCGGACCCGATACCCTCGGGGTGCAGGGTTCGCCGCAATGAAATATTCATGAACGTTCAGGATAATTGCATCTTCTGCAAGATCGTGGCCGGCCAGATACCGTCGCGCAAGGTGTACGAAGACGACGACATGTTGGCCTTCCACGATATCCATCCCAAGGCCCCGGTACACTTGCTGGTCGTTCCCAAGTCGCACGTCGACTCGCTGGCCGATTGCGGCGCCGGCGAAGGGGAGGTGCTTGCTAGAATGATGCTGAAGGTGCCTGAACTGGCGCGCGCGGCAGGCTGTGGCAACGGTTTCCGGACGGTGATCAATACCGGGCCGGACGGCGGCCAGGAAATCTACCACCTGCACCTGCATGTGCTCGGTGGGCCGCGCCACGAGTGGAAGGGACCGCTGCCCTGACCGGGCAGCCTTGGCATGGGAGCGCCGCGGCGGTAACGCCGAGGCAAATGCTGCGCCGGCAACCGTCGCCCGGCGCGGCCATAACGGGACGGAACAACGGGTCCGGGCGACTATGACTACGCCCGAGGCTTCACCAGGAGCAAGAGATGGGTTCGTTTAGCATTTGGCACTGGCTGATCGTGCTGGTGATCGTCATGCTTGTGTTCGGCACCAAGAAACTGCGCAATATCGGCCAGGACCTGGGCGGCGCGGTCAAGGGTTTCAAGGATGGCATGAAGGATGGCGAAGACAAAGACAAGTCGGCCCAGGCCGCCCAGTCCAAGGAACTGCGCGACTCCACCACCATCGATGTCGAGGCCAAGGAAAAGTCGCGCCAGCAGCAGTAAGCCGGCGGTGAGCCGTCCCCTTCCCGTGATCGTGGCTGCCTGCGCGCAGCCCCGCGTCTCCGCTGTCTTTCGCATGATGTCCGCATGATTGATCTCGGCATTTCCAAGCTGGCGCTGATCGGTGCCGTGGCACTGATCGTGATCGGTCCCGAGCGGCTGCCCAAGGTCGCACGCACCGTTGGTGCCCTGGTCGGCCGCGCGCAACGCTATATCAATGACGTCAAGGCCGAGGTCAGCCGCGAAGTCGAGCTGGAAGAATTGCGCAAGATGCGCTCTGAATTCGAGGAAGCGGCGCGCGACGTCGAGCGCACCATCCACAAGGAAGTCAGCGAGCAGTCCCAGGCGCTGAACGAAGCGCTCGGAGGCACCGAAGCGAGCACTGAAGGCGTCAGCGCTAGCGGCGACAGCTTCGTGCCCAGCTGGGGTGCGGCGCACAAGGCGCACAACGGACGCAAGAGCTGGCGCGTGAAGCAGGGGGCGCGGCCGCTATGGTTCAAGCGCCAGCACAATGTCCGGGTCTGGGTGCAGTCGGGCGCCGCGCGCGTGAAGCGCCACCGCCCGGCCAGCCGTCCGTCCCGTTCCTTCTTCGAGTGAGCACGTTGCGCGGCAACGGATTGCCGGCCTATGCCAGGGCTGCCGTTGCCATCGCCATGCCCATCCAACCGCGCCGCGCCGAGCGGCATCATCGATCCCACCTTGCCAGCCTGCGCGGCTGAGCGGTCCACGCCATGAGCGACACCCGGTCCCCAGATCCCCAAGACCCGCAAGACGAGTCGCAGCAGGAAACCTTCATTTCCCACCTGATCGAGCTTCGCCAGCGCCTGGTCAAGGCGGTGGCCGGGATCATCCTGGTCTTCGTTTGCCTGGTCTACTGGGCGCCGGTCATCTTCAACCTGTTTGCGGCGCCGCTGATGGAGTCGCTGCCCAAGGGCGGCAAGATGATTGTGACCGACGTCACTGGCTCGTTCTTCGTGCCGATGAAGGTCACGTTGCTGGTGGCTTTCCTGATCGCGCTGCCATGGGTGCTCTACCAGGTCTGGCAGTTTGTCGCGCCCGGGCTGTACCAGCATGAGAAGCGGCTGATCCTGCCGCTGGTATCGAGCAGCTACATCTTGTTCCTGTGCGGTGTGGCGTTTGCATATTTCCTGGTGTTCCCAACGGTGTTCCACTTCATGGCGCACTACAACGCGCCCCTAGGTGCGGACATGTCGACGGATATCGACAAGTACCTCAGCTTTGCCATGACCACCTTTCTGGCTTTCGGCATCACCTTCGAGGTGCCGGTGGTGGTGATCGTGCTAGTTCGGTTCGGTGTGGTCGAGTTGGAAAAGCTCAAGCAGATCCGCCCTTATGTGATCGTGGGGGCGTTTATCATCGCCGCCATCGTGACGCCGCCGGATGTGCTGTCACAGTTGCTTCTGGCTGTTCCGCTGGTGCTGCTCTATGAACTTGGGCTGATCATGGCCCGCTTCGTTGGCCGTCCGGCCGCGCAAGCCGAGGCTTCAGGGGAAACGCAGACGGACTAATGCCGCTGAGGTAGGTACCCCGAGCCATCCACCCCGTTTTTGCACCAAAACGGGGATTTTTTTGCCCGATCGTGTTGTTCGATCACAACAAAAACCGCTGGTAAGCGTGGTTTACGCCGAAAAAGCCTTCTGAGGGCCGGGGGGGCTGGCACATAATACGCAGCAGACGTGAATGTAAATACGTCGCCCAAGCACTTGGGCAACCAAGATTTCCCAATCAGTTGACAAGGAAAGTGTCGATATGAAGATGAAACTGTTTGCTGCTGCCGTCGCCGCTCTGGCCGCTGGTGGCGCGTATGCCCAATCGAGCGTGACCCTGTACGGCGTGGCTGACGTTGGCCTCGAGTACGTGAGCAAGGCCAACGCTGCTGGCGACGACCTGTTCCGCATGTCGTCGGGTAACCAGTCCGGTTCGCGCTGGGGCCTGCGTGGCGTTGAAGATCTGGGCGGCGGCCTGAAGGGCGTGTTCGTTCTGGAAAGCGGTTTCGATCTGGACACCGGCAGCAATGCTCTGAGCCAGGGCGGTCGCCTGTTCGGTCGTCAAGCCTACGTCGGTCTGCAAAGCAACTTTGGCTCGCTGCTGCTGGGCCGCCAACAGACCGCGTTCTACGACTTCGGTCTGATGTATGACCCGATGGCCATCTCGTCGCGCTACGGTATCCTGGCTCAGGATTCGGCCTTCGCTTCGCGTGCCGATAACACCGTCAAGTACATCGGCAAGTTCGGTGGCCTGACCGCGTCGGCCTTCTACAGCTTCAACAACAACGGCCAGGAAGTCGCCGGCGCGTTCCGCCGCGGCCAAGAGTACGGCGCGCTGCTGAACTATGCAGCCGGCCCGTTCTCGGTTGGTGCTGCCTACGACGAAATCCACGGCACCGTGTCGGCCGCTGGCGTTGACCAAAGCGGCCAGAAGACCCGCCGTGCTACCGTTGGCGCCAACTACGCCTTCGGTCCGGCCAAGGTCTACGCTGGCTATCGCTGGGCCAAGGCTTTTGACGGCGCCCCGCTGACGGGTGGCACGACGGTTGACAACGGCGTTGTCACCACGGCTACGGCCTCTAACCTGTACTGGCTGGGTCTGGGCTACCAACTGACCCCGGCGTTCTCGCTGTCGGGCGCTGCTTATTACCAGGACTTCCGCAAGAGCGACGCAGATCCGTGGCAGTTCGTGATCACGGCCGACTACGCGCTGTCGAAGCGTACCGACGTGTACACCTCGCTGTCGTACGCTCTGAACGACAAGGGCTCGGCCCTGGGCGTGAACGGCTTCAACACCGCCACGACCACCAACGTTCAGCCGAACAAGGATCAGTTCGGTGCTGTGGTTGGTCTGCGCCACAAGTTCTAATCTGATGCGGGCGTAAGCTCGCTTGAGATTGGCTTGCAAAAGGCCGGCGTCCGCAAGGATGCCGGCCTTTTGTCTTGTCTGGAGCCTCGGCGCCGGGGCCGAGGCTGGCGAGCGGGGCTTGCGACGTGTCCTGTTGCGCTGGCAGGCTGCGCTGAGCACGGTACGGTTAGCCACCTGGCACCCCTTGCACCTGGCTCTCCGGGCTCTCCGGGCTCCGGGCTCCGGGCTCCGGGCTCCGGGCTCCGGGCTCCGGGCTCCGGGCCGGGTGAGCATCCGCGGGCTTGGCCGCGGTCATCGGGAAAGTGCATGGCACCGGCTTTAGCGTATTTGTTCATAACCTTGCCCAGTGGCGAGTGGCGCCGCTGTCCGTCAGCTCCACTCGGTCCGTTCCTCATCCAGAGCCCAACAAAAAACCCCGCCATCGCTGGCGGGGTTTTGCATGCAGGCCGGGGACGACTCGGCCTCACTCCTCCTCATCGAACGGCATCGCCCGGCGCGGCGGAGGCGGCCGCTTGCCGATCGTTACCGTCAGTTCGGTAGGCTTGCCGCGTCGGATCACCGTCATCTTGATGTCGACACCTGGCTTGAGCTGGGCGATGGCATTCAGCAGGGCAGTCGTGTCGGTGATCGACGAACCATCCACCTTGGTCAGCACATCGCCCGGCTTCACGCCGGCCTTGTCGGCCGGGCCACCCTGGACCACCGCGGCGATCAGTGCGCCTTCCTTGGCATCGAGACCGAACGATTCGGCAATTTCCGGCGTCATATCCTGCGGCTCGACGCCGATCCATCCGCGTGTGACGCTTCCGGTGGAAATAATCGATTCCATCACTTGCTTGGCCGTCGATACCGGGATGGCAAAGCCAATGCCGAGCGAGCCGCCCGAACGCGAGTAGATTGCCGTGTTGATGCCCAGCAGGTTGCCCTGTGCATCAACCAGCGCACCGCCCGAATTGCCCGGGTTGATCGCGGCGTCGGTCTGGATGAAGTTTTCGAAGGTATTGATGCCCAGGTGACTGCGCCCCAATGCCGACACGATGCCCATCGTCACCGTCTGGCCCACGCCGAATGGGTTGCCGATCGCCAGCACCACATCGCCGACCTTGACGTTCTCCAGCCGGCCCAGCGTGATCGCGGGCAGGTCCTTCAGCGTCACCTTCAGCACAGCCAGGTCGGTCTCCGGGTCGGAGCCGACCACCTTGGCGTTGGCCTTGCGGCCGTCGGTCAGCGCAATCTCGATCTCGTCGGCGCCATCCACCACGTGGTGGTTGGTTAGAATGTAACCCTCGGCACTGACAATCACGCCTGATCCCAGGCTCGACACCGGCTCCTGCCGTTCAGGCAGGCGGTCGCCAAAGAAGAAGCGGAACCACGGATCCTCGGCCTGCGGATTGGGAGAGCGCTTGTGGCCATTCTTGCTGGTAAAGATATTGACCACCGCCGGCATGGCGGACTGGGCGGCCTCACTGTAAGACCCTTCGGCGGCAGGGCCGGACACGTTAGGCACGACTTCCTTGAGCGCCACGATGGGCGACCCGGACTGGACCGCGACGCGCCCCCTCTGCAGCCAATCAGGCTTGAGCGTTGCCACGACGAACCAGACCGCCAGCACGACGGTGACAGCCTGGGCAAAGAACAGCCAAAAGCGCCGCAACATATTGGAGTTTTGAGCAGAAAATGAAAACAAAAGAGCTTGAATTGTACTTGAACGACCTGTTGGAAGTTTCCCGTTACAAGGACTATTGTCCCAATGGGCTGCAAGTGCAAGGTCGCCCCGAAGTCACTCACATCGTCACTGGCGTCACGGCGAGCCTGGCACTGGTCGAGGCCGCGGCCGAAGCCGGCGCCGATGCCATCCTGGTCCATCACGGCTATTTCTGGAAAAACGAGGATGCGCGTGTGATCGGGCAGAAGCATGCGCGTCTGAAGCGGCTGCTTGGCGCCGACATCAACCTGTTCGCCTTCCACCTGCCGCTGGACAACCATCCGGAATTCGGCAACAACGCGCAACTCGGGCTGCAACTCGGCTTTACGCCGACTGGACGTTTCAGCGATGACCAGCTCGGCTGGATCGGCACCTTGCCCGCGCCGATGCCGCTGTCCGCGCTGGCGGCACACGTCGGCGGCGTGCTCGGGCGCGAGCCGTTGGCGATTGGCGAGCCGGAGCAGATGATCCGCACGATCGGCTGGTGCACGGGTGGGGCGCAGGGCTATTTCGATGCGGCAGTGGCCGCGGGCGTCGATGCCTACCTCAGCGGCGAGGTCTCGGAGCAGACCACGCACCTCGCGCGCGAGAGCGGCGTGGCGTACCTGGCCGCCGGCCATCACGCCACCGAGCGCTACGGCATCCGCTCACTGGGCGAACATGTGGCGCAACGCTTCGGCTTGCGGCACACGTTTGTCGACATTCCCAATCCTGTCTGACGCAAAACAATATGGCCCCATCGGGGCCGTATTATCGTGCGGGACTCAGCGCGCCTTGAGGGCGTCGCGGATCTCGCGCAGCAGCGCCACTTCCTCAGGCGGTGCCGCCGGCGGCGGGGCCGGTTCCTTCTCGCGCATCTTGTTGAACGCGCGCACCATCATGAAGATGATGAAGGCCAGGATCAGAAAGTTGACAACGATAGTCAGGAAATTGCCATAGGCAAATACGGGCACACCAGCCTTCTTCAACGCATCCAGCGTCATTGGCGTGCCAGGCGGTGGATCGGCCAGCATGAGAAACATACTAGAGAAGTCCAGCTTGCCGACAATGCGGCCCACTACCGGCATGATCAGGTCATTGACCACTGAATCCACGATTTTCCCGAAAGCGGCGCCGATGATCACACCGACCGCGAGGTCGATGACGTTGCCACGCATGGCAAAGGTCCTGAATTCCGAGATCATGCCCATGGGGGGTTCTCCTTCTTGTTGCTAGCGATGAACGGTATCAAGCTGGCAGCCTGCCGCATCACTGCCCGGAAAGCAAGTCTGGTGGCCGGATTCGGGGTTGTGTGTCCGATTATCGCGCATGGACAAGGCAATTTGCGCCTATCTAGTGCGCAGATGTCTAAGGTACACTTTATGGTTGACGCAAAATCTAAATTGACTTCCCCTGGGGTTTGGAATGAGTGACCAGCAAGACGTGAAGAGCGTGGATAAAGGTCGCCGCAATTGGTTGATCGCGACATCCGTCGCTGGCGGCGTCGGAGGCGTGGCGGTAGCGGTTCCTTTCGTCAGTACCTTTGCACCATCGGAGAAAGCCAAGGCCGCGGGTGCGCCAGTCGAAGCAGATATCGGTGCGCTGAAGCCAGGCGAGATGATGACTGTCGAATGGCGCGGCAAGCCGGTCTGGATCATGCGGCGCACGGAAGAACAACTGGCGTCGCTGAAGAAGACGGACGGTGAAGTCGCCGATCCCGATTCCGATCTCCCCTTCACCATGCAGACGCCCGACTACTGCAAGAACGAAACCCGTTCCCGCGCAGAACACAAGGACGTGCTGGTCGTGGTCGGTATCTGTTCCCACCTGGGCTGCTCGCCTTCCGGCCCCTTCGCTCCCGGTGCCAATCCTCAGTTGGGCGCCGACCCCGGTTTTCTCTGCCCCTGCCATGGTTCGACCTTCGACCTCGCCGGGCGCGTCTTTAAGAACAAGCCGGCTCCGCAGAATCTCGATGTTCCCCCCTACCAATTCCTGACTGACACCAAGATCGTGATCGGCAAGGATGAGAAAGGAGAAGCCTGATCATGGCGGCCGAAAAACAAGTCAAGACGACCGGCCTGATGGGCTGGATCGACGCCCGCTTCCCGGCAACGCAACTGTGGGAAGACCATCTTTCCAAGTACTACGCGCCGAAGAACTTCAACTTCTGGTACTTCTTCGGTTCGCTCGCGCTGCTGGTGCTGGTCATCCAGATCGTCACCGGCATCTTCCTGGTGATGAACTACAAGCCGGACGCCACGCTGAACGCCGCCGGCATTCCCGTGGCCTTCGCCAGCGTGGAATACATCATGCGCGAAGTCCCCTGGGGCTGGCTGGTGCGCTACATGCACTCCACCGGCGCCTCGGCCTTCTTTGTCGTGGTCTACCTGCATATGTTCCGGGGCCTGCTGTACGGTTCGTACCGCAAGCCGCGCGAACTGGTCTGGATCTTCGGCTGCCTGATCTTCCTGTGCCTGATGGCGGAAGCCTTCATGGGCTACCTGCTGCCGTGGGGCCAGATGTCGTACTGGGGCGCGCAGGTGATCGTGAACCTGTTCTCGGCCATTCCGGTGATCGGCCAGGACCTGTCGCTGTTCATCCGCGGCGACTACGTGGTGAGCGATGCGACGCTGAACCGCTTCTTCTCGTTCCACGTCATCGCCGTGCCGCTGGTGCTGCTGGCCCTGGTCATTGCCCACATCATCGCGCTGCATGAAGTCGGCTCGAACAACCCGGACGGCGTCGAGATCAAGGCCAAGAAGGACGAGAACGGCGTGCCGCTGGATGGCATCCCCTTCCACCCGTACTACTCGGTGCACGACACGCTGGGCGTTGCCGGCTTCCTGATCATCTTCTCGGCGGTGATCTTCTTCTTCCCGGAAGTGGGCGGCTATTTCCTGGAGCACAACAACTTCTTCCCGGCTGACCCGCTGAAGACCCCGCCGCATATCGCGCCGGTCTGGTACTTCACGCCGTACTACTCGATGCTGCGTGCCACCACGTCGAACTTCCTGCCGATCCTGTGGGTGTTCTTCGCGTTGCTGCTCGGCATGGTGTTCGTGCGCAGCAAGGATGCGCGCGTCAAGATCGGTGCGATTGCCACCGCCGTGATCCTGGCCGTGGGCTTCTACTTCATCGACGCCAAGTTCTGGGGCGTGCTGGTGATGGGCGGCTCGGTCGTGATCCTGTTCTTCCTGCCGTGGCTGGATTGCTCGCCGGTCAAGTCCATCCGCTATCGTCCCGCTTTCCACAAGACCATCCTGATCGTCTTTGTGGTGGTGTTCCTGGTGCTCGGCTATCTCGGCGTGCAACCGCCGTCGCCGGTTGGTGAGAAGGTGTCGCAGCTCGGTACGCTGCTGTACTTCGCCTTCTTCCTGACCATGCCGCTATGGAGCCGTGCCGGCGAGTTCAAGCCGGTGCCGGAGCGTGTCACGTTCCAGCCGCACTGAGCGACGCGAACCCCGACAAGAGCACAAGGACACAAGATGAAAAAGCTGCTTTCGATCATCGCGCTGGCCGGCGCCTGCTTTGCCGGCACGCCTGCCGTGGCTGCAGAGGGAGGCTTCCCGCTGGAGCCGGCACCGGTGAACACCGCCGACCTGTCGTCGCTGCAGCGCGGCGCCAAGCTGTTCGTCAATTACTGCCTGAACTGCCACGGCGCTTCGATGATGCGCTACAACCGGCTCAAGGACATTGGCCTCACTGACGACCAGATCCGCCAGAACCTGCTGTTCACCGCGGACAAGGTCGGCGAGACCATGACCATCGCCATGCAGCCGAAGGAAGCCAAGGCCTTCTTCGGCGCGCAGCCGCCGGACCTGTCGGTGATCGCGCGTGCCCGCGGCGACGACTGGCTCTATACCTACCTGCGCACCTTCTACCGTGACGACAGCCGTGCCACCGGCTGGAACAACCTGGTGTTCCCGAGCGTCGGCATGCCGCACGTGCTGTGGGAACTGCAGGGCCAGCGCGCCGCGAAGTTCACGGAAGTGGAAGAGCACGGCGAGAAGGTGCACAAGTTTGCCGGCTTCGAGCAACTGAGCCCGGGCAAGATGAGCAAGGTCGATTATGACCAGGCCACCGCAGACCTGGTCGGTTTCCTGGACTGGATGGCAGAGCCCGCGCAGAACCACCGCAAGCGCCTTGGCGTGTGGGTGCTGCTGTTCCTGGGCATGTTCACCGTCTTCGCGTGGCGCCTGAACGCGGCCTACTGGAAGGATGTGAAGTAAGTCTTGCTGGTGGCGGCCCGGAGACGGGCATCCACGCTGAAGGCCAGATGCGGACGTTGCGAAAGCAGCATCGCTCTGGCCTTTTTCATTGGGTCCGAGGTGGCGCAACAGGCTAATGTAAGTGGATCAAATGCCACTTATTTGCTTTTCGGTGTCCGCTTTTGGCAGAATGTCAGACCTTACCGTCCGACCCTGCTTCGGCTAAGCCCAAGGAATCCAACCATGATGGTGTTGTATTCGGGTACGACTTGCCCGTTTTCCCAACGTTGCCGCCTTGTCCTGTTTGAAAAGGGCATGGATTTTGAAATCCGCGACGTCGACCTGTTCAATAAGCCCGAAGATATTTCGGTGATGAACCCGTACGGCCAGGTGCCTATCCTGGTCGAGCGTGACCTCATCCTGTATGAGTCGAACATCATCAACGAATATATCGACGAGCGTTTCCCGCACCCGCAGCTGATGCCGGCCGATCCGGTCCAGCGCGCTCGCGCCCGCCTGTTCCTGTTCAACTTCGAGAAGGAACTGTTCACGCACGTGTACACGCTCGAGAACGAAAAGGGCAAGGCCGCGGAGAAGAACCACGAACGCGCCCGCGCCGCGATCCGCGACCGTTTGACGCAACTCGCGCCGATCTTCGTCAAGAATAAATACATGCTGGGCGAAGAGTTCTCGATGCTCGACGTCGCCATCGCGCCGTTGCTGTGGCGCCTTGACCACTACGGCATCGAACTGTCGAAGAACGCCGCGCCGCTGCTGAAGTATGCTGAACGCATTTTCAGCCGTCCCGCGTACATCGAAGCGCTCACCCCCTCCGAGAAGGTGATGCGCCGCTAATCGGCACCGGCCCGAAGGCATCTGCCCTCGGGCCGTCACGGCGCCACTGGAAGCACAATGCCTGAAACCTCCACCAAGCCTTACCTGATCCGCGCCATTTATGAGTGGTGCACGGATAACGGCTTCACGCCGTACGTCGCCGTCTTCGTCGACGCCAACACCAACGTGCCGCGCGAGTTCGTCAAAAACAACGAAATCGTGCTGAACGTGAGCTTCGACGCCACCAGCGGCCTGGATATGGGTAACGAGTGGATCACCTTCAGCGCACGCTTCGGCGGTGTCTCGCGCAAGATTGACGTTCCCGTCGAGAACGTGCTGGCCATCTATGCCCGCGAGAACGGGCAGGGCATGGCCTTCCCGGTCGAGCGCAGCCTGCCGGAAACGCCGGCCGCCACCGAGCGCGAGAACAACCCGCCGCCCAAGCTGGCGCCGGTGGAAGCCGAAACCCCGGCCACCACCGCCGATTCCGGCTCGGACGACGACGAAACGCCGCCTCCGGTGCCTCGCATCGGCGGCAAGAAGCCAGCGTTGAAGGTGGTGAAGTAAGCCATCCCAAAGTGGGCTGCGATGCAGTAGAATCGCGGTCTGCACCAAACATGCCGGCTTAGCTCATCAGGTAGAGCAGTTGATTTGTAATCATCAGGTGGCGGGTTCGAGTCCTGCAGCCGGCACCAGAATTGAAGAACGGGCTACGCATCGCGTCGCCCGTTTTGTTTTTTGCCGCATCCCCAGGCCCTGTCACTGGGACAGCCGAGCCACGGCATCCCGCAGCTTTTCTGAGAACCGTGACTCTTTGCCATGCGTCAGCACCAGCTGCCGCGTAGCCCGCGTCATGGCGACATAAAGCAGCCGGGCCTCGTTCTCAACAGGTTCATCATTCCTGTGCGGCATGCCGATTGCCGGAATGCAAACCAGCGGAAACTCCAGCCCTTTACTGCTGTGCAGGGTAACTACCTTGACGCTGTCCGCGCCCGGCGTGAACCGCTTGTTGATCTGCGGGCACTCGAACGGAATCCCTTTGCGGGTCAACACGCTTGTGACTTGGCCAACAGTGTCCCAGTGCCGGTATAAGACGGCCATTTCCGACCAGAGCGTTCCGGCGCGATTTTCATCGACCAGAATCTGGGCGATGCGCTCTGCCTCCGCGTCCAGCGTTGGCAGTTCGATCAGGAGCGGCCTGCTGCCACGGCGTCCCGCTCCAACAGGCTGCACTGTGGGCGCTTCGTCTTCTGCTGCGTCAGTTGGGCGGAGCAGGTCGTCTGCGAATGCGCGGGCAACGGACAGGATCTCCTGCGTATTCCGATAGTTCAGCCTGAGAATGGTAGTCCGGCCCCGGGCCTGAATGCCGAAGCTGGAAAAGGTCATCGCGCGCTTCCTGTTGCCGCCGTAGATAGACTGCGCGTCGTCGTAAAGCACCAGCAGCGAATTGCTTTCGGGGTTCACCATCTGCACGACCAGCTTGAACCACTCCGGCTGAAAGTCATGACCTTCATCGATCAACACCGCGTCGTACTGTCCCGCCGGGATGGCCTTGCGGTCGACGCCCTGGATGACCCGATTGACCATTTCCTCAAAGAGCGCGTCGCTGGGGCGCCCCTTCGGCCGGTCGATGTTGTAAGACTCTAGTTGCCGGGCGCACCACGCGTGGAAGTTATAAACGTGGACCTTCTCTTCGATGCCTTTCTCGACCATCGTCGCCGTCAGCTTGGCGGCGAGGGTCTTGTTGTAGCAAAGCACGAGGACCGGGCGGGTGACGATCTTTGCCAAGTGCTCGGCCCGGTAGCCAAGGATCATCGTCTTGCCGGAGCCGGCGACGCCATGAATGACCCGGTGCCCCTCGCCAAGGCTGCGTGCCAGTTGCTCTTGCTGGAGATCCATGACGCGCAGTATGTCCGGCATCTCCAGCGGCTCGGCTGCCTCCTCCGGAAACAGCGCGCGCTGCTCCGGCATGCGGATTTGCGGGAACAAGTGCCAGCGAATCCGCTCGATCTGCGGCAGCGAAAGCTTGAAGGTGAACTTGACCGGGAACATTTCCCACAGGCGCTGCTGGAAGCGTTCCGCGTCGATCGTCTCGTACATTTCGTCCTGGCAGATCGCCAGGTGCGGCGGCAGCACGTCACCGAGGTTGATCTTGTCGAACTGGGCGCGCGTGATGTTGGAGAGAACGACGCCGCAGCCGTAGGGGAAGAAGGGCTTGCCCTTCAGTGAGCCGCTGGGCCAGACCAGCTGCGGATCACGTTGCAGCAGGTTGGTGACATAGAACATGTACTGGCGGGCTTGCTCGAGGGGATTCATCTCGCGCACCAGTCCGCGCTCCGTCAGCAGCGTGACCTCGCGTTTGTCGATGTCCCGGATGGTATCCAGCCGCCAGTCTTTGACTTCCAGCACCAGCAGACCCCGGCTGGGATGGAAGACGATGAAATCGGGATGCCTGGTCTTCTCCCCGATGGCGACGTCATACCAGCACAGGTAGTCGTCTTCCAGCTTTGTCTCCAGACGCTCGGCAAAGCGCCTCTCTCCACTGGTCATGCGCGAAGTGACCGAACCCAGCGCGGGAATCAGCGTGGCCATGCGTTGTTGCTCTTCTTATTGCCCGTTCAGGAACTGCGCTGACCACGGCTTGTGTCGCGGACCGGTGCGATGGCGGTCAGGCAGGATTGTTATGCGGCAATTGTAGGCACAAAACGGTAATGGTGGTCAATTTGGTAGTTTTGTCGATTTGCGCGGTGGATACCGGCGAGCGGATGGCTCGAGGAAGGCAAGCTACCGGGGGCGGCGCTGTCAGCGCAGCGCAGGAAGTGCCGCGCAATGGCTGCAACAGGCGGGCTACGCCGTCGCGCCGGCTATGACGTCCTGCCCGGCGGCATCCCTGAAGAGGTCGCCAGATTTGCCAGCGCGCTCTCGGCAAGTTGGACGTCGGTGACCAAGGCGTCAGGTTTCAAGGGGAATTGATCGGCAGGTCTGCCTGCGCCGGCGGCGGGCAGACCTGCGCAGCCGGTCAAACAGGCCGGCTATCAGTCCGCTTCACACCCTGTCAGTGCATCCCAAACCGCCTGCACCCCTGGCAACGGTGCCACGGCGCCGTAACCCGTGGTTGCCAGCGCCGCCGCCACGCCGGCCCATCGCGCGGCGGACACGACGTCATCCCCCGCCACCAGCCGCGCGAGATAGGCCCCGTCAAAGCAGTCGCCCGCGCCGGTCGCGTCGACCGCGTTGACGCGGAAGGGCGCCACGGCGGTCAGCTGTCCGCCGTCGGACACGAGGCAGCCCTCGCTGCCCAGTTTCAGCACCACGTGCCGCGCGCCCATCCGATGGCACCAGTCCACGATGCGCGCGGGATCGTCGATGCCGGCAAGCCGGCGCACGTCGTCGAGGCCTGGCAGGAACAGGTCGCACAGCGCAATGGTCGCGACGATGACTTCGCGGGCGCGCTCCAGCGGCCAGAGCGTGAGGCGCAGGTTGGGATCGTAGGCCACCTTGGTGCCGGCTTCGTGGGCGATGCGGATGGCTTCGCGCACGGTGTCGGCGGCTGACGCACTGATGGCCTGGCTGATGCCCGAGACATGGAGCCAGGTTGCCCCTTCGATCAATGCGACCGGCAGGTCCGATGGCTGCATCCGGCTGGCGGCGGAACCCGAGCGCCGGTAGCTGAAGGCGTGGCCGCCGGGACCGTGGTGCACGAAGTAGAGGCCGGTGGGCGCCGAGGCATCCATGACTACGCCGCTGGTATCGACCTGCTCGCTGCGCCACAGGTCCAGGCACATGCGGCCGAATTCGTCGTCGCCCAGCCTCGTCACATAGGCGCACCGCGCACCCTGGCGTGCGGCGGCGATGATGGCGTTGGAGGTGTCGCCGCCAAAGCCCTGCACGTAAGTGGGCGCGTCATGCCGGCCAGCATGGTTGAACTCCACCATGGCTTCGCCGAGCGCGACGATGTCGAAGGATGCGCGCATCTCAGGCGTCCCCGCCCAGATCGAGAAGGACCTTGCAGCTGACGCGCGGCTGGCTTTCGGCCAGGTCGAACGCGCCGGCGACATCGCGCAGGTCGACCTGGTGCGTGACGATCAGGCCAGGATCCACCAGCCCGCCCGCGATCCAGGCGATGACGGTGGGAAACATCGCACAGTTCAGGCGCGAGGCGTACAGGGTCAGCTCCTTGCCGGTCAGCGCCTGCTGCGGGACGGCTGACGGGATGGCGGAGAACCCCAGCACGCCGATGCGGCCCGCCGGCGCGGCGATGCGCACGGCTTCTTCCAGGATGGCGGGGTGGCAGACCGCGTCGTAGATCAGCGTCGGCCCGCCAGCCACGCCGCGCTCGGCCAGTGCCTGCGCCAGCGGCTCCCGCGCGGTGTTGATGATCTCGCCGTCCTCCGCGCCGCAACCGCGCGCCAGCGCCAGGCGTTCATCGATGTGGTCGGTGATGAAGGTGCGTACCCCATGCACGCGCTTGAGGACCTGCAACAGGTTGAGGCCGACCGGCCCGGCGCCGTAGACCAGTGCGATGTCCGTGGGCAGCACGCCGGTGCGGTGCGTGACGTTTGCGGCCACGGCAAACGGCTCGATCACGGCAGCGCTGGCGGCCGCCATGCCGTCGGGCACCACGTAGGCATTGCGCGCCGGCACACATGCGTACTGGCTGAAACCGCCATCGCGGTGTACGCCGATGACCTGCAGCCGGCTGCAGACATTGTGCCGGCCAATCCGGCAGGCATGGCATTGGCCGCAACTGATCACCGGGTCCACCACTACCCGCTCGCCAATGCGCGACGCGCTGACGCCGGCGCCGACCGCGTCGACTTGCCCGGCGAACTCATGGCCGATGATGCGCGGATAGGTCGCGAACGGGTTCTTGCCATGGAAGATGTGCAAGTCTGAACCGCAGATGCCGGCGAAGCGGATGCGGATCCGCACCTCGCCCTCGGCAGGTTCCGGGGTCGGCCGTTCGCACACGGCCATGCGGTTCGGCTGTTCGACGACTACGCTCAACATGCTGGCTCCTTGTTTCAGTTAACGGGCGCGGCCGGCTACCAGTTCCACATCGCGCCGTCGCGCAGCCGCGCCACCGGCAGGTATGCGCGCTCGTACGGATACCGGGCCGCCAGCGACTCATCGATGTCGACGCCAAGGCCCGGGACGTCATCCATCACAAGGTAGCCGTCTTCAAGGCGGTAGTTGTGCGGGAAGACCTCGTCGGTGAGGGCGCCATGCAGCATCAGTTCCTGGATGCCGAAGTTCGGCGCCCACAACCCGAAGTTGACGGCCGCGGCCATGCACACCGGCGACAGGTCGGTGGCACCGTGAAAACCCGTGCGCACGTGGTAGATCGCGGCGAAGTCGGCGATGCGGCGAACGTGCGTGATGCCGCCGGCGTGAACGATGGTGGCCCGGATATAGTCGATCAGCTGGTGGCTGATCAGCTCCTTGCAGTCCCACAGCGAATTGAAGACTTCACCGGCCGCGAGCGGCGTGGTGGTGTGCTGGCGGATCAGCCGGAAGGCGTCCTGGTTCTCGGCCGGCGTTGCATCTTCCAGCCAGAACAGGGTGTACGGCTCCAGTGCCTTGCCGAGGCGAGCCGCTTCGACCGGTGTCAGGCGGTGATGCGCATCGTGCAGCAGATGGGGTTCGAAGCCGACTGCTTCGCGCACCTTGCGGAACAATTCAGGCGTGTGGCGCAGGTAGAGCGACGTGTCCCATGGCTCCTCCGGGGGCAGGCCTTTCTGCGCCGGTTCATAGTGGCCGGGCCGCCCGCCCACGCCATACACCTTCGACAGGCCCGGCACGCCGGACTGCACGCGGATCGCCTTGTAGCCTTGCTCGATATGCCTGTGCACGGCATCGACCGCTTCGGCATGGTCGCGGCCGTTGGCGTGACCGTACACCATCAGGCCATGACGGCTCCTGCCGCCCAGCAGCTGGTACACCGGCATGCCGGCGAGCTTGCCCAGGATGTCCCACAGCGCCATGTCGATGGCCGCGATGGCGGTCATCGTGACCGGCCCGCGCCGCCAGTAGGCGCCGCGGTAAAGGTATTGCCAGATGTCCTCGATGCAGCGCGGATCGCGGCCGACCAGGCAGGGGGCCACGTGCTCGTCGAGGTAAGCGCGTACCGCCAGCTCGCGGCCATTCAGCGTGGCGTCGCCCAGCCCGTACACGCCTTCGTCGGTGATCACCTTGACCGTCACGAAGTTGCGCCCAGGGCAAGTGACGATGGTCTTTATCTGCTCGATCTTCAAGGGTGGCTCCGGCCGGATCGTCGTGGCGTGGTCCGACGGGGCGGCTGTTTGCGAAGCGCCTGCATCGGTGTGGATGCGGGCAAGAGTACCGCGCGGCGGTTGGGGCGGAGTACGGCCGATTCCTCGATGAAATGCAGCGCTTGCTGCAGTTGAATCGCGAAAGCGCAGCGCTTTCCGCACCAATGCCGCGTGCTACCTTGCACCGCATGGAAAACAACGCCGGGTGCACGCACGATGCTGCCGACAGACATGCCGAGGTGCCGATCATGAGGCTGACGCAACGCACCTGTTGCCTTGCCGGCCCTGACGTGAGCCAGCCCGGCTACGATCGCAGCGGCTTGTCGCGCGGCGTGGTCCATCTCGGCCTTGGCGCGTTCCATCGCGCGCACCAGGCGCTGTACACGGAGGCCGCGATCCGCGCGGGCGATGGCCGCTGGGGCATCGTCGGCGTCAGCCTGAAGGATCCTCGCACGCCCCGTGCGCTGGCGGCGCAGGACTGCCTGTATTCGGTGACCGAGTGCGACGGCGACGCACCCGTCACGCGCATCGTGGGCGCCGTGGTGCAGGCCTGGTATGCACCGCATGCGCTGGGCGAGGTGATCGGCGCGCTGGCGGACCCCGGCATTGCCGTGGTCACCTGCACGGTGACGGAAAAGGGCTACTGCCAGCATCCGTCCAGCGCGGACCTCGATACGGACAATGCCGATATCCGGCATGACCTGGCCCATCCGGACACGCCCCGAAGCACGCTCGGCGTCCTGGCCGCGGGGCTGCGCCACCGGCCTGCGCAGGCGCCGCTCAGCATCGTGTGCTGCGACAACATGCCCGCCAATGGCGATACGCTGCGCAAGCTGCTGGCGCAGTACGCGGCGCTGACGGATCCGGCGCTGGCCCGGCGCGTGCGCGACGAGGTGACGTTCCCCAACACCATGGTGGACCGGATCGTGCCGGCCGCCACGCCGGCATCGCTCCGCGACGCGCAGCACCGCCTGGGCTTGCGCGACGAGGCGGCCATTGTCTGCGAGCCGTTCACGCTGTGGGTCATCGAGGATAGCTTTGCCGGACCCAGGCCGGCCTGGGAAGCAGGCGGCGCACTGATGACCGGCGATGTGCGGCCCTTCCAGGCCATGAAGCTGCGGCTGCTCAACGGCACGCACTCGGCTATCGCTTATGCCGGGCAGTTGTGCGGCCTGGAGACCGTTGCGGATGCCATGGCTGATCCGCTTGTCGGCGCCCTTGCCACCGGCGTGATGGCCGACCTGCGGGCGACCGTGCAAGCGCCACCGGGATATGACGTGGCCCGCTACAGCGAGGCATTGCTGCAACGCTTCCGGAATACCGCGCTTGCGCATCGCACCGCCCAGATCGCGGCAGACGGCACGCAGAAGGTGCCACTGCGCTGGCTGCCCGCCTTGCGCGCCAGCGCCGGGGCAGAGCGGCCTTACCTCGAGCGCGCGCTCGCGGCGTGGCTGCATTGCCTGCGCAGCGAACGCAGCGACGGCGGCCAGCCGCTTGTCTTCCACGATCCCGGCGCGCCTGCGCTGGCCGCACGCCTGCGTGGCGCGCACAGCGATCCGGACGCCGTCCGCGCGGCGCTCGCGCACGCCGCGGTCTTTGGCAGCGAGCCATGGCCTGCGCAACTGGCCGACCGGCTTGCCCGCCACCTGGCGGCGCTGCGCCTTGGCGGCGCCGCCGCGCTGCTGTCCTTCTGAGCCACCCCAACCCGACAACAAGGAGACAACCGCACCATGTCCAACCTGCTCTGTCGCCGCCGCTTCGGCGCGCTGGCCGCCGGCAGCCTTGCCATGACGCTGCCGATCGGACGCGCCCTGGCCCAGGCCGCCACCATCAGGCTGAAGTATGGCACCGCCTTTCCCGCGGACCATCCCGGCACGCGGCGCGTGCAAGAGGCCGCGGCGGCCATCCGCCGGGACACCGGCGGCAAGGTGGATCTGCAGGTCTATCCCAACAGCCAGCTGGGCAGCGAGCCGGACATGATCGCGCAGGTGCGGGCCGGCGCCATGGACTTCATGTCAACGGCCGGCACCAACCTGCAGACCCTGGTGCCGACCGCCGGCATCAACGGCGTGGCCTTTGCATTCAAGGACTACGCCACGGTCTGGGCCGCGATGGACGGCGACGTCGGCGCCTATGTGCGTGCCGCATTGGGCAAGGTGAACCTGCACGTCTTCGAGAGGTGCCTGGACAACGGCTATCGCAACATCACGTCGGCCGGCCGCCCGATCAATACGCCCGCGGACCTGAAGGGCTTCAAGCTGCGCGTGCCGGGCATCCCGCTCTGGATCTCGATGTTCAGGGCGCTGGGGGCATCGCCGACGGCCATCCCGTTCGGCGAACTCTATTCCGCGCTGCAGACGCGCGTTGTCGACGGGCAGGAGAACCCGCTTGCGCTGATCCGCAGCGCGAAGCTCTACGAGGTGCAGAAGTTCTGCTCGCTCACCGGCCACACCTGGGATGGCCACTTCATTTTCGGCAACGCCCGGAAATTCCAGGCACTGCCAGCGGAGGTGCAGGCGGCCATCAGCGCAAGCTTCAACGCGGCGGCGCTGAAGCAGCGCGAGGACATCGCACGCCTGAATGCCGACGCGCAGGCCGAACTGAGCCGTCTCGGCATCGACTTCAACCGGCCCGATCCGGCGCCATTCCGCACGCTGCTTCAAGGTGCCGGCTTCTATGCCGAATGGAAGAAGAAGTACGGCGATGAGGCGTGGGCCAGGCTGGAGAAATACGCCGGCCGGCTCGTATGACGGCCGGCACCAGCGTGACAGAAGAAGGAGGAGACTTGCATGGACCACACAGCCGAAGCCATTGCGCCAGCGCCGTTGGCCCCCTCAGCCGCCACCGCATGCTGGCGTCGCTTGATGGCCTGCATGGTGGAAGGCCCGGCCGCGCTGATCGTGCTGGCCGAGATCCTGCTGCTTGGCGGCGGCGCGTTCGCCCGCTACGTCCTGCACCAGCCCGTTCCCTGGACAGACGAGCTGGCCAGCATCCTGTTTCTCTGGCTGGCGATGCTCGGCGCCATCATTGCGCTGCACCGCGGCGCCCATATGCAGCTGACCACCTTCATCAAGAACCTGACGCCGGCCAGGCGCGAGTGGGTGGATGCGTTCGGCATGTGGCTGGTGGTGGCGTTCCTGTTGCTCCTGCTGCGGCCCGCCTGGGAACATGTGTCCGAACACCTTGAGGTGTCGACGCCGACGCTGGAAATCAGCGAGGGCTACCGCGCCGCCGCGGTGCTGGCCGGCACCGTGCTGATGCTGGCGGCGGCCACCTTGCGACTGCTTGGCGGCTCGCGCTGGCAGCCGGTGACGGCGGCAGGCTTGCTGGTGGCCTTGAGCGGCGGCCTGCTTTGGCTCTTGTCGCCCACGCTGATGACGCTGGGCAACGCCAACCTGGTGATCTTCTTCCTGCTGATGCTGGTCGCTTGCGTGGCCATCGGCGTACCCATTGCCTTCGCCTTCGGCCTGGCGACGCTCTGCTATCTGTCGCTGTCCACGGCCACGCCGCTGTCCATTATCCCGAACCGCATGCAGGAGGGCATGTCCCACCTGATCCTGCTGGCGGTGCCGCTGTTCGTCTTCCTGGGCGGGCTGATCGAGATGACGGGCCTGGCGCGGGCGATGATCAACTTCCTGGTCAGCCTGATCGGCCACCTGCGCGGCGGCCTGCAGTATGTGCTGCTGGGTGCGATGTACATCGTTTCCGGCATCTCGGGAGCCAAGGCCGCCGACATGGCGGCGGTGGCGCCAAGCCTGTTTCCCGAGATGAAGCGGCGCGGCGCCAGGGACGGGGACCTGATCGGGCTGCTGTCGGCCTCGGGCGCGATGTCGGAGACCATCCCGCCCAGCATCGTGCTGATCACGGTGGGGTCGGTGACGGGGGTGTCGATCACCTCGCTGTTCATCGGCGGCCTGATGCCCGCGGCCGTCGGGCTGGTGATGATGGCCCTGGTGGTCTGGTTCCAGGCCCGCAAGGAAGACATGAGCCGAGTGCCGCGGCCGTCGCGCCAGGCGATCCTGAAATCATTGCTTGTTGCCCTGCCGGCGCTGGCGCTGCCCGTTATCATCCGCACGGCCGTGGTGGAGGGCGTGGCCACCGCGACCGAGGTGTCGACCATCGGCATCTTCTATGCCGTGCTGGCCGGGGTGCTGGTGTACCGCCAGTTCGACTGGCGCCGGATCTACCCGATGCTGGTGGACACGGCGGCGCTGTCCGGCGCGATCCTGCTGATCGTGGGCTGCGCCACCGCCATGGCCTGGGCCTTGACGCAGTCCGGCTTTGCGCAGGACCTGGTTGGCATTCTGTCAGCGGTGCCCGGCGGCAAGACCGGATTCCTGCTGGTATCGGCGCTGGCCTTTGTCATCCTCGGCAGCCTGCTCGAAGGCATCCCCGCCATTGTGCTGTTCGGACCGTTGCTGTTCCCCATCGCGAAGCTGGTCGGCGTGCATGAGGTGCATTACGCCATGGTGGTGATCTTTGCGATGGGGCTGGGCCTCTTCGCACCGCCCTTTGGCGTGGGTTTCTATGCTGCCTGCGCGATCGGCCGCGTATCGCCTGACGTGGCGATGCCACGGGTCTGGCCTCATATGGCGGCGCTTTTCATCGCGCTGTTGTTGCTGACGCTGGTGCCCTGGTTTTCGGTTGGGTTTTTGTGAAGGGAGGGGGGGGCTCCACAGCACGTTTCTGTCGCTCGGACAGTAAGCAGGTCGCCGGCTACGCCGGCGAAACAGCCACGGGGTCGTCAAGAATCTTGTGTGCTGCGCTGCACGAAGGCCGCGCAAGACTGCGTGCCGCTACCCCTGCTGCGCGCGTTCAAGCTCGCGCCACGCGAGCCACAGGCGAGTGTCGAATTCCAGCTGGTGGTAGCGCGGCTCCATGTGTTCGCAGAGCCGGTAGAAGGCCTTGTTGTGGTCGCTCTCTTTCAGGTGCGAGAGCTCGTGCACGACGATCATGCGCAAGAATTCCGGCGGCGCTTCCTTGAACAGCGACGCCACGCGGATTTCCTTCTTGGCCTTCAGCTTGCCGCCCTGCACGCGCGAGATCGCAGTGTGCAGGCCCAGGGCCTTGTGGGCCGAGTCGAGCGTGGCATCGAAGCCGACCTTGTGCAGCGGTGGCGCGCTGCGCAGGTATTCCTGCTTCAGTTCGGTGGCGTAGTCGTACAGCGCGCGATCGGTCTGCACGGTATGGCGGCCGGGATAGCGCCGGGCCAGGTGATCGCCCAGGCGGCCGGCGGCGGCGAGTTCGCGCACCTGGTCGAGCACTTCGGGCGGATAGCCGCCCAGGAAGCGCATCGGGTCCTTGCCGGCGGGACGCCAGGTTTCAGTCACCGCAGTGGCCTGCTTAGTGGTGGTCAATGGTGGTGGTGATGGTGATGCATCCAGCTGTTGTCCAGCGAGTTGACGAAGGACTCGACCGCGTCCTTGTCGCCGGTGGCGTGGCGCATCATCTCGCCGCACTTGCAGAAACCCTGGTACGGCGTGATGTGCGAGCACGCGGAGGTCTTCTGCAGGTACAGCGTGACAGGTTTTGCGCACTTCTTGCACTTGAACTTCAGGGTCAGGGCGGGTTTGCTCATAACAATGGCTCGGAAAATCAGCGGAAAGTCGAACATGCCATTGTACCGGCGGGGGCCAAAGCTGGCCGGGGCCGGCTGCGCGCCCCGGCGTGCCTGATACACTCCCGCCATTCCCGCACCAACTCCAACACGCACCCATGGCACAGTACGTTTTCACCATGAACCGCGTGGGCAAGATCGTTCCGCCCAAGCGTCACATCCTGAAGGACATCTCGCTGTCGTTCTTCCCCGGCGCCAAGATCGGCGTACTCGGCCTGAACGGCTCGGGCAAGTCCACGGTGCTCAAGATCATGGCCGGCCTCGACAAGGAGATCGAGGGCGAGGCCACGCCGATGCCGAACCTGAACATCGGCTACCTGCCGCAGGAACCGCAACTCAATCCCGAGCAGACCGTGCGCGAGTCGGTGGAAGAGGCACTTGGCGGCGTGTTCGAGGCGCGCAAGAAGCTCGACGAGATCTACGCTGCCTACGCCGAGCCGGACGCCGACTTCGACGCGCTGGCCGCCGACCAGGCCAAGTACGAAGCCATCCTGGCCGCCAGCGACGGCAATAACGTCGAACTGCAGCTGGAAATCGCCGCCGACGCGCTGCGCCTGCCGCCGTGGGACGCCAGGATCGAGCATCTCTCCGGCGGTGAAAAGCGCCGCGTGGCGCTGTGCCGCCTGCTGCTGTCGCGCCCCGACATGCTGCTGCTCGATGAGCCGACCAACCACCTGGATGCGGAATCGGTGGAATGGCTGGAGCAATTCCTGACGCGCTTCCCGGGCACCGTGGTGGCCGTGACCCACGACCGCTACTTCCTCGACAACGCCGCCGAGTGGATCCTGGAACTGGACCGCGGCCAGGGCATTCCCTGGAAGGGCAACTACAGCTCGTGGCTGGACCAGAAGGAAGCCCGCCTGAAGCAGGAAGAGGCGAGCGAATCGGCGCGCCAGAAGGCGCTGCACAAGGAACTGGAGTGGGTGCGCCAGAACCCCAAGGGCCGCCAGGCCAAGTCCAAGGCGCGTCTGGCGCGCTTTGACGAGCTCAACAGCCAGGACTACCAGAAGCGCAACGAAACCCAGGAAATCTTCATCCCCGTGGGTGAGCGCCTGGGCAACGAAGTGATCGAGTTCGACAACGTCAGCAAGGGTTTCGGCGACCGCATGCTGATCGAAAACCTGAGCTTCAAGGTGCCGCCGGGCGCCATTGTCGGCATCATCGGTCCGAACGGCGCCGGCAAGTCGACGTTCTTCAAGATGCTCACGGGCAAGGAACAGCCGGACAGCGGCGAAATCAAGATCGGGCCGACCGTGAAGATGGCCTTTGTCGACCAGAGCCGCGACGCGCTGGACGGCACCAAGACCGTGTTCGAGGAAATCTCTGGCGGTGCCGACGTCCTGACCGTGGGCCGGTACGAGACGCCGTCGCGCGCCTATATCGGCCGCTTCAACTTCAAGGGCGGCGACCAGCAGAAGCAGGTCGGCACGCTGTCGGGTGGGGAACGCGGCCGCCTGCACATGGCCAAGACGCTGATCGCCGGCGGCAACGTGCTGCTGCTGGATGAGCCGTCGAACGACCTTGACGTGGAAACGCTGCGCGCGCTGGAAGATGCGCTGCTGGAGTTCGCCGGCTGCGTGATGGTGATCTCGCACGATCGCTGGTTCCTGGACCGGATCGCGACGCACATCCTGGCGTTCGAGGGCGACTCGCATGTGGAGTTCTTCCCGGGCAACTACCAGGAATACGAGGCAGACAAGAAGAAGCGGTTGGGTGAAGAAGGGGCCAAGCCGAAGCGGATTCGGTATAAGCCGATTGCGCGGTGATGTACTGCTGAGTGTGAAAAAAGCCAGGTCTGCGGGCCTGGTTTTTTTATGGGGCGTAGACGCATGCTGTCCAATATTCTGAAAGTGGCCGCCAGACCTTCGGCATCAAGGTGATGCCGGGTAGGTTCGGTGGATGCGAAAGTCAATCCACCTTCTCATCCTCAAGCGACCACGCGGGCGTTTCGGTCGGCAGCTATTCGAAGCACGCCAGGATCGTGAGCATCCATTCCCGAAATCGGCTGAGTCGCCATACTTCCTCTACCGTTCTGATGCCGAACTGAAGGCGCATTCCAGCTACAGCGCTGCGAAATCGGGATCCACCGAGGCGGCGATACGACTGATTGGCGACGTTGCGCTGCCGCTGATAGCGAAATTGCGCGAAGAAGACTTCCCGAGTTCGTGCATCTATGTAGCGCCCCACGCTTTGGAGGCCCAAGGTGAGAATGCTATTCCACAGGTGTTAGCGATGTACCTGCACCACGTTCTGGATGGCGAGGTCGACGAGTCCATCGTCCAGACAACCAAGGTGTTCCACACCGGCGCGGATCCGATGGAGCGGATAAATCTACGTGCCAGATTTTCTGGTTATGTGGTGCGCGGGGGACGCTATGTGTTGGTGGACGACGTCACTACGATGGGCGGCACGCTTGCGGAACTGGCTAACTACATCCAGGCGCAGCGCGGCGACGTTGTCGCTGCCATCGTGCTGGTGTGCGCAGGCCGCTCTGGTAGACTGGTGGCGCCCCGGAAGGTAATTCTTGAACTGGAAAGGAGGTACGGCGATGAAATCCGCAAGATCTTCGGCATTGCCGCCCACGCCCTCACCGCGGATGAAGCGGGTTACCTCATCGGTTTCCGTACAGTTGACGAGATCCGAAATCGCCGAGCTAAGGCGGAACAAGAAACGTATCTCCGACTTGGCTCGAAAGGCATTCAGCTCGATGAATCTGAAGGACAAGTAGGAAATGTCGGCTCCCAACGCCGACCACAGGAAAGCAATAAGGTCCCAAGCCGGACGCGCAAGCCCCGCCTCAAGTGAGCGGGGCTTTTTGTTGCCCGGCGCAGCAATCCTCTCTACGCTCGCACCAGGCGCAACCGCGTAATCTCCGACGGCGCGCCAAACCGTTTCGGTGGCCCCCAGTACCCCGTTCCCCGGCTCACATAAATCCACATCGCCCCATGCCGCACCAGTCCCGCGGTGTACGGCTGCTGCATCGGCACGAACAGATTCCACGGCCAGAACTGCCCGCCGTGGGTATGCCCGGAGAGTTGCAGGTCGAATCCGGCCTCGGCGGCGGCCACCGCCGTGCGCGGCTGATGCGCCAGAAGCACGCGCACGCCTGCCTGCGGCGGGGCGCCGGCGATGGCACGGTGCGGGTCGCTGCGGTGGCTTTCGTGGAAGCGGCCGGCGGAGTAGTCGGTCACGCCTGCCAGCACCAGCGGCTGTCCGCCGTGTTGCACCACCACGTGCTCGTTCATCAGCACGCGCAGGCCGAGCCGGCGCAGTTCGTCGATCCACGGCTGTGCGCCGGCGTAGTACTCGTGGTTGCCGGTGACGAAGTAGCTGCCATGGCGAGCCTGCAGCCGCGCCAGCGGCGCGGTGTGCGCGGAGAGTTCGCGAACGGTGCCGTCTACCAGGTCGCCGGTGATGGCCACGGCGTCCGGCTTCAGGCTGTTGACGCGGTCGACAATGCGGTCGAGGTAAGGCCCCTTGATGGTCGGGCCGACGTGGATGTCGCTGATTTGCGCGATGGTAAAGCCGTGCAGCGCCTCGGGCAGGCCGGCCACTGGCACGTCGACCTCGACCACGCGCGCCACGCGGCGGGCGTTGATATAGCCAGCCAGCGTGACCAGCAGTGCCAGCAGCGGCACGGCGAGGGCGCTGCCCGAAACCAGCCCCGGGGCCTGCCAGCCGAGCAGCTTGCCCGCCAGCCAGGCGGCAGCCAGCGCGACGTCGCGCGCCAGCGTCAGTACCAGCAGGGATGAGAAGAATCCCATTGCCAGCATGCCGATCCAGGAAATCCGGTCCGCCCAGGGCTGGCTGAAGCGACGCGCCAGCAGCCCGGCCGGCAGCAGCGCGCAGGAAAGGGCGAGCCAGGTGACGGCGAGCGTCTTGACCAGCATCGGCACGGGCATCGCCGGCAACAGGCGCAGCCCGATATAGCCGTGCAGCAGGGCCGTGATCAGGGCGGCGGTCAGGATGGTGGTGCGAGGGGGCATAGGGGCGCGGCGAGAGCCAGGATGGTATCGGGAGATGAGGCCGCTGCGGGTGCGCTTCAAGGGCGGCCGCGGCTGCCGCCGGCCAAGCAAGATGCACACCCGTGCCGCGGGCATCGGGCGCAACGGCGCATTGCGGCTTGATGCCGGCGTCCTGCGGCCTCAGTGTCTTCCTGGGGGGCAGGCGATTCGTGCGGCAGCCACGCGCCGGCCTGATCTGTCTTTTTTTGCGCCGGCCCTGAATGTTTTCAAATGCGATTGTTCGCCTGTCCGGCCTAATTTAGATTCCCAGCATGGGCTGCTTGCTGTGCAGCATCGTGCCCTTCACGCCGGAGAAATCCATGCCTTTTTGCCTCAAGCAGACCAGCGCCCTGATCGCGGCGGCATGGCTTGCGCTAGCGCCCGTGGCGCCGCAAGCCGCCACGACGCCCCCACAGGCGGCCGCAACGCTCGCCTGGCCGCGCAATTTCGATGCCGCCAACGATCATGTCGAGCTGTACCAGCCGCAGGTCGAGACCTGGGACGGCAACCGCCTGTCGGGGCGGGCCGCCGCGGCGGTTGGGGAGAAGGGCGGCTCGCCCACCTATGGTGTAGTGCATTTCTCGGCCACCGCCGATATCGACAAGCCATCCGGGCTGGTGCAGCTGAGTGCGCTGCGCATTGAGAGCGTGGAAGTCCCCACCAAGCCCGACGCCGCCGACCGGGTACGCCAGGCGCTGGTGTCCCGGCTGCCGGCCAACGGCCTGACCGTGCCGCTTGACCAGTTGCAGGCCAGCTATGCCGTGTCACAGCAGCTGGCCCGCGCCGGCCGTGTGCCGGTCCGCAACGACGCGCCGCAGATCCTGTTTGCGACCACGCCGACATTGCTGGTGCTGGTCGACGGCGACCCGGTCTGGCGCGCCGTTCCCGGCACGCAATATGAGCGCGCACTCAACAGCCGCGCCCTGTTGCTGCGGGAGCCGGGCGGCGAGCTGTACCTGAAGGCCGCTGGCTACTGGTACCGCTCCGAATCCGCAGGCGGAGCATGGGAGGTCATGACGACCGTGCCGAAGGCGCTGGTGAATGCCGCCACCAAGGCCGCCGCCGGCATGAAGCCTGATGCAATGCTGCCCGCCGACGGCAAGCGCCCGGCGCGGGCGCCGGCCATCGTTTTCGCCACCCGGCCGACCGAGCTGGTCATTACCAGCGGCGCGCCGCAGATGACGCCGGTCAGCGGGGTAGGTTTGCTGACGGTCTCCAATGCCGATCACGCCATCTTCGTCGATCCGGCCACCAACCAGTATTACGTGCTGGTGTCGGGCCGCTGGTTCCGCGCGCCGATGCTGACCGGGCCGTGGGAATACGTGCCTGGCCGCGAGCTGCCGGCGGATTTCGCCAAGATTGCGCCGACCGACCCCAAGGCCAACGTGCTGGTGTCGGTGCCGGGCACGCCGCAGGCGCGCGAGGCCGAGATCGCTGCCACCATCCCGCAGACCGCCACGGTCTCGCGCAGCAAGGCCAGCCTGACCGTGGCCTACGACGGCACGCCACGGTTTACGCCGATCACGGGTACCTCGCTCAGTTATGCAGCGAATACGGGCACGCCGGTGATCGAGGTCGATGCCAACCACTATTACGCGGTGGCCAATGGCGTCTGGTTTACGGCACCGACTCCGTCCGGAGCGTGGCGCGTTGCCACTGAAGTGCCGTCTGCCATCTACACCATCCCGCCGACCTCGCCGCTCTACTACGTGACCTATGTACGGATCTACTCGGTCACGCCGGAAACCATCGTGGTCGGCTACACCCCCGGCTATATGGGCGTGGTGGTCAGCCCCGACGGCACGGTCGTGTACGGCACCGGCTACGTCTATCCGCCCTACGTCGGCGCGGTCTACTACGGCTACCCGGTTACCTACGGCTACGGCGCAGGCTTTGGCATCGGCATGGCGGAGGGGTTCGCCTTCGGCTTTGCCGCGGGTGCGTTCTGGGGTGCGGCGTCGCCGTACTGGGGACCGTACTGGTGGGGCGCCCCGTATAACTGGAACTACGTCAACGTGAACCAGGCCAACTTCTACGGCCGCTGGGGGCAGGGCACGGTGACGCATGCGCAAGGCTGGAACGCGTGGACCGGCACCGAGTGGCGCGGCAGCGCGGCCTCGGGCTTCAATCCGGCGACCGGCGCGCGCTACCAGGGCAGCCGCGGCGCGGCGTTCAACCCGTACTCCGGGAACTACGCGGCCGGCCATCAGGGCTCGTTCTCCAATCCGTCGACTGGCCGCGAAGGCGCCGCGCGCGGCGGCGTGGCGGGCAACACCTATACCGGCGACTACGCGGCCGGCCGCCAGGCGGCGGGCTACAACGCGCAGACCGGCCGCATCGGCGCGGGCGAGGCCGGCATTGCCGGCAACACCCAGACCGGCGAGCACAGCGCCGGCAGCCGCGGCTTTGTCGCGAACCCGGGCAAGGACAATGCCGTGGTGTGGAATAACGGCAACGTCTACGCCGGCCATGACGGCTCGGTCTACCAGCACACCGACAACGGCTGGCAAAAGCACACGCCCGGTGGCTGGGAGCCGGTGCAGCCCAGCAACGAGGTGACCAACCGGCTCGACCAGCAGCGCCAGGCGCGCGACGTGGCACAGCAACGCATGAACGGCGCGGCGCAGCAATGGCAGGCGAGAGGGTTTGGCGGCGGCATGGGCGGTGGCATGGGCGGTGGCTTTGGCGGGCGTGGTGGCGGCTTCCGCGGCGGCGGCTTCCATGGCGGATTTCGGCGCTAGGCGCAGGCAACTCAGCGGGTGCTGAAGACCTTGCGCGATCACGAAAGCAGTTAATACGCAATCGTAAAGAATTGAATTGGCGCGTGCTGGCACCGGCCTTACCCTGCCGTACAAGGCACGCGCATGGCTGCCGCTTTGCGGCGCGCAGCGCCCCAGGTGGGCGCCGCGTGCCGCGAACGTGCAACACCATGGCGGGAGGAGGACCCGTGAACACTGCTTTCCACTGGCGCAGCATACTGTGCCTGGCCTGCGTAGTGCTGGCGGCCTGCGGCAAGGAAAAACCGGCGGCAGTTGCACCGCCTGCGACGGAAGTCGGCGTGATGACGGTGGCGCTGGCCGATGTGCCGATCGTCTATGACTTCGTCGGCCAGACCCAGAGCTCGCAGCAGGTAGAAATCCGCGCGCGCGTCAATGGCTTCCTTGACCGGCGCGTCTATACCGAGGGCGCGGTAGTCAAGGCAGGCGAGACCATGTTCCTGATGGATCCCAAGCCGTTCGCCGCCGCGCTGGACGCCGCCAATGCCGAGCTGGCGCAACAGCAGGCGCGGCTCAAGACCGCCAACGCCGACCTGGCCCGCGTCAGGCCGCTGGCCGAGCGCAACGCCTTGAGCCAGCGCGATCTCGACGACGCGGTCGGCAAGCAGCAGGCCGCCGCGGCCTCGGTCGAGGCGGCCCGCGCCAATGTCACCAACGCCAAGCTGAACTTGGGCTACACCACGATCAAGTCACCGGTCACGGGCGTGTCGAGCTTCGCCAAGAAGCAGGCCGGCAGCTATATCGATGCCTCCAACAGCCTGCTGACCTACGTGGCCAAGCTGGATCCGATGTGGGTCAACTTCAGCCTGTCCGAGAACGAGGTGCTGAGCTCGCGCTCGGAGCAGGAGTCGGGCGCGCTCAAGTTCCCGGCGCAAGGCGCCTTCGACGTGGTGATTGTGCTGGCCGACGGCAGCCAGTTTCCGCATCACGGCAAGATCACCTTCGCCGATGCGTCCTTCAGTTCCGAGACCGGCACCTATATGATCCGCGCCGAGGTGTCCAACCCTTCGGGCACGCTGCGGCCGGGGCAGTTCGTGCGCGTGAAGCTGCATGGCGCCGAGCGCACGCAGGCGGTGGCGGTGCCGCAGGAAGCGGTGATCCAGGGCCCGCGCGGCCAGATGGTGTGGGTGATCGACAAGGACAACAAGGCGCAGCAGCGCGTGGTGGAAGTCGGCCAGTGGACCGGTGACAACTGGGTGATCCGCTCCGGCCTGAAACCGGGCGAGCGCGTGGTGCTGACCGGCGCGCTGCGGCTGGCGCCTGGCGCGCCGGTGAAGATGGTGGAAGTGAAACCCGGCGGGCATGCACCCGGACAGCCCCCCGCCGGACAGCAGCCCGGCCAGCCGGCCGCCGCGGCGCCCGCCAGCGGCCCGGCCGCCGCGGCGTCGATGCCTGCCGCGGCCGCGGCCGCGTCACGGGGAACGGAAAGCGCCGGGAGCAAGCCATGAAGCTTGCTCACTTCTTTATCGACCGCCCGATTTTTGCGTCGGTGCTGTCGATCATCATCGTGGTCGGCGGCCTGGTGGCGCTGACCGCGCTGCCGATCGCGCAGTTTCCCGACATCACGCCGCCCTCGATCACGGTCAGCACCAAGTACCCAGGCGCAAGCGCCGAAGTGGTGGCGCAGAACGTGGCCGCGCCGATCGAGCAGCAGGTCAACGGCGCCGACAACATGATGTACATGAACTCGTCGAGTTCCTCCACCGGGGACATGACGCTGACCGTGTACTTCGACATCGGCACCGATCCGCAGCTGGCGCAGGTGGACGTGCAGAACCGCGTCAACCTGGCGCAGCCCACGCTGCCCGATGCGGTGACAGCGCAGGGCGTGTCGGTGCAGAAGCGGTCGTCGGCGTTCATGATGGTGATCGCGATCTATTCGCCCGACAACACCTACGACCAGACCTTCGTCGGCAACTACGCCAACATCTACGTGCTGGATGCGCTCAAGCGCATCCCCGGCGCCAACCAGTCGTCGATCTTCGGCAGCCCGGACTACGCCATGCGCGTCTGGCTGCGGCCCGACCGCATGGCCTCGCTCGGCATCACGGTCGAGGACGTCCAGAATGCGGTGGCCGCGCAGAACCAGCAGTATTCCGCCGGCCGCATCGGCCAGTCGCCGACCTCGGGCCCGGTCACGCAGACTTTTCCGCTGGCGACCAAGGGCCGCATGACCGAGCCCGCCGAATTCGAGAACATGATCCTGCGCGCCCAGTCCGGCGATGCCGCGCTGGTGCGGCTCAAGGACGTGGCGCGCGTGGAACTGGGGCAGAAGGATTACTCGCTGCGCAGCCGCTACAAGGGCAAGACCGCCACGCTGATGGCGGTTTACCAGCAGCCTGGCGCCAATGCGCTGGACGTGGCCAAGCAGGTGCGCGGCACGCTCGAGGAGTTGAAGAAATCGTTCCCGCCGGGCCTGGAGTACGAAGTGGCGCTGGACACGACCACTTTCGTGGAGGAGTCGATCGACGAGGTCGTGCACACGCTGCGCGATGCGGTGATCCTGGTGATATTGGTGGTTTACCTGTTCCTGCAGAGTTTCCGCGCCACGCTGGTGCCGATCCTGGCCGTGCCGGTATCGATCATCGGCGCCTTTGTCGGCATGAGCATGTTCGGCTTCTCGGTCAACATGCTGACATTATTCGGCATGGTGCTTGCCATCGGGATCGTGGTCGACGACGCGATCGTGGTGATAGAAAACGTCGAGCGGAACATGACCGAATTCAACCTCCCGCCCAAGGAGGCTGCCAAGAAGGCCATGGACGAGGTCAGCGGGCCGGTGGTGGCGATCGTGCTGGTGCTGCTGGCGGTGTTTATTCCGGTGGCATTCCTGTCGGGCATTACCGGGCAGCTGTACAAGCAGTTCGCGGTGACGATCGCGGTGTCGGTGGTGCTGTCGGGCGTGGTCGCGCTGACGTTGTCGCCGGCGATGGCGGCAATCCTGCTCAAGCCCGGGCAGCACAAGAAGAACCGCTTCTTCACCTGGTTCAACAACAAGTTCGATGCACTGGTGGGGCGCTATGACAAGGCCAACCAGGTGGTGATCCGGCGCACGTTCGTGTCGCTGGGCGTGATCGCCGCCATGCTGGCGGCGATCGTGCTGATGTTCGCGCGCATCCCGTCATCGTTCCTGCCGGTGGAGGACCAGGGTTACATCCTGGGCGCGGTGATCATGCCCGACGCGGCCAGCCTGGACCGCACGCAGGCTCTGTCGGATCGCGCCGGCGACTGGTTCGCCAAGCAGCCGGGCGTGGCCGCCGTGGCGACGCCGACCGGCTTCAGCCTGATCGACTCGCAGAACAAGGCCAACGCCGGCACGATCTTCGTTTCGCTCAAGGGCTTCCACGAGCGCGGCGCGGGCGAGAGCGCGGCCGACCTGATCACCAACGCCAAGAAGGAGTTCTCGAAGTACCAGGATGGCGTGGTGATCCCGATCAACCCGCCCTCGATCCCGGGCCTGGGCACCACCGGCGGCTTCGAGTTCTGGCTGCAGAGCACGGGCGACGCTACCTACCAGCAACTCGAGGCCAAGGTGCGCGCCTTTATCGCCAAGGCGCACGAGCGGCCCGAGCTGACCGGCGTGAACTCCACCATCAACACGCGTTCGCGCCAGTTAATGGTGGAGGTGGACCGCGAGCGTTCCGAAACCCAGGGCGTGCCGGTGGAGAACGTGTATTCCGCGTTGCAGACGATGTTCGGATCGCTGTACGTGAGTCAGTTCCCCAAGAACAGCCGGCTGTTCCAGGTCATCCTGCAGGCCGAGCCTGACTACCGCTCGCGTCCGGAGGACATCGACAAGGTGTACGTCCGCAACCGCTCCGGTGAGATGGTGCCGATCAAGGCGGTCACCACGGTCAAGTACCAGCCCGGCGCCGACATCGTCACGCGCTTCAACAACTTCCCCGCCGCCAAGATCATGGGCGACGCCGCGCCGGGCTACAGCTCGGGCCAGGCGCTGCAGGCGATGGAGGAGGTCGCGCATGAAGTGCTGGGCGAAGGCTATGCCTTCTCCTGGAGCGGCCAGGCGTATGAGGAAAAGACCGCCGGCTCGACCGCTGTCTATGTGTTCAGCTTCGCCTTGCTGATGGTGTTCCTGATCCTGGCGGCGCAGTACGAGAAGTGGTCGTTGCCGATTGGCGTGCTGCTGGCGGTGCCGTTCGCGCTGTTCGGCGCGCTGCTGGCGATCCTGCTGCGCGGCATGCAGAACGACGTGTACTTCCAGATCGGCCTGACGGTGCTGATCGCGCTGGCGGCCAAGAACGCGATCCTGATCTTCGAGTTCGCGGTCGAGATGCGGCACAAGGAAGGGCTGAGTGCGTATGACGCGGCGCTGCATGCGGCCAAGCTGCGGCTGCGCCCGATCATCATGACCTCGCTGGCGTTCATCCTGGGCTGCGTGCCGCTGGCGATCGCGAGCGGGGCCTCGGCGGCCAGCCGCCAGTCGCTCGGCACCGGGGTGATCGGCGGCATGCTGGGCGCCACCGTGATCGCGCTGTTCTTTATCCCGATGTTCTTCTGGGGACTGGAAAAGATGTCCGAGCGCAAGGCCAAGGCCAAGCCGGGCACTGCGCCGACCACCAAGCCGACCACCACGCCGACCACCACGCCGACCACCACCCACCAGCCCGGAGAACCGACATGAGCGCCCGCCGCACGCTGGCCGGCGCCTGCCTGGCCGCAGCCCTGGGCGGCTGCGCCATCGGACCCAACTACGAACGGCCGGCCACGCCCGATCCGGCCCAGTACCGAATCGATACCGGCGCGCTGACCGTGGCCGCGGACAGCGCCTGGTGGGACAGCTTCGGCGACCCGGTGCTGAACGGGCTGGTCGATACGGCGCTGCGCAACAATTACGACGTGCGCATCGCCGCCGCGCGCATCGACGAATTCCGCGGCCAGTTGATGGTGGTGCGCTCGGGCTTCTTCCCGCAGGTGAACCTGTCGGCGTCGGCTACGCGCCAGCGTCTTGGGACCTTCAACGGGACGCCGTTCGCGTCGTTGGACGGACCGCGCAACTCGTACCAGCTGCTCGCCAATGCCAGCTGGGAAATCGACCTGTGGGGCCGCATCCGCCGGCAGGCCGAGGCCGCCGAGGCCAGCCTCTGGAATGCCGAGTACGCGCGCCGTGGCGTGGTGCTGTCGCTGGCAGCGTCGGTGGTGCAGGGCTACGCCACGCTGCGCGGGCTGGATGCGCAACTGGAGATCGCGCAGCAGACGCTGAAGGCGCGCGGCGACGGGCTGAATATCTTCCGCCAGCGCTATGAGGGCGGCGTGATCTCGCAGGTGGAACTGTCGCAGGCGGAGAACGATTTCTACGTGACCGAGGCGACCATCCCGGTGCTGCGCAGCGGCATCGCGCAGACTGAGAACGCGCTGTCGGTGCTGCTGGGCCGCGAGCCGGGACCGATCGAGCGCGGCAAGCCGGTCAATGAACTGCAGCCGCCGTCGATCGGCGCCGACCTGCCGGCCACGCTGCTGTCGCGCCGGCCCGACGTGCTGCAGGCCGAGCAGAGCGCCATTGCCGCCAATGCGCAACTGGGCGCGGCGCAGGCGCTGTACCTGCCGGCGGTCAACCTGAGCGGCTTGTTCGGCGCCATCGCCAGCTCGCCGGCGGGACTGTGGGACAGCGCCTCGCGGGTGTGGGGCATCGGCGCGGGCCTGACCCAGCCGATCTTCCAGGGCGGCGCCATCCGCGGCCAGGTGCAGACCGCGTCGGCACAGCGCGACCAGGCCATGATGGCGTATCAGGGCACCGTGCTGGCCGCGCTGGCCGACGTCAACAGCGCCTTGTCCAATGGCATCGAGACGCGCAACCGGCTGGTGAGCCTGCGCCAGCAGGAGAAGAGCCTGGTGGTGTATGCCGACCAGTCGAGCGCACGGTACGAGGGCGGGTATTCGAGTTATCTCGAAGTCACCACCGCGCAGGAGAAGCTGTTCGCCGCGCAGCTGCAGGCGGTGCAGGGGCAGGTGGACGTGCTAACCGGCACGGCGGCGTTGTACAAGTCGCTGGGCGGCGGCTGGCCGTCGGTGCCGCAGGAAGTACGGGATGCGGGGATGCAGGGGGATGCGAAGGTGCTGGCGAGGTGATAGAGGGCGCGAGCCATCGGCGATGATGTGCTCGCGCGGCGCCTCAGCGCGCCGACCACTCCCCCTGCCTGACCCCAAGCGCTGTCACCACCCCATACGCGGTAATCCCCAGCGCCACCCCCAGGAAATGCCCGTCCAGCCCCATCCCGAACACATTGGCCAGCACCCAGCCTCCGCCGGCGGCCAGCGCGATCCGGCACAGCCCCGCCGCCGCCGGCCAGCGCATCCGCCCGGCACCCATCGAGGCGAAATACAGTGCCATCCCCAGGCCGAAGCCGCCAAACGCCGGCCCCACCCATGACAGGGCGCGCGCGGCAATGGCGATCACTTCGGCATCGCTGCTGAACAGGCTGGCAAAGCGCAGCGGCGCCAGCCCCACCGCTGCGCCGGCCGACCCCGCGATCAGCAACGCGAGGAAGGCGCCGACCCATGCGGTGCGGCGTGCCGTATGCCAGTCGCCGGCACCGACCGCACGCCCGACCAGCGCCGTCAGCGCCGAGCCCACGCCGAACGCCAGGGGGATCATCAAAAATTCCAGCCGCGCCGAGATCCCGTAGGCCGCCACCGCCGCGGTGCCATGATGGCGCAACTGCGTGGTGACGAGGATGGTGGTCAGGTTGGCCACCGACGCCAGCGCGCACGCCACCAGCCCCACCGACAAGATGCGCGCGAACAGCGGCCACGACGGCCGCACCCGCAGCACTGGCACGAAGCCCGCGCCGCCGCGCGCGACCACGATCGCCATCGCCAGCGCCGCGGCCCACGACACCGCCGCCAGCGCCGCGCCGATGCCGGCCAGGCCCATGCCGGCGGGTTCGGCCAGCAGCCACGCCAGCACCGGGAAGGCCACCCACATCAGCGCCAGCACGCGCGCCGCCAGCGCATGGCGGCCGCCGCCGCGCAGCACCGAGGCCAGCGTATTGGCCAGCCACGCCGGGATCGCGCCCGCGCCGAACAGCCAGATCGCATAGGTGGCAGCCGCTTCGGCCGCGGTGGCGCCGGCCACGGCACCGAGCACGCCGCGCGGGAAGCCGGCCAGCACCACGGCAAAGGCCAGCCCGGCCGTGACAGCGATCAGCAGCGCATGCATCACCAGCGCCGAAGCCTCGTCGCGCTTGTTGGCACCCAGCGCCCGCGCGATCGCCGCGACCACGCCGCCGCCCATGGCGCCGGTCGACATCTGCTGCAGCAGCAACGCAAACGGCAGCACAACCGCCCAGCCCGCCAGCGCGGCGGTGCCCTGGCGCGCGGCCAGCCAGGTTTCGATCAACTGGCCCACGGCCTGCAGCACCGCGATCAGCGCGGTCGGGCCGGCCAGCCGGCCGATGCGGCGGGCGAGTTCCGTGGCGGGGACGGTGGCGGGGACGGTCTCGGCCGGTACGGTGCCGGCAGGCAAGGCGCCGGTTTCACTCATGTCCGTGCTCCGTGCCGTGGCCGATGTTGTCGGGTTCGCCGAAGCGGCGCTGCAGGAAGCGGCCGGCGCCCGGACCGGGCAGCACGCGCACGTCGTCCAGCGTGATCGGCGTGCCGTCGGCGCGTGCCAGTGCGGGCTCGGCGATTTCCTGGCCGGTGCGGCGGTCCTGCAGCACCGTCAGCGGACCTTTTTCATCGGTCATCCAGCGGTCGGCCCAGGCCTTGAGCGCGACAAAGGCCGGGAAGAAGTCGCGGCCTTTGTCGGTCAGCTGGTAGACGTGGCGGCCGCCGCTCTCCGGCGTGACACGGGTCAGCAGGCCATGCGCCACCAGCGTCTTGAGCCGGGCGCTGAGGATATTGGGGGCAATGCCCAGGTTGCGTTCGAATTCATCGAAGCGGGTGCTGCCGTAGAAGGCTTCGCGCAATACCAGGATGGCCCAGCGCTCGCCCAGCACTGCCATGGATCGGGCGACCGGGCAGGGCATGGAAGTGAAATCGGTAGGGGTGGGTGGCATGGTTTCCGCGCCTCGGCCGGTGTCCTGCTTTCAATTTGCAAGTTTTTGGAAGCATAACTTGCAGAATGAAAGTTCGTTCACCAACTGACCGGCGGGCTGCGCAATTCCGTTCGATCATCGGCCATCCCGCCCATGCGTGGCGCCGGCGCCACGTCAAGGGGGCTGAGGGCCTTCAGGGCGCGGCAAAGACTTCCAGTTTGCCCAGTTCTTCCCGCATGAATCCGATCAGCGCCCGGGTGGCCATCGACGGATGCAGGTTCGGCGTGGTGATGATGAAGAGCCGGTTGCCCAGCCCTTCCGGCCGCCAGTCCGGCAGCACGGGCACCAGCGTGCCGGCTTGCACAGCCTCCCAGCCGATATAGACCGGCAGCAGGCCGATGCCATGCCCCTCGGTGACCGCGCGCGCCAGGAACAGGAAGTGCTCGGATTGCAGCGTCGGCGTCAGCGCCACGTCCACGCGCTGGCCCTCGCGGTACAGCGACAGCGCGAACTGGCGCGGCGTATAGGGCGGGCAAAGGAAGTTGCACCCGGCCAGGTCTGGCGGCACCCGCACTGGCGGGATGGTCGCGAGGTAATCCGGCGATGCATACAGTTGCCAGCGGATATCGCAGATTTCCCGAGCCACATGGTCCAGCGGTGGCGCCGAGGTGACCTTCAGCGCCACGTCGATCTCGGCCGCGATCAGGTCGTTGACCCGGTTGGCGAAGAACACCCGGAGGGTGATCCCGGGATGCAACTTGGCAAAACGCAGCAGCAATGGCGCGATATAGGCGTCGCCCAGCCCGGTCGGCACGCTGACGCGGACATGGCCGCGCAGGGTCTTGCCCAGGCTGTCGATCTCCGCCTGTGCCGCAGTCACCTCTTGCAGGATGCGCACGCCGTGCTGGTACAGCGCCTGGCCAGGCTCGGTCAGCTCCAGCCGGCGCGTGGTCCGGCGCAGCAGTTGGGCGCCGGCCTGGTGCTCCAGCTCGCGCAACTGGCGGCTGACCTGCGAGCGCGTGACGCCGCGCCGCCGGCCCGCTTCGGCAAGATTGCCGGCATCGACGATGTCGACGAAGGCCTGGATCAGGTTGAGGTCCATCCGGGATTGCCTGTGGAATTGTCGAGTCTGGCGCAACATTGTGATTCCGCTGTGCGTGATTGTCGATGCAAGGCAGCGCCGATACAGTGGCAAGCTGTCAGTCAGCACAGCGAAAAAAGGGAGACACGGATGGCCACGGACCTCTGGTTTGAAGACATGCACCGCACCGCCGACGAATTGGTGGCGCGCGGCGCGCAACTCGCCGGCGGACTGCGCCGGTTGGGCGTCCAGGAGGGCGACGTGGTCGCGGTACTGCTGCGCAACGATCCCGCCTACGCCGATGTTGTCAACGCCTGCCGCACCGCCGGCTGCTACTACTGTCCGATCAACTGGCACTTCACCGCCGAAGAAGTGCGCTTCCTGCTGGCCGACAGCGGCGCCAAGGTGTTGCTGGTCCAGTCCGACCTGCTGCCCGCGGTGCGCGACGCCGTGCCCGCCGGCATGACCGTGCTGTCGGTTGGTGGCAGCGCCGAGGGCGCGCTCGAATATGAAGGCTGGCTGGCGCAGCAGCCCGCCTATGACGGCCCACGCGTGGCGCCGCGCGGCCATATGGCTTACACGTCCGGCACCACCGGCCGGCCCAAGGGCGTGATACGCGCTCCGGTCCCGCTGGACCAGCTGGAAGCGCAGCAGGCGCGCGCGCGCTCGCTGGTGCGCCAGACCTACGGCCTCGAGCCGGGCTGCCGCGCGCTGATGTCGGCGCCGCTGTATCACAGCGCGCCAAGCTCGTTTATCCAGAACGCGCTGCAGATGGCCGAGCGGCTGGTGATCACGCCGCGCTTCGACGCCGAGCAGGTGCTGGCGCTGATCGAAAAACACCGCATCGACGTGATCTACCTGGTGCCGATCATGTACGTGCGCCTGCTCAAGCTGGCGCCCGAAGTGCGCGCGAAGTACGACCTGTCGTCGCTGCGCTTCGTCGCTTCGACCGGCTCGCCGTGCGCGCCGGAGGTCAAGCGCGCCATGCTCGACTGGTTTGGTCCGATCATCCACGAGACCTATGCTTCCAGCGAAGCCGGGATGATTACCGTGGCCACGCCGGCCGACGCCGCCGCGCGCCCCGGCACCGCCGGCCGCCCGGTCGACGACGCGCAACTGCGCATCCTGGACGAAGACGGCCGCGAGTGCGCGCCGGGCGAGATCGGCCTGGTCTACGTGCGCCAGCCCGCCTATCCCGACTTCAGCTACCGCAACAACGACGCCGCGCGCCGCGCCATCGACCGCGGCGGGCTGGTGACGCTGGGCGACATGGGCTACGTCGATGCCGACGGCTATCTGTTTATCTGCGACCGCGCCTCGGACATGGTGATCTCCGGCGGCGTCAACATCTACCCGGCCGAGATCGAGCACGAACTGGTGCGCTACCCGGGCGTGGCCGACTGCGTGGTGTTCGGCGTCCCCGACGACGAGTACGGCGAACGCCTGCTGGGCATGGTGCAGCCGATGCCGGGCGTGGAAATCCGCGAGGCAGACGTGATCGAATGGCTGCGCCAGCGGCTGTCGGGCTTCAAGGTGCCGCGCAGCATCGTGATCGAGCCACAGCTGCCGCGCGACGAGACCGGCAAGCTCGCCAAGCGCCGGCTGCGTGACCGATACTGGGAAGGCCGCCAGCGGCGCGTCTGAGTCTACCGGGCAGCGCGGCAAATACAGAGATAACCACAGGAGGAGACGCGATGCACGAGGACAAGAAAGGACGGCGGGCCTGGCTCGCCGCGATGGCAGCCGGCGCCGGCTGCGCACTGGCACTGTGGGGCGGCGCCGCGCTGGCCGCCTATCCGGACCGGCCGCTCAAGCTGGTGGTGCCGTACACGCCGGGCGGCTCGACCGACCAGTTCGGGCGGGCGCTGGCCGACGGCATGTCGCGCCAGCTTGGCCAGACCGTGGTGGTGGAAAACCGCCCCGGCGCCGCCACCATGATCGGCACCAACAGCGTGGCCCGTGCGCCCGCCGACGGCTACACCATGGTGCTGGCGACCAACGGCAGCATGGTGCTGAACCCCATGCTGTACAAGAAGATCACCTACGATCCGCCCAAGGACTTCAAGATCTTCGCGATCGGCGCCGAGGCGCCGCTGGTGGTGGTGACCAACACCCAGGTGCCGGCCAGCAACATCAAGGAGTTCGCGGCCTACGCCAGGTCGTCCGGCGGCAAGCTCAACTATGCATCGGTGGGGCTGGGCAATGCGCTGCAGCTGGCCACCGAGATGCTCAAGACCGAGCTCGGCATCAACGTCACGCACGTGCCCTACAACGGCAGCGCGCCGGCGCTGGCGGCGCTGCTGGCCAACGACGTGCAACTGATGGTCGATGTGGTCAGCACCTCGCTGCCGCATATCAAGGCCGGCAAGCTCAAGCCGCTGGCGGTCACTGGCCGCAATCGGCTGGAGGTGCTGCCCAACGTGCCGACCGTGGCGGAGAGCGGCTATCCCAATTTCCAGGCCGCGACGTGGTTCGGGCTGGCGGTGCCCGCGCAGACGCCGCCCGAGGCGGTGGCCAAATTGCAGGCTGCGGTATCGCACGTGCTGAAGGATCCGCAGTTCCGCGCGACCTTCAGCGCGCTCGGGCTGATCGTGCAGCCGCCGCGCACGCAGGCGGAGATCGACCGGTATATCGAGGCGGACCGGGAGCATTGGGGCAAGGTGATTCGGGCGAATAATATTTCGCTGGACTAGGTACGCGTACACTGGCAGACCGCTGGTTTGCTCCCTCTCCCGCGCGCGGGAGAGGGCCGGGGGAGAGGGCAGGTCCATGGCAAGCACGATAGCGCTTCACTTCATTGACGCGCTGGCCCTCTCCCCCAACCCCTCTCCCACTTCGCGGGAGAGGGGAGCGTTCACCATGGGCGGCAGCCTGCTCAAATGCTCGCGAGCCGATCAACGGTAAGCCCACGCCGCAACGATGGGCGTATAGTTCTCGCTGATCCCGGCCTCGCAAGTACCGTCGCCGCGCCGGATGCCCCAGCAACGCCCCCGTGTCATGACCGAGCGCGAGCCCAACGAGCCCAACGAGCCCACCAGGCCCAAAGATCCCGATTCCGCCGACCCGTCGTCCACGGAGCCGGCGCAGCGCCCAGACGCGCAGGCCCAGCCGGACCCCGCCGCACCGCCCCCCGATCCCCGCCTCATCAACGAAATCAGCCGCCGCGCCCGCGTCGCCGCGTGGCGCAAGTCGCGCCAGGCGGGCCGCATATCGCGCACCACGCTGCGCTACACGGTGTTCATGTTCGGCGCGGGCTGCGTCGGCCTGTTCTCGCTGGTGTTCGCGTGGATCGCCGAGGTGGCGCTGCGCTGGAACCACCACCTGACTCAAGCTACGCCCTGGCTGGCGTTCGTGATGCTGCCATTCGGCCTGGCCGCGTTGCGCTGGCTGACGATCCGCTTCGCGCCACAGGCGCGTGGCAGCGGCATCCCGCAGGTGATCGCGGCGGTCACACTGCCGCCCAATGGTCCGGCGCAGACGGTCCTGGTGTCATTGCGGCAATCGATGTGGAAGGTGTTGCTGACCACGCTGGCGTTGCTGGCCGGCGCATCGGTGGGCCGCGAGGGGCCGTCGGTGCAGGTCGGCGCCGCCGCCATGCTGGCGTGGGGCCGCTGGTGCCAGGAGAAGCTGCGCTTCCGCATCGGCTTCCATCCCAATGCGCTGATCGCCGCGGGCGCGGCCGGCGGGCTGGCGGCAGCGTTCAACACGCCGCTGGCCGGCGTGGTGTTCGCCATCGAGGAACTGGGACGCGGCACCGCGGTGCGTTGGGACCGGCTGGTGCTCTCGGGCGTGCTGACCGCCGGCTTCCTGTCGCTGGCGGTGCTGGGCAACAACCCGTATTTCGTGGTCAAGGTGCCGATGCTGGTGCTGAGCAACGCGTGGGGCCCGGTGCTGGTGTGCGCGCTGCTCAATGGCGTGCTGGGCGGCTTCTTCGCCAAGGCACTGGCGGGCGGCGTGCCCGGGCTGCTGCCCACGCGCTGGGGTGACTGGGCGATGCAGCATCCGGTGTGGGTCGCGTTTGGCTGCGGACTGGTGGTGGCGGTGCTCGGCGTGGCGACCGCGGGCGCCACCTTCGGCACCGGCTACGAGCAGGCCGCGGCGCTGATCAACGGCGAATCCCATGCCACGCTGTGGTTCGGCATCGCCAAGCTGGTGGCGACGGTGGTGTCGTACTTTGCCGGCATCCCGGGCGGGATCTTCACGCCGGCGCTGGCCATCGGCGCGGGCATTGGCGAGAACGTGGCGCAGTTTGTCACCGGCATGGCCGAGCCGCGCGTGCTGGCGTTGGTGTCGATGGCGGCGTTCCTGGCCGCGGCCACGCAGGCGCCGATCACCGCCAGCGTGATCGTGATGGAGATGACGCGCACGCAGGACCTGACCGTGTTCCTGCTCGCCGCATCGCTGCTGGCCTCGTTCATCTCGCGGCAGTTTTCGCCGCACCCGTTCTACCATCAGGTCGGCCACGCGTTCCGGCGCGAGGCGCTGGCGCTGGTGCGCAAGGCGCCGGCCTGACGGGGCGGCAACCTGATGCCGCCGCATGTGCAGGAGCCGCCGGGGCGATCGGTTAAGCTAGCGCTCGCCCCGATCCGCAGGCGTCCGGTGGCTTGCGCGGCACCCATGCCGCTTGCCCGTTGCCATGCATGACGGGTACCGCACCCGGCGCTGAGGAACATCACGGCCGGGGCGCGCTCCAACCCGGAGCCGTTTTCCAGGAGTCTGATTTGAAATTTCCCGTTGCCGGGCTGGCGCTCGCCGGCCTGCTGGGCGCCGCCGGCGCCATTGCCGCCCCCGCCGCCAAGCCCGCCGCCGCGCCTGCAGAATCCAAGGCCGCCAAGGCAGCCAACAGCGCCGAGAACAGCGCACTGTCGCCCTTGCTGGGCATGCTCGAGATCGGCAACCCGCTGCCCGCGCTGCCGGACTGCGCCGACAAGCGCTCGCCCGATGGCCGCGACGTGACCGCGTTCTGCGTGGAGTTGAAGGGCGACGGCCTGATGCGACAGGTGGGCGTGCCGCGCGACAAGCGCCCGGGGTTCATGGACGGCCATCACGTGCTGGCCTTTGTCGACCGCAATGCGCTGGTCGGCCTGGTGGTGCCGACCGCCGGGGCCAACTCGCAGCAGGCCGCCGTCGACAGCCTCAATGCGCTGTACGGCAAGCCGTTCCGCCAGGAGCCGGAAGAAATGCGCGACAAGGCCGGCAAGACCGTCAAGACGATCCATGCCGGCTGGATGAAGAGGCCGCTGACGGTTGAGCTGTACGCGATGCCGGAAGACCCCGCCACCGGCACCATCGAGATGCTGCTGCCGCAGGCGCGCGCGCTGATGGCGGAAAAAGATGCCGAAGTGGCCGGCAAGCTGAACCCCGCGTCCGCGCCGGCGGCGAAGGGCAAGTCTGAAAAGTCTGAAAAGCCTGAACAGCCTGAAAAGACAGAAAAGGCGGCCGCCAAGCCGCCTGCCAAGCCGGTCAACCCCGGCAGCTGGTAGGACGCGGCTGTGACGGCCTGCCGCCGTCACAGCCCCTCCATCACCTTGTCCAGCCCCCGCACCACGCCGCGCACGGTGTGGACCTTGCGGATCGCCAGAAGCGCGCCGGCGACATAGGGCTTGGAGCCGTCGCCGGCCTCGTGCTTGAGGTGAAGGCGCTGGCCGTCGGCACCGAAGATCACCTCCACGCCGAGCTGGTAGCCCGGCAGCCGCACCGCATGCACCTGCGTGCCCGACATGGCCGCGCCGCGCGTTTCCTTCGGGCCGTTGACCTGGTCCACCGGCACCGCCTGCGCGGCGGTCTTGACCTGGCCGAGCCGGTACGCCAGCTCGCGCACCGTGCCAGACGGCACGTCGACTTTGCCGGCCTTGGCGTAGTCGATGATCTCCCAGTGTTCCAGATGGCGCGCCGCCATTTCCGCAAACTTCTGCAGCAGCACCACGGTAATGGCGAAATTGCCGCAGGCCAGTACGCCACGCTCGGCTTTGCGCGCGGCTGCGTCGATCTCGGCGTAGTCCTCGTCGGTCAGCCCCGAAGTGCCCACCACCACGTGCGCGCCGTGCGCCAGCGCCAGCAGGATGTTGTGCTTGGCGACGGCCGGCTTGGTGTACTCGACATAGACGTCATAGGGTGTCTGCCCCAGCGCTTCGATGCTGGCGGCAGCCACGCCCGGCGTGTCGGCATGGCCGGTCAGCTGCGCCAGCGGCTGCCCGGCGGCGCCGCGCGACAGGCCTGCCACCAGCGCCATGTCGTGGGCATGCGCCACGCCGCGCGCCAGTTCACCGCCGGCCCAGCCGGTCACGCCGCCCACGGCGACACGGATCGGATTGCTCATTGGATATCTCCGCTTTGGCTTGTTCGGTCAGGGAGCATACCGCTTCAGCCGGCAGCGCGCCGGCGGTCGAGCTTGCGCGCCAGCACGATCGATGTGGTGGTGTGGTTCACGCCGTCGAGCATGCCGATCTCGTCCAGCAGCCGATCCAGCCGGTCGTGCGTGTCGCAACGGATCGCTACCAGGTAATCGACCGGCCCGCTGACGGAGTTGACCTCTTCGATCTCAGGCAGGCGCTGCAGCGCCCGCAGGATCGCCGGCGCGGCCTTGGGCTGCACCGACAACCCGCAGTAGGCCAGGATCACGTTCTCTTCCATCTTCTGCCCCAGGCGCACGCCATAGCCGGCGATCACGCCGCTGCGCTCCAGCCGGGCGATGCGGGCCACCACGGTCGTACGGGCGATCCCCAGCTGCCGGGCGAGGTTTGCGGCGCTTTCGCGCGCATTGGCCTGCAGCAACGACAGCAGGTGGCGGTCGGTCAAGTCGAGTTCGGTCATAACGTCGGACAGTTTCGTCGCTTCGTTCGATTATGGCGGGTTTTCGTCGTTCTCGTGCCTTCATTCCGTTGCCGCCCCTATCCATACTCCAGTCACGGGACAACCTTTCTTGTGGACTAAGACACCATGCAACCCTCGAACCTGGGCCGGCAGGCCCCTCCAGACCTGCCCAAGGCAAACCGCCCGCTGCACGTGACGGTGCTGGGCGCGGGCAAGATCGGCCGCACCATTGCCGCCATGCTGCATGACAGCGGCGACTACCGCGTCAGCGTGGTCGACCATGACGCGCGCCGCCTCGACGGCCTGCCGCGCGGCGTGCTGGCGCGCGCCGGCGACCCCACCGAACCCGGCACCTGCGCCGCGCTGCTGGCCGGCGCCGACGCGGTGCTCAACGCGCTGCCATTCCACGCCGCCATTGCCGTGGCCTCGGTCGCCGCGCGGCTGGGCGTGCACTACTTCGACCTGACCGAGGACGTGGCTGCCACCCATGCGATCCGCCAGCTGGCGCAGAACGCGCGCTCGGTGCTGATGCCGCAGTGCGGGTTGGCGCCGGGCTTTATCGGCGTGGTCGGGCATGACCTGGCGGGGCGCTTCCTGCGTGGCGGAGGCGAGCTGCTGGACCTGCAGATGCGGGTCGGCGCGCTGCCGCGCTATCCCAGCAACGCGCTCAAGTACAACCTGACCTGGAGCACCGAGGGACTGATCAACGAGTACTGCAACCCGTGCGAAGCCATCGTCGACGGCCGCCGCGTCGAGCTGCCGGCGCTGGAAGGGCTGGAAAGCTTCGCGCTGGACGGTATCGAGTACGAAGCCTTTAATACATCTGGCGGCCTTGGCACGTTGCCCGAGACGCTGGCGGGGCGCGCGCGCCACGTCGACTACAAGTCCATCCGCTACCCCGGCCACTGCGCGCTGATGAAGCTGCTGCTCAACGACCTGCGCCTGCGCGAGCGCCGCGACTGGCTGCGCGAGATCTTCGACCGCGCCATCCCGGTGACCGAGCAGGACGTGGTGATCGTGTTTGCCACGGCTACCGGCTACCCGGCCGGCGGCGAGCGCGGACGCGGGCCGCTGACGCAGGCTGCGTTCTCGGCGCGCATCGGTGGGGTCGACGGCAAGGCCGGGCACGTCAATGCGATCCAGCTGACCACCGCGGCGGGCATCTGCACCGCGCTGGACATGGTGGCCAGCGGCGCGCTGCCGCAGGCGGGTTTCGTGCGCCAGGAGGCGATGCCGCTCGACGCCTTCCTCAGCAACCGCTTCGGCCGCCACTACACGCAGCATCCGCTGCAGGAGACCCTCGTATGAAAGCGCAAGAGTTCGCAGCCTGCTGGGATTCGCTGGGGCTGCAGCGGCCATGGCAGGACGGCACGCCTGCCGGCGCGGTGACGGTGCGCTCGCCGGTCGACGGCGAGGCCATCGGCCATGTGCCCGCCTGCACGCCGGCGCAGGCCGATGCGCTGGTCGCACGCGCGCACGCGGCGCAGAGCACCTGGGCGCTGCTGCCGGCGCCGGCGCGCGGCGAGATCGTGCGGCGCTACGGCGAGGTGCTGCGCGAGCACAAGCCCGCGCTCGGCCGGATGGTGTCGCTGGAAACCGGCAAGATCCTGCAGGAAGGGCTGGGCGAGGTGCAGGAGATGATCGACATCTGCGACTTCGCCGTGGGCCTGTCGCGCCAGCTGCATGGGCTGACCATTGCCTCGGAGCGCCCGCAGCATGCCATGCGCGAGACCTGGCATCCGTATGGCCTGTGCGGCGTGATCTCGGCCTTCAATTTCCCGGTGGCGGTGTGGGCGTGGAACGCGGCGCTGGCGCTGGTATGCGGCAACGGCGTGCTGTGGAAGCCGTCGGAGAAGGCGTCGCTATGTGCGCTGGCCGCGCACGGGCTGCTCGAGCGCGTGCTGGCCGCGGCGGCGCCGCAGCATGCCGGCATCACCGCGGTGATGCCGGGGGGGCGCATGCTCGGCAACCACCTGGTGCAACACCCGGCGGTGCGGCTGGTCAGCGCGACCGGCTCGACCCGCATGGGCCGCGAGGTCGGCACCGCCTGCGCCGGGCAGTTCAAGCGCAGCATTCTTGAGCTGGGCGGCAACAACGCGGCCATCGTCGCGCCGTCGGCCGATATCGAGCTGGCGGTCCGCGCCATCACCTTCGCCGCGGCGGGCACGGCGGGCCAGCGTTGCACCACGCTGCGGCGCTGCTTCGTCCATGCCGACCTGATGGATACCATGGCGAGCCGGCTGGTCACGGTGTTCGACCGGCTGCCGGTCGGCGATCCGCTCGACGACGGCACGCTGATCGGGCCGCTGATCGACAACGCCGCGGGCGAAGCCATGGCCAATGCGCTGGCCGCGTGCCGCGCGCAGGGCAATATCGTCACCGGCGGCGAACGGCTGCTGGCCGGGCGCTTCCCGCACGCCTGCTATGTGCGGCCGGCGCTGGTGATGACCGACGTGCAGCACGACACCATGCTGACCGAGACCTTCGCGCCGATCCTGTACCTGATGCCGTACACCAGCTTCGACGAGGCGATCGCGCTGAACAATGCCGCCGCGCACGGGCTGTCGTCGTGCATCTTTACCGAGTCGATGCGCGAGGCCGAGCGCTTCCTGTCGTCGGCGGGCAGCGACTGCGGCATCGCCAACGTCAATATCGGCACCAGCGGCGCCGAGATCGGCGGCGCCTTCGGCGGCGAGAAGGCGACCGGCGGCGGGCGCGAGTCGGGGTCGGATGCGTGGAAGGGGTATATGCGCCGGGCGACCAACACGATCAACTACGGCGACTCGTTGCCGCTGGCGCAGGGGATCAGGTTCGAGATCTGAGGGGGCGGCGTCCGGCGTCGTAGGGAACGGTAACAAGCCTTACACGCCTTTGACGCCGTATTACGCATGCTGCCCGTATAACGTCAGCAGGGCAGGCACATGCCCGTTTCCGCCCTGAGGTCCCCTAGGAACACACCATGAAACTGCTGACGATTGGACTGCCTGCCGCGGCGGCCTCGGTCGCCCTGCTGGGCGGCTGCGCCGTCTATCCCACCCCCGCCGGCCCAGCGCTGGGCCCGGCGCCTGTCTACGTTGCCCCCGCACCGGTCGTGGTCGCGCCGCGTCCTTACTACTACGGCGGCCATGGCTACTATGGTCGCGGCTATTATGGCCGCGGCTACTACGGCCGCGGCCACTATGGCCACGGCCATCGCCACTGGTAATTGCCAGCCAATGGCGTGGCGTTCAGGAGGATGTGAGCGCAGCAGGAATTGAAGCCCGGCGGGGAGCCCGGCAACAGCGTTCAGTTGCCGCCCGCCGCGTCACCGGGCCGGGCGTTGAGCCCGCCCCAGCTGGGCGTGAGCGTCTGGCCGATCTCGGGCAGGTCGACCAGGTCCAGCACCCGGCCGACCGTATGGTCGACCAGCTCGGCAATGCTTTGCGGCTTCTGGTAGAAGCCCGGCACTGGCGGGAACACGATCCCGCCCATTTCCGTCACCGCCGTCATGTTGCGCAGGTGCGCAAGGTTCAGCGGCGTTTCCCGCACCATCAAGACCAGCTTGCGCCGCTCTTTCAGCGTGACGTCGGCGGCGCGCGTGATCAGGTTATCGGACAGGCCGTGCGCAATCGCCGCGAGCGTGCGCATGGAGCAGGGCGCCACCACCATCGCGTGTGCGCGGAACGAGCCGCTGGCAATGGTGGCGCCGATATCGCGCACGTTGTGCACGACGCTGGCCAGCGCCTCCACCTCGGCACGGCCGATGTCCAGCTCGTGCTGCAGGTTCATCACGCCGGCCGGCGAGATCAGCAGGTGGGTCTCGATACCAGGCGCCGCCTGCAGCACCTGCAGCAGGCGCACGCCGTAGATGGCGCCGGTGGCGCCCGTGATCGCGACGATCAGCCGCCGCGGCGGTACGGTCCCCGCCGATGCGGGCGGGACAGCGCCCACGGGCATGGCGGGCTCAGCCCTTCAGCAGGGTTTGCAGTTCGCCGTTCTGGTACATCTCCATCATGATGTCCGAGCCGCCGATGAACTCGCCGTTCACGTAGAGCTGCGGGATGGTCGGCCAGTTGGCGTATTCCTTGATGCCCTGGCGGATGCCTTCGTCGTCCAGCACGTTGACCGTGGTCGGCGCGTCGACGCCGCAGGCCTTCAGGATCTGGATGGCGCGGCCCGAGAAGCCGCACATCGGGAACTGCGCGGTGCCTTTCATGAACAGGACAACCGGGTTGCCCTTGACGATCTGGTCGATCTTTTGCTGCACGTCGCTCATGGTCTGCTTTTCAGTTGGATGGCGCCGCCGTGCCGGCGCCGCCTGGGGGAAAGGGAAAAGGGATGCCGCGCGGCAAGCCACGCGGCGGGAATCTGCCAGCGATTTTACCGGAATCGCCGGCGGGCTTCAGGGTTGCGCCCCAGACCAGCGTCCGCCGGTGCAGCGTTCCTGGCCGGCCAGGTCGCGCGCGGTGAAAACGTCGGTGAAGCCGGCCTCCTGCAGCAGCGCGCGCGTCGCCTGCGCCTGGTCGAAGCCGTGTTCCATCAGCAGCCAGCCGCCCGGCAGCAACCGCTGCGGCGCGCCGTCGACAATGGTGCGCAGGTCGGACAGGCCGTCCTCGTGGTCGGTCAGTGCATCGATGGGCTCGAAGCGCAGGTCGCCTTCGGCCAAATGCGGATCGCCCGCGGCGATATAAGGCGGGTTGCTGACGACCAGGTGGAAGCGCAGCCCGGGCGGCAGCGCGGCGTACCAGTCCGATACGAGGAAGTTGATACGGTCGGCGCCAAGGGCGCTGGCGTTATCCTGCGCCACCATCAGCGCGCCGGGCGAGATGTCGGTCGCCCATACCTGCGCATCGGTGCGTTCGCGCGCCAGCGTCACGGCCAGGATGCCCGAGCCGGTGCCCAGGTCCAGCACGTGCGGATGGGGCACGTCGGCCAGCCGGGCCAGCGAGGCTTCGGTGGCGATCTCGGTGTCTGGGCGAGGGATCAGCACATCGGGCGTGACGCGGAACTTGCGGCCGAAAAATTCGCGCTCGCCCAGCAGGTAGGCCATCGGCTCGCCAGCGAGACGCCGCGCCAGCAGCGTGGCAAAGGCATCGCGCTGGGGCAGCGTGAGCGTGTCGGTATCGCGCGTGATCAGTTGCGTGCGGCTGAGCCCGGTCACGTGCGTCAGCAGCATGCGCGCTTCCAGCGTGGGCAGGCCCACCATGGCGGCGAGGGTCTGGGCTTCACGCAGCGTAGGCGTGGCCGGCAGCGCGGCAGTGTTGGGGGAAGACATCTGGTAGGGACGGTTCTGTTGCCGGCCACAAAAAACCCCACCGGCACAGGGCCTGGCGGGGCTTTGAGGCGGGACTTCCGGCGTTTCGCCAAGTGTACCGCCCATCGGAGGCGGGCGGCATAAAGCCCCCGCCGGGACGATTACTTATTGACGGTGTCCTTGGCCTTGTCGGCGCCGGCATTGACGGCGTCCTTGGCTGCCTGCTTGGCATTGGCCATGGCGCTGCCGGCTTCTTCCTTGGCCTTCTCGGCCGCGGCCGCCGCGCTCGAAGCGGCATCGCTGGCGGCAGCCTTGGCGGCGTCGGCAGCGCTGCCGGCTGCTGCGGCGGCGTCGCTGGCAGCGGCCTTGGCGGATTCAGCGGCGCTTTGCATGGCGCTGTCGGCGCTGGAAGCTGCAGGAGCTTCTTCCTTCTTGCTGCAAGCGGCCATGGCCGCGGTGATCATCAACAGCGCGAGCAGTTTTTTCATGATTTCGTCCTAGGAAATGTTTTGGGAGAGACTCACCCGGCACCATTCTCCGTTTGCCGGTCGAAATCGATTATAGACAGCGCGTTTACCCCTACCAGTGCTGTTTCAAGCATTTACAAGAAATACAAAGTCTTGTGGGACGTTACGCGCTGTTCGTGCACGAAGCGGAGCTGGGCGCCGCGTGAGCCGCTTATGCGTCTTCGCCGAGAGCTGCCAGTTGATCTGCCTGGTGCTCGGCGGCCAGCGACGACAGCAGCTCGTCCATGTCGCCGTCCATGATCATGTCGATCTTGTAGAGCGTCAGGTTGATGCGGTGGTCGGTTACCCGGCCCTGCGGGAAGTTGTAGGTGCGGATGCGGTCGCTGCGGTCGCCCGAGCCGATCAGGTTGCGCCGCGTGCTGGCTTCCTTCGCCTGTGCGGCGCGGGTCTGCATGTCCTTGATGCGCGCGGCCAGCACTTTCATGGCCTTATCCTTGTTGCGGTGCTGGGAGCGGTCGTCCTGGCACTCGACCACGATGCCTGTGGGCAAGTGGGTCAGGCGCACGGCCGAATCGGTCTTGTTCACGTGCTGGCCACCGGCGCCCGAGGCGCGGAAGGTGTCGATGCGCAGGTCGGCCGGGTTGATCTCGACCTCGCCGACTTCGTCGGCTTCCGGCATTACCGCCACCGTGCAGGCGGAAGTGTGGATGCGCCCCTGCGCCTCGGTGGCGGGCACGCGTTGCACGCGATGGCCGCCGGATTCGAACTTCAGCTTTGAAAACGCGGCATCGCCGGCGATCCGCACGATGACTTCCCGGAAGCCGCCCAGGTCGGACTCGGACTCGCTCATGATCTCGACCTGCCAGCGCTGGCGCTCGGCGTAGCGCGTGTACATCCGCAGCAGGTCGGCGGCGAACAGCGCGCTTTCCTCGCCGCCGGCGCCGGCGCGGATTTCCAGCAGCAAATTGCGGTCGTCGTTGGGATCCTTGGGCAGCAGCAGGCGTTGCAGGCTTTGTTCCAGCGCATCCAGCCGCTCGCGCGCGCTGGCGATCTCGTCGGCGGCGAAGTCCTTCATCTCGACGTCCTCCAGCAGCGCCTGCGCGGTGCCCAGGTCATCCTGTGCCTGGCGGTATTGCCCGTACTGCTCGGCCACCGGCGACAGCTCGGCATGTTCGCGGCTGAGCTTGCGGTACTGGTCGATGTTGGCGGTCGCGTCTTCGCGCGCGAGCAGGGCGTTGACTTCATCGAGTCGCTCGGCCAGTTGGTCGAGCTTGGCAAGCATGCTGGCTTTCATCGGGATGCGGGGGGAAGGGGGGAAAGGGGGGAGGCCGGTGGGCCGGGCTGCCGGGATGGCGGCGGCGTGCCAGCGCGGTCGGCGCGCGGCAAGACAGGAGCGCGGCTAGCGCTCGGAGTGGCTGCTGTGGCGGAACAGGCCCGGCACCAGGCGCAGCAGCGCCTCGCGGTCTTCGCCCTGGGTGTGATTCAGTGCGTGGGTCGGGCCGTGCAGGAACTTGCGGGTCAGTGCGCCGGACAGGGCTTCAAGCACCGCCTCGGGGTCGTCGCCGCGTGCCAGCATGCGGCGCGCGCGCTCCAGTTCGGCCTGGCGGATGGCTTCGCCGCTGGTCTGCAGTTCGCGGATGACCGGCACCACGCTGCGCGTTTCCAGCCAGTGCATGAAATTTTGCACGCGGCTTTCGATAATGGCTTCGGCCTGCGCGACCGCGGCCTGGCGCAGTGCGTTGCCTTCGCGCACGATCGCGCCAAGGTCGTCGACGGTGTACAGGAAGACGTCGTCCAGGCGCGCGACTTCCGGTTCCACGTCGCGCGGCACGGCCAGGTCGACCATCATGATCGGGCGGTGCTTGCGGCGCTTGACGGCGCGCTCCACCGCGCCCAGGCCGATGATCGGCAGCGAACTGGCGGTGCACGACACCACGATGTCGAATTCATGCAGCCGCTCGCCGAGGTCGGTCAGGCGGATAGCCTGCGCGGTCAGGCCCTGGCCGGACAGCTGCTCGGCCAGTTTCTCGCCGCGTTCGACGGTGCGGTTGGCCACCACGATCTGGCGCGGCTGCTGCGCGGCAAAGTGCGTTGCGCACAGCTCGATCATCTCGCCCGCGCCGATAAAGAGCACGCGCTGGGTCGAGACGCTTTCAAAAATCCGTTGCGCCAGCCGCACCGCTGCCGCGGCCATCGACACGGAATGCGCGCCGATCTCGGTCTGGCCGCGCACTTCCTTGGCCACCGCGAAGGTGCGCTGGAACAGCTGGTTCAGGTACGTCCCCAGCGAGCCGGCCTCGCCGGCGGTGCGCACGGCATCCTTGAGCTGGCCCAGGATCTGGGTTTCGCCCAGCACCATCGAATCCAGCCCGCTGGCCACGCGGAAGGCATGGCGTACGGCCTCGGACTGCGGCAGCGCATACAGGTGCGGGGCCAGTTCGCTGGCCGGCACGTTGTGGTGCTGCGACAGCCACCGCAGGGTGTGCTCGAAGCCTTCCTGCCCCGGCTTCAGGACGTCGGTGGCGCAGTAGATCTCGGTGCGGTTGCAGGTGGAAAGGATGGCGGCTTCGGTGCCGCTGCGGCCAGACAGGTGCTCGCGCAGTGCGCCCAGTGCCGGCTTGATCTGCTCGAGCGGAAACGCCACCCGCTCGCGCAGCGAGACTGGTGCCGTCGTGTGGTTGATGCCGATCGCGAGCAGTTGCATTTGTTGGGGACAGGGACGATCCGGAGCGTGGCCGGACCGGTTGCCATTATACCGCCGGCACCACAGATTGCAGGCGCATACCCAGTATGCGTCGCAGGCGCCCGGTTTGCAGTATTGTTATGGCGCGGCGCGCGGATGTGATCCAGGCGGCTGTGATTCAGGCTACACAGGAGAAGCGGATGCTGGGCACTTTGATCGTGGGTTTGCTGGTGGGACTGGCGGCGCGCCGGCTGCATCCGGCAGGACGCGTCGTGACCCTGCCGGCCGCGCTGGTGCTGGGTGCGGCGGGCGCGGCGGCTGCTTTCTACGGCGGCCGCGCGCTGCACCTGTTCAGCGACGGGCAGCTCAGCAGCTGGCTGGCGGTGATCGCCGGCGCCGCCATCCTGGTTGGGGCGTGGGGCGCGGTCCGGCCGCGCAGACGGTAACGTCAGAACTGACGCGGCGGTCGGAAATCTGCGCGCCGCTTGATCCTGGTCAGGTCCGCACGGGATCCGCTTCGGCCCGCGCGGCCAGCAGCCGCCGCAGCACGCCGTTGGAGTAGTGGCTGGCCACTTCCTTCAGGAATGCCGCGAAGTCCACATGGGCGGTATCGTCGGCCCGGTCCGAAACCGTGCGCATGACCGCGTACGGGACCCCGTATTCGTGGCACACCTGCGCCACCGCCGCGCCTTCCATCTCCACCGCCAGCAGCCCTGGCAGCCGGTCGCGCAGTTCCGCCACCGCGGCCGGGGCGCCGATAAACTGGTCGCCGCTGGCGATCATGCCCTTGTGCAGCGCCGGCCTGGCCACGCCGAAGCGGGCCAGCACCTCGGGCGGCACGTCGGCGGCCAGATCGAGCCGCAGGAAATCCGTGGCCGCGCCTTCCAGTTCCGCGGTCAGTGCCGGGTCGGCCGGGAATTCGGCGCGGTCCAGCAGCGGCACTTCATGGCGCCCGAAGAGCGGGCGCGCGTCGAGGTCGTGCTGGAGGGTGCGGTCGGCGATGACGATGTCGCCCACGTTGGTGTCGGCGCCGACGCCGCCGGCCAGTCCGGTAAAGACCACCTGGGTGGCGCCGAACTCCCGGATCAGCGTGACCGTGGTCGCCGAAGCTGCCACCTTGCCCATGCGCGCCAACACCAGCACGCACGGCTGGCCGTAAAGGTTGCCGACGTAGTAGTCGCGCATGCCGATGGTGTGTACCGTGGCGCGGCTGTCGTCGTGGCGCATCGCGGCCACCAGGCCGTCGACTTCATCGTGGATGGCGGCAAGGATTCCCAGGGTCATGGGGCAGGCAGAGTGGAAGGCGGAAAAACCAGAGCATACCGGCGCCCATGCACCAGGCATAGCGCCGGCGCGGCGCAAGACGGGTGCGGCCCGGGCGCCGCTTTGCTAAAGTCCCACGCATCCGGGCACGCAAGGGCGAGCATGCAAGTCACCTCCACCGTGGCAAACGGCGAACGGCGCGCCATCCGCCGGGCACTGGCCGACTGGCGCGCACGCGGCCGGCTGGCCGCCGAGGCGATCGCCGCCCCTTGGGCACGCACCGAGCCGGCCGCCGGCGACTGGCGCCGCTGGCTCGACCAGGCGCTGATGGCGCTGGGTACCGCGCTGCTGTGCGCCGGCGTGATCGTCTTCTTTGCGTTCAACTGGCAAGCACTACACAAGTTCTCCAAATTCGGCTTGCTCGCCGCCGCCATCACGGTGCTGGCTGCGTTCGCCTGGCTGCGACCCGCCGCCGGCGCCGCCGGCCGCGCCGCGCTCGGGGGCGCGCAGGTGCTGGCCGGCGTGCTGCTCGCCGTGATCGGCCAGACTTACCAGACCGGCGCCGATGCCTGGCAGCTGTTTGCGTTGTGGGCGCTGCTGGCGGTGCCGTGGGCGCTGGCGGCACGCGCGGCGCCGCACTGGTGGCTGGTGCTGGTGGTCGGCAACGTGGCGCTGCTGCGTTACTTCAGCATCCGTTTCGGCATGGAAGGCCTGTTCGCGCTGCTGTTTGACAGCCGCTACCTGCGCACCGCCACCCTGGCCTTGCTGGGGGCGGTGCTGCTGCAACTGGCGCTGTGGCACCTGCTGGCCGCCCGCGCGCCTGGGCTGGGCTTTCGGGGACAGACCGGCAGCCGCTTGCTGGCGGCGCTGGCGTGCGTGCAGGCCGGCTCGCTGGGACTGACCAGCCTGTTCGACAGCCGCTTCGATGCGGCGTCTTTCGTGATTGCGGCGGCCGTGCTGGCAGGGCTGGCGTGGTGGTACCGGCAACGCGCCTTCGATATCGTCGTGCTGAGCCTGACCTGCCTGACTGGCATCGTGCTGGTAGTGGCCGGCCTCGGCAAGCTGTTGTTCGAGGGCAAGGGCGACTTCGGCGCATTCCTGCTGCTCGGGCTCGTCACCATCGGCCTGGCCGCCGGCGCGGCGGCGTGGCTGATGCGCGCCTATCGGGCTCAACTGCGGGCTCAACTGCGCGCCCAACTGGAGCAGGCATGAGCACCACCTTGCAGACCGAACAACGGCTCTGGCTGGAGCTGGCCGCGCGCGGCGCGGTGCAGGGCGAATGCCCGGAGCACAACCATGCGCCGTGGGCGGTGCGATGCCTGATGGGAGCGGCCGGCTGGCTTGGCGCCTTGTTTTTCCAGATGTTCCTGGTCGGGACGGTGTTCGTGGCAGCGCGTGAGAACGGCGTTGCCATGGCAGTGACCGGACTGGCCATGATCGCGCTGGCAGCGTTGCTGTACTGGCGTGGCGGCGGGATCGCGGCGAGCCAGTTCGCGCTGGCGGTCAGCCTGTGCGGGCAGGGGATGGTGGTGTATGGATTGGTTGAGGCGCTGGGCTTTAAGCGCGTGACCGAGACCGCCGGATTCTGGGCCGGCATAGCACTGTTCGAAGGCGTGCTGGTGGTGCTGGTGCCCAACCGGCTGCATCGGCTGTTGTCCGGGCTTGGCGTGTGGATCGGGCTGGCGGGCGCGATGCATCTTGCCCTGCCGCATGGGTCCTCCCATGACTGGCTGGCGCTGACGTGGACGCTCGGCTGGCTGGCGCCGCTGGGCTGCGCGCTGGTGGCCGGCTTCACGCTGGCCGAAGCGCGCGTGTGCGCGGCGGGGCGGCATGCATTGCTGGAGCCGCTCGCCGATGCCACGCTGCTGGCCGCGCTCGCCATGGCGCTGGTGGTGACCGGGATGAGCCATCCGATGGCGTGGCTGTTCGATCCGGCGGCAGGCAGCCTGTCGGCCGCGCACTGGATCGGTGGCGCGCTTCTGACGCTGGTGCTGGCCGGCTTTGCCCTGGCGGAATGCCGCCGGCTGGCCACAGGCTCCGCGATGCAGGCGGCAGTGCTCGCCGGCACACTCGCCTTTGGCGCGCTGATGGCCGCGGCGCCTGCCGTCGTGGCCGGCGCGCTGGCGCTGGCGCTGGCCCTGCGCCGGGCTTCCATGGCCTGGATGGGCCTGGGCGTCGCCGCCATTGCCATCGGCTTTGTCTGGTACTACAGCGCGCTGCACTGGACCCTGCTGGCCAAGTCCGTCACGCTGGCCGCGGCGGGCGTGCTGTTGCTGGCCGGCCGTTACTGGCTGCTCCGCGGCCGCACCGGCAAGGAGTTCGCATGAAGCGCTGGATCGTGATCGCCTGGGCGCTGACCCTGGCGCTGGCCGCCGTGGGCATCGCCGGCAAGGAAACGCTGCTGGCACGCGGGGACACCGTCTTGCTGCGCCTCGCGCCGGTCGATCCGCGCTCGCTGATGCAGGGCGACTACATGACGCTGAACTTCGACATCGGCAACCAGATCCGCGCGGCGCAGGGGCCGGCGGAGCGCCCGCCGCGCGACGGCGTGGCCGTGATCCGGCGCGACGCGCGGGGCGTGGCCAGCTTCGTGCGGCTGCATGACGGCGGGCCGCTGGGCGTAGGCGAGCAGTTGCTGCGCTTCCAGGCGGCGCGGTCGCGCTGGGGCGGGGCGCAGGTGCAGGTGTCGACCGATGCGTATTTCTTCCAGGAAGGGCAGGGCGAGCGCTTTGCCCAGGCCATGTTTGGGGAGTTCCGCGTAGGGGCGGATGGCCAGGCGCTGCTGGTGGGGCTGCGGGGGAAGGGATTGGAAAAGCTGTGAAGTGGCAGGCGGCTCCGCCGCGCGCAGCAGAAAGCAAAAAAACCCGCGAGATCGCGGGCTTTTTTTGTCGGCGGGTCAGGTTTAGACGTTGAACAGGAAGTTCATCACATCCCCATCCTTCACCACGTATTCCTTGCCTTCCGCGCGCATCTTGCCCGCTTCCTTGGCGCCGTTCTCGCCCTTGAACGCAATGTAGTCGTCGTAGGCAATGGTCTGCGCACGGATAAAGCCGCGTTCGAAATCGGTATGGATCACGCCCGCCGCCTTGGGCGCGGTGTCGCCGACATGAATGGTCCAGGCGCGCACTTCCTTCACGCCGGCGGTGAAGTAGGTCTGCAGGCCGAGCAGCTTGAAGCCGGCGCGGATCACGCGGTCCAGGCCCGGTTCATCCATGCCCAGGTCGGCCAGGAACTCCGCCTTGTCTGCGTCTTCCAGGTCGGCGATCTCGGCTTCGATGGCGGCGCACACGGCGACCACCGGGGAATCGGTCTGCTTGGCGTACTCGCGCACCGCGTCCAGGTGCGGGTTGCTTTCAAAGCCGTCTTCACGCACGTTGGCGACATACATGGTCGGCTTGGCGGTGATCAGGCAGAACGGGCGGATGGCTTCCCATTCTTCGGGGGCCAGGTCGAGGGTGCGCACGGCCTTGGCCTGGTCGAGCACGGCTTGCGCCTTTTCCAGCACGGCGACCAGGCGCTGGGCTTCCTTGTCGCCGGCGCGGGCCGGCTTGACGTAGCGGGCCAGTGCCTTTTCCACGGTGGCAAGGTCGGCCAGCGCCAGCTCGGTGTTGATGACCTCGATGTCCGACAGCGGGTCGACCTTGCCCGCCACGTGGATCACGTTTTCGTCCTCGAAGCAGCGCACCACGTGGGTGATGGCATCGGTTTCGCGGATATTGGCCAGGAACTGGTTGCCCAGGCCTTCGCCCTTGGACGCGCCCGCCACCAGGCCGGCGATGTCGACGAACTCGACGGTGGCCGGCAGGATGCGCTCAGGCTTGACGATCTCGGCCAGGTTGCCGAGCCTCGAATCCGGCACTTCTACCACGCCCACGTTGGGCTCGATGGTGCAGAACGGGTAGTTTTCGGCGGCGATGCCGGCCTTGGTCAGGGCATTGAACAGCGTGGACTTGCCGACGTTGGGCAGGCCGACGATGCCGCATTTGAGGCTCATGGTCTTGTCTTAGAAATCAAGGGTTGCGGATGCAGTCCGGCGCCGGGCGGGCTGGCGAGGGGGCGCCTGGCGGGGCCAGTGGCGGGACTGCATCGGACGAGACAAACACGTCACATCGAGCACCGCTCGACGGCTGTACGGGGTCTGCCACGGAAAACGGCAATTGTAACCCTATCGGGCCTCCGGGTTGATGGGCGGGCGCCGCCCCCCCGGCATATATAGCCGTCACATAAAACAAGACGGCCAGGCAAGTATGCCTGGCCGTTGCGTGAGCGCCGCTTCCGCTCAATCGAGATCCACGACGTTCATGCGCCGTCCGTGAACTGGTCCCGCGTGTCCGTGGTCTTGGCGCCGTCCGTAAACGTGTCGCGCCTGTCGATTGCCCTTGCACCATCCAGGAACACATCCCGCCGGTCGATTGACCGTGCTCCATCCGAATACACATCGAACTTGGAGACCTTGGCACCGTCGGTATAAACGTCCCGCGGGCCAGTCGTGCCTCCGAATGCCGATCCCCCTACAACCGCGATGCTAGCCGCGGCAAGCCAAAGCGCTCTCTTCAACATTGTTCCACCTCCGTTCAGGTGGTTCGTCCCCGGTCAGAAACATTTCGTTTCAATATAGGCTGTGCGCTTCCGAACTCCGGGCCATGCACCGACTGTTTTGTTATTAGCGTAATGACCTGAAGAAATAATGAATGCCGCCATCCCGCGCGAAGGGCCCCGGAGTGACGTGGCTATAATCCAGCCATGACCCGATCCCACGCGTCCGCGCGCACCGCTGCGCGCAATTCCTCCGCTTTCCAGGTTGCCGTCGTCGGCGGCGGCATCGTCGGCAAGTCTTGCGCCTTGTTGCTGGCCCAGCAGGGCATGGACTTGGCGCTGGTTGCGCCGAAGCCGCCCCGCGGCGTCGGCCGCGTGCCGGCCGGGCCGGAAGGCTGGGACAGCCGTATCTATGCGTTCTCGGCCAGCTCGCAGGCGCTGCTCGAGCGGATGCGCGTATGGGAGGCGCTGGACCCGGCGCGCATCCAGCCGGTGCGCGACATGCGTGTCTTCGGCGACGTCAGTGCCGCCGAAACCTCGCCCAGCCTGGACGGCGACCTGCATTTCTCCGCCTACGCCGCCGCGGTGCCGCAGCTGGCGTGGATCATCGAATCCAGCCATGTCGAGCGCGCGCTCGACACCGCGCTCGGCTTCCAGCACCAGGTTAGCTGGCACGACGGCACCGCCAACGTGTGCGAGCGCGATCCGGAGGGCATTACCCTGACGCTGGACAACGGCACCAAGCTGCGCACGGCGCTGGCGATCGGCGCCGACGGCGCGCGCTCATGGCTGCGCCAGCAGTGTCATATCGGCGTCAGCACGCGCAAGTACCGCCAGCTTGGCGTGGTCGCCAACTTTGCCTGCGAGCGTCCGCACCACGAGACCGCCTGGCAGTGGTTCCTGGGCGCGCCGGAAAAGCTGATGGCTGACGAGGAGCCCGCCAACGGCGAGGTGCTGGCGATGCTGCCGCTGCCCGGCAACCATGTCTCCATGGTCTGGTCGGCAGACGAAGCGCACGCGCGCGACCTGCTCGCGCTGTCGCCCGAGGCGCTCGCCGCCACCGTGATGCAGGGCGCCGCCGGCGCGGTCGGCAGCCACTTCGGCAGGCTGCGCTGCGTGACGCCGGCGCAGGGCTTCCCGCTGGTGCTGCAGCGCGCCGACCAGTTCGTGCAGCCGCACGTTGCGCTGGTCGGCGACGCCGCCCACGTGGTGCACCCGCTGGCGGGGCAGGGCATGAACCTGGGCCTGCGCGACGTCGCGGAACTTGGCCGCGTGATGGCCGACAAAGAACCTTTCCGCAGCGAGGGCGACCTGCGCCTGCTGCGCCGCTACGAGCGCGCGCGCGCCACCGACCTGCTGTCGCTGACTGCGGCCACCGACGGGCTGCACCGGCTGTTCTCGCTGCCGGGCGGCGTGGCGCGGGTGGTGCGCAACACCGGCATGCGCGCGGTGGGCGGCCAGCCGCTGCTCAAGCGTTTCCTGATCGGGCGCGCGCTCGGCTGAGGCCACCGCGCCCCGAACGAACATCGAATATCCCCTGGAGTCCACATGTTTCCATTCCTGCGTCGCCACCCTATCCGCAGCGCCGCCGTCACCGCCATCGTCAGCGGGCTGGCCGCTGCCGGATTCGCCCTGCATGCCATGGCAGCGGGCGAACCCGGTACCGACCGCATCAAGGAGTCGCTGCAGAAGGTGCTGGGCGGCCGTGCCGAGGTGAAAAGCGTCAGCAAGACCCCGGTGCCCGGGCTGTTCGAGGCCAATGTCGGCGGGCAGGTGGTCTATACCGACAGCACCGGCCGCTACATCCTCAACGGCGAGTTGATCGACACCCGCACCGGCACCAACCTGACCGAGGAGCGGATGGCCGAGATCAACCGCATCAAGTGGTCGGACCTGCCGCTGGCGCGCGCAATCAAGTGGACCAAGGGCGATGGCAGCCGGCAGATCGCGGTGTTCTCCGACCCCAACTGCGGCTACTGCAAGCGCATCGAGCAGACCTTCCAGCAGATGGACAACATCACCGTGTACACCTTCCTGTACCCGGTGCTGTCGCCGGATTCGGAAACCAAGGCCAAGCAGGTCTGGTGCGCGTCCGACCGCACCAAGGCGTGGCGCGACTGGATGCTCAAGCATGTGGCGCTGACCGGCAACGGCAGTTGCCAGACGCCGCTGCAGGAAAACCTGGCGCTGGGCCAGAGCATGAATGTCACCGGCACGCCCGCAGTGTTCTTCATGGACGGCACCCGCATCCCGGGTGCGGCCGACGTGGCCACGCTGGAGCGCAAGCTCGCCAGCATCAAGAAGTAAGCGCGCGCCGGACCTGACCCGGCTCGATCGACGGCCGGACTTGTCCGGCCGTTCTGCTTTCCGCTTTCCCCGCATTCCCAAGCGATCGCCGCCAGGCGACAAGGAGACACCATGACGTTCCAGGCATTGCTGCTGACCCAGGCCGACGGCGCCACCCAGGCCAATCTCGCAACGTTGGACGAGGCGCAGTTGCCGCCCGAAGGCGACGTTCTCGTCGCCGTGGACTACTCCACCATCAACTTCAAGGACGGCCTGGCGATCACGGGCCGCTCGCCGGTGGTGCGCAAGTGGCCGATGGTGGCGGGCATCGACGGCGCCGGCACGGTGCTGGAATCTTCCAACCCGCGCTGGCAGGCCGGCGACAAGGTGGTGCTGAACGGCTACGGCGTGGGCGAGACCCACTGGGGCTGCCTGGCGCAGCGTGCTCGGCTGAAGGGCGACTGGCTGGTGCGCCTGCCCGATGCCTTCACCACGCGCCAGGCCATGGCGATCGGCACCGCCGGCTATACCGCGATGCTGTCGGTGCTGGCGCTGGAGCGCGGTGGCGTCAACGGCCCGGTGCAACCCGGCGACGGCGAGGTGCTGGTGACCGGTGCCTCCGGTGGCGTGGGCTCGGTCGCGATCGCGGTGCTGAGCAAGCTGGGCTACAAGGTGGTGGCGTCGACCGGCAAGACCAATGAAGCGGATTTCCTGAAGGCACTGGGTGCTTCCGATGTCATCGACCGCGCCGAACTGGGCGCGCCCGGCAAGCCGCTGCAGAAGGAACGCTGGGCCGCGGTGGTGGATTCGGTCGGATCGCACACGCTGGTCAATGCCTGCGCGCAGGTGCGCTACGGCGGCGTGGTGACGGCGTGCGGGCTGGCGCAGGGCATGGACTTCCCGGCATCGGTGGCGCCGTTCATCCTGCGCGGCGTGACGCTGCACGGCATCGACAGCGTGATGGCGGCCATGCCGCTGCGCGAGCGTGCATGGCAGCGGCTGGCGAGCGACCTGGAGCCGGATCGCCTGAACGCGATCACGCGCGAGATCGGGCTGGCCGAGGCGATCGACGCCGGCCGCAGGATCGTGGAAGGCGGCATGCGTGGCCGCGTGGTGGTCGACGTCAATCGCGCCTGAGCGGCGAGTGGCTGCTTCACAAGCGTCGGCGGGACCACCAGTGCGCCGACGTTACAATCCTGCCCATGACGCCGATCCGCTACGCCATCGCCCCGCTTGCGCCTGAGGCGCACCTGTTTGCCGTCACCGTCACGGTGAGCGAGCCCGATCCCGCCGGCCAGCGCTTCACGCTGCCCGCGTGGATCCCGGGCAGCTACATGATCCGCGACTTCGCCCGCCATATCGTGCGCATCCGCGCCGATGCGGGCGGCCGCGAAGTCCCGCTGACCAAGCTCGACAAGCAGAGCTGGCAGGCTGCGCCGGTGAGCCTGTCGGACGGTCCGCTGACACTCAGCTACGAAGTCTATGCCTGGGACCTGTCGGTGCGCGCCGCGCACCTGGATGCCACCCATGGTTTCTTCAACGGCAGCTCGGTGTTCCTGTGCGTCGAAGGCCAGGCCGAGCGGCCATGCACCGTCGATATTCACGCTCCCGAGGGCGAGGCTTACCGCGGCTGGCGTGTCGCCACCGCAATGCCGGAAGCACCGGGCCGCGACGGCGCGAAGCGCTACGGTTTCGGCCGCTACCAGGTCTCCGACTACGACGAACTGGTCGACCACCCGGTGGAGATGGGCAATTTCCAGCTCGCCAGCTTCCGCGCCTGCGGCGCGCAGCACGACGTGGTCTTCACCGGCCGCGTGCCCAACCTCGATATCGAGCGCGTTTGCCGCGATCTCAAGCGCATCTGCGAAACGCAGATCCGCCTGTTCGAACCCCGCAGCGCCGAGGCGCCGTTCCTGGACAGCAACCGCCGCTACGTCTTCATGACGATGGTCACCGCCGACGGCTACGGCGGCCTAGAGCACCGCGCCAGCACCGCGCTGATGTGCGCGCGCAACGACCTGCCGGTGCGCGGCATGAGCGACAACGGCGAGACCAGCGAGGGCTACCGCACCTTCCTGGGCCTGTGCAGCCACGAATATTTCCACACCTGGAACGTCAAGCGCATCAAGCCGGCCGCGTTCGTGCCGTACCGGCTGGCCGAGGAAACTTACACGCCGCTGCTGTGGCTGTTCGAGGGCTTCACCAGCTACTACGATGACCTGGTGCTGGTGCGCGCGGGCTGCGTGACCGAGACGCAGTATGTCGAGATGCTGGGCAAGACCTGGAACGGCGTGCTGCGCGGCAACGGCCGCACCAAGCAGAGCGTGGCCGAAAGCTCGTTCGACGCCTGGACCAAGTACTACCGCCAGGATGAGAACGCGCCCAACGCCATCGTCAGCTACTACACCAAGGGATCGCTGGTGGCGCTGGCGCTGGACCTGACCATCCGCGGCAAGTCGCGCGGACGGCGCTCGCTCGACGATGTCATGCGCGCGCTGTGGCGCCGCTACGGGCGTGGCTTCTATGCGCCCGGCACGATGCAGCGCGGCGTGACCGAGCCGGAGGTCTATGCGCTGTTCGACGAAGTGACCGGCCTGAAGCTGGGCGGCCTGCTGCGCTCGCTGACCGAGGGCACGGGCGAATTGCCGCTGGCGGCGCTGTTCAAGAACTTCGGCGTCAAGGCCGAAGCGCAGAAGCCGTCACGCACCGCGGCGCTGGGCATCAAGGTCAAGACCGACGACGGTTGGGTACGCGTCACGCAGGTGCTCGACGGCGGCGCGGCGCAGGCCGCGGGCCTGTCGGCCGGCGACCTGCTGGTGGCCATCGACGGCCTGCGCGTGGCGCCCGGCCAGATCGACAAACTGCTGGGGCGCTACCGCACCGGTGACCGCATCGATCTGCACGCCTTCCGCCGCGACGAGCTGCAGGTGCTGCCGGTCACGCTGGCGCGCGAGCCCGCGGCGCAGTTCAAGGTCAAGCTGGCGGACGGCCGGCATGCGGCGCGCTCGCGCTGGCTGGGCCAATAACGTAGCGCTGCAATCCCCACTACCTGGCCCCCGCCGCTTCGCCGCATGCAATACGCGCACGACCCCCGCACCTTCCTGTATTCGCACTACGTGTACCGGGGGCTGCGCTCGGCCACCGGGGTGATCGGCGCCACGCTGATCGCGCTGCAGTTCTCCGACCTGCCCACCGCGATGGTGGTGTCGATGGGCGCGCTGTGCACCAGCCTGATGGACCTGCCCAGCCCGCTGAGCCACAAGTTCAACGAGATGCTGGCGAGCGTGCTGCTGTGCAGCGCGGTGACGCTGGTGGTGGCGCTGACCACGCCGTTCCCGCGCGTGATGCCGTTCGTGCTGGTGCTGGTGACGTTCCTCGCCGCCATGATGACGGTGTACGGCAACAAGACCTTGCCGCTGCAATTCGCGGCGCTGTTCGTGATGACGCTCACGATCAACGAGGACTTCGTGGTCGAGCGCGCGCTGGTGCATTCGGCGCAGTTCAGCGCCGGCGCGGTGGCCTACCTCGGCTACGCGATGCTGGTCAGCTGGCTGACCGAGCGCCGCACCAGGCAGCAGGTGCTCGCCGAGTCGCTGTACGAGCTGGCCGGCTACCTCGAGATCAAGGCCGGCTTCTACGATGCAGGCAACGACTACGACGCCCAGTTCAACCAGCTGGTGCGCCAGCAGATCGTGGTGGCCGAGCGCCAGCAGGCCGCGCGCGACCTGGTGCTGCGGGGCAACCGCACGCCGCATGACGGGCTGCTGGTGCAAGTGCACCTGCGCATGCTCGACCTGTACGAGTACGTGCTGTCCACCAACACCGACTATCCGCTGCTGCGCCAGACCTTCGGCGGCACGCCGGTGCTGGACCACCTGCGCGGGCTGGTGGTGCTGATGTGCAAGGACGTGGAAGAGATCGCCTACGAGGTCACGCGCGGGCGCGGCTCTTACGCGACGGTGGAATACCGCGAAGGCCTGCGCGCGGTCGAAGCCGAGATCGCGCAGCTGCGCCACCACCACATCAAGCCCGCGGCGATGACCGCGCTGGCCGAGACGCTGGACATGATCCGCGGCGCGATCACGCTGATCGGTCAGTTGCACGAGGCCTCGCGCACGCCGGTGGAACCGGCCAAGGTGCTGCCGGGCAGCGACATGACGCCATTCCTGACGCGACAGAAGTACGAGCTGGGCGTGCTGCGCGACAACCTGCACTGGCACTCGCCGGCGTTCCGATTTGCGCTGCGCATGTCGATGGCGGTGGCGCTGGGGCTGTGGATCACCAACCACCTGCCGTACGTCTCGCACAGCTACTGGATCCTGCTGACCATCATCGTCATCCTGAAGCCCAACTACAGCATGACCAAGCAGCGCTACAACGACCGCGTGATCGGCACGCTGATCGGCTGCGTGGTCGCTGTGGGGATCCTGAAAGTGGTGGACGAGCCGCTGGTGCTGCTGGGCGTGCTGTTCCTGTCGCTGGTGGCCAGCGCCGCATTCGTGACCATCAAATACCGCTATACCGCGATCGCGGCCTGCATCCAGGTGCTTATCCAGATCAACCTGCTGATGCCGGGCAGCCCGACGGTGGCGGGAGAGCGCCTTGTCGATACGGTGATCGGCGGCATCATCGCCTCGCTGTTCAGCTTCGTGCTGCCGAGCTGGGAATACCGCGCCATCCCCAAGCTGGTGGAAAACGTGCTGCAGGCCAACCGCCGCTATATCGCCGCCACGCGCGACCTGCTGCTGCGCCGGGCCAAGGATGACTTTGCCTACCGCGTGCAGCGCAAGCAGTTCATGGACAACCTGTCGGCGCTGATTTCTTCGTTCCAGCGCATGCTGGACGAGCCCAAGAGCCGGCATCGCGCGGTCGATAACCTGAACCGCTTTATCGTGCAGAACTACCTGGTGGCGGCGCACGTGGCGGCGGCGCGGATCCAGGTGCGCCAGCACTATGATGAGCTGGATATTCCCGCTGCCGAGGCGGCCATCGAGCAGGCTACCGACGCGGCTCGCAACAGCCTGCAGCTGGCCAGCGAGCGGCTGCATGCCGACGAGCGTGGCGGTGGGCGGGGGGCGGGCTTTATCCGCCGCGAGCGCGCGCCGGTGGTGGCCGAAGCGCAGGCTCCGCTGGCGGTAGCAGCGGGGCCGGTGGGGGCCGATGCCGTGGATGCTGCCGAAGCCGCGGAGGATGCGGCAGCCGAGCGGCGCGCGCGCCTGGCGGACTCGGCGGACAAGCGCCGCACCGACACGCTGGTGCAAGCCGCCGCTGCGGGCGAGTCGAGCGAACATGCCGGGCCGACTTCCAGTTCCACCGGCCGTCCCGCCAATGCGGTGCTGGAGCGCCGGCTGCGCGCGCTGCGCGAGGACGCGGCGAAGATCGCGCTGCGTACGGGAGCGATCGGCCGCGCGATGCGGGCGCGGTCTTAGCAGGGCGATCCCGAACTGGTGGTTTTCTCCCCTCTCCCGCTTGCGGGAGAGGGGAGCAAGACCGCGTGGCGTCAAACGCCGTGCCCCGCCGGCATCTCATCCTCCGGCAACGTCAGCATCCCGCTGTTATAGCTGTACTCGAAGATCTCCCCATACCGCCCCCATCCGATCGCCACGCTCAGCACGCGCTCGGCTTCGGCCGGCTTCAGGAACTGCTCCAGCTCGTTCAGCACCTGTTCCTCGCCGATCTCGCCTGCTTCGCTCGCCATCAGCTCACGCCGGATATGCGCGGCCAGCGCGACGTTGGCGAGCAATTGCCGGCCGAAGATCGCCTTGCGCTGCTGCGGCTCGGCGGCATAGTACGCGCGGCCCGCTTCGGTGGCGGTGATGTCGCCGGCCTCGATCGACACCAGCCGGACCAGTTGCAACGCCTCGCATGCGGGCAGCAGGTCATCGTCGGTCAAACCGGCTTCGTCGGCCAGGTGAGGCAGGTCGGCGCGGCAGTGGAAGGGCGCTTCGCACAGCAGGTCCAGGATGGCTTCCATCTGGCTGATATCGGCGTCCGGCAGCCGGTAGCCGATCTGGCGCGCGGGAGCCTGCGCGGGCAGTCGCGCCTCGGCAACTGGTGCGGTCATCAGCGCGTAGATCTCATCGACCAGCGCGCGCACCTGCGCGCTGTCGCGCACCGTCAGCCACGGGAACAGCGCGAACGACTGGAACACCATGGCGATGCCTTCGGCGGTGCCCGCGAGGCGCTTGCCGCGGAAATGCACCTCGCCCCGGTCGGCGCCGACCAGTCCGGCCATGATGCGCAGCAGCGTCGACCTGAGCCGGACTTGCCCAGCATCGCGACGATCTCGCCCTCGCGCAGCGTCAGGTCGACGCCTTCGAGCACGGCGCGGTCGCTCTGGCTGGCAGTGCGGAAGATCTTGCCGACGCCGCGCAGCTCGATCACGGCGGGTGCGGTGGTGGTCTGGTTGAGGTGTTCGGCCATAGTGCTTACAGGCGGGTGCGCTCTTGCGCGAGTTGGTACAGGCGGTTCCACAGCAGCCGGTTGAAGCCGACCACGAACAACGCCATCACGCCGATGCCCAGCGCGATGCGAGGGAAGTCGCCGCGCGCGGTGGTCTCGGCGATATAGCTGCCGAGCCCGGTAGCGACGATGGTGCGGTCGCCCCAGGTCACGTACTCGGACACGATGCTGGCGTTCCACGAACCGCCGGCGGCGGTGACCAGGCCGGTCAGCAGGCTCGGGAATACCGCCGGAATCAGGAAGCGCTTCCACAGCAGCCAGCCGCGCAGCCCGAAATTGCGTGCCGCCAGCTTCAGCTCGGTGGGGATGCCTGAAGCGCCCGCCACCACGTTGAACAGGATGTACCACTGCGTGCCGAAGATCAGCAGCGGGCTCAGCCAGATCTCGGGGTTCAGCCCGAAGCGGGCGATCAGCATCACAGCCAGTGGAAACATCAGGTTGGCCGGGAACGCGGCCAGGAACTGCGCCACCGGCTGCGCGACACGCGCCAGCTCGGGGTTCAGGCCGATGCGGATGCCGATCGGCACCCACACCAGCGCGGCCAGCGCGATCAGCACCACCACGCGCACCATGGTGATGGTGCCGAGCCACAGCACGTGGCCGACTTCGGCCCAGCCGACCTCGCTGTGGACGAAATGGCCGACACGCACCAGCGCCGCCAGCGCCACCAGCACAATCACCGCGTCACGCACGCGGCCAAGCCACTGCGCGCGGCGCGGATCGGCAGGCGTCGCGACGGCATGCGAGCGCCCCCTCGCGCCCCACGCCAGCGTGCGCAAGGCCACCGCCGCGGCCTGCGCCAGTAGCGCGCCAACCCACGCGGAGCGCCGCAGCAGGTCAAGCAGCCACGACTGCGGCAGCTTGTCCTGCGCCAGCGTCTCGAAGCGGAAGCGGTCGGCCCATGCCACCAGCGGGCGGAACAGCAGCTGGTCGTACAGCAGGATGCCGACCAGCATGGCCAGGATCGCCCAGCCGATCGCGGCCAGGTCCTGCTGCTGGATCGCCAGCGCAATGTAGGAGCCGATGCCCGGCAGGCGGATGTCATGTCCCGACACCGAGATCGCCTCGGACGCGACCACGAAGAACCAGCCGCCCGACATCGACATCATCATGTTCCACAGCAGTCCCGGCATCGCGAACGGCACTTCCAGCCGCCAGAAGCGCTGCCATGCCGAGAGCCGGAACATGGCCGCGGCCTCGAGCAGGTCGCCCGGGATGGTGCGGAACGACTGGTACAGGCTGAACGCCATGTTCCATGCCTGGGAGGTGAAGATGGCGAAAATCGCCGCGCATTCCACGCCGGCGATATTGCCGGGGAACAGCGCGATAAAGCCCGTCACCGTGATCGACAGGAAGCCCAGCACCGGATCGACTGCAGGATATCCAGCGCCGGCACCAGCACCTTCTCGGCGGTGCGGCTCTTGGACGCCAGCGCCGCGAACGCCAGCGAGAACAACAGCGACGCCGCCAGTGCCGCCAGCATGCGGATGCTGGTGCGCATCAGGTAGTAGGGCAGGTAGGCCACGTCCAGGTGCACCGCCAGCTGCTGGCCGGGGTGGAACGGGGCATTCATCTGCTGCGCGGCGAACGCGACCATCACGATCACGGCCAGGATGATCGGCAGCAGTGCCAGGTCAAAGCGGTTGGGCGGCGCGCGCAGCAGCTGGCTGTCGAAGCCAGGGGCGGGCTGGTCCGCGCGGCGGTTGGCGGGTGGCATCATGGCGCTTCTCGGGCTGTGTCGAGCTGTGTCGAACTGGAAGGGCGAAGGCTTGTGGCCTGCCCCTGGTTCGCGGCCCCCGCGGACAATGGCAAAGCCCGCATGCCGCCGGCTCCACGCCAATCACGCCGGGCGGCGCGCATCCCTTTGTAACGCCCGGCATGGCGGTCTAGTTTACTTGGAGTCGATGACACATCGCGCACGCCTCGCGTGCGCGCACGGGGAAACCACCATGAAGAAGGCAACCTGGCGCCTGGTCGCGCATGGGCGCGTGCAAGGCGTGGGATATCGCGCCGCCTGCGCAGACGCTGCGGACGAACTCGGGCTGGGCGGCTGGGTGCGCAACCGGGTCGACGGCACCGTCGAGGTGATGGCGCATGGCACGGTCAAGCAGCTGGAAGCGCTGCAAGCGTGGATGGAAACGGGCCCGCCGGCGGCGCAAGTGACGTTTGTCGACGTCGGGCCCGGGGAAGGGGAGTTCGCCGGCTTCGAGTTCCGGCCAACAATTTAGTGGTGGATCAGGCGGCCGTCCAGTCGACCGGCGTGCGGCCGTGGGTTTCCAGCCAGCGGTTCGCTTCGCGGAAGTGGCCGCAGCCGAGGAAGCCGCGATGCGCCGACAGCGGCGAAGGATGCGGCGCTTCCAGCACGCGGTGACCGTCGCCCAGCAGTGGCTTCTTGGCCTGCGCGTGGCTGCCCCACAGCATGAACACCAGGTTCGGGCGGCTCGCCGCCAGTGCGTGGATCAGGCAGTCGGTGACCGCTTCCCAGCCGCGCCGCGCGTGGCTGGCGGCCTGGCCCTGCTCGACCGTCAGCACGGTGTTGAGCAGCAGCACGCCCTGGCGCGCCCAGCCTTCCAGGTTGCCCGAGGTGCGCGGCGGGGTGCCATCGGTCCCAAATTCGGCGGCGATTTCCTTGAAGATGTTGCGCAGGCTGGGTGGCACCTTGATGCCTTCCGGCACCGAGAAGGCCAGGCCGTGCGCCTGCGGCAGCTCCGCGCCGCCGACCGTGCCGGTGCCGTGATACGGATCCTGGCCCAGGATCACCACCTTGACCGCGTCCGGCGGCGTCAGGTGCAGCGCGTGGAAGACGTGGTGCGGGAATACCGGCTTGCCGGCGGCGCGTTCGCCGTCGACAAAGGCGGCCAGCTCTTGCCATGTCGGCACGGTGGTGCAGGGCGCCAGCAGCGCGCGCCAGGCGGCGGGGAGAGCATCGGCCTGGGCTTGCAGGCTGGCGGCGGGGGAGGGCTCGCCGGGCGCGCGGGGCGCTTCGGCGGCAAAGAGATCGGCTTGCATGCGTGAGGAATGCCAGGCGGGAAAACAGGGATTATGACGCCTTGCCCTCGGCGATCCCCGCCAGGCGGTAGCCACGCGCGGCTTTGCTGAGGTCCAAAGGTGCCAGCGTCGCCACGGCGGCAAGCCGTGCGGCGAAGGCGCGCAGGGCATCGGCCGCGTTCGCGGCGTCGCCGTCGAGCCATTCCAGTTCGAGTTCCTGGATGCGTTCCTGTGCGGTGCTGCCCCGGGCAGTGATGGTGCCGCTGTCCAGTGCCGCTTCGATGCGCGCGCCGTCCTGCGTGACGATCCAGGTGCGGCGGATGAAGTCGGTGCGGAACACCGGTGCCAGCTTGCCGACCAGTGGCGCAAGCACGGTTTGCGCTTCAGCGGGAAAGGTCTGCAGTTCGATGGCCTCGCCGGCGATCTCGGTTTCCCATTCATGGCGCGTGGCCAGTCCGCCCTGGCTGCTGCCGGCGGTCTTCAGCGTCTGCAGCCATTGCGCGCCCTTGCGGCGCAGGCGCAGCGCGGCGCGGGCCTGGGCCAGGTCGTGCGCCGGCGTGTCGAGGTAGACGTTGAGCAGCGTCGCTTCGCCTTGCGGCTGGCCGTTGGCGTCGAGCCAGGCGGCCAGTGGCGCGAGGGCGGCGTCTGGGACGGCGAGTTTGAGTTCGATTTCCTGGGGCATGCGGGTGGGAATCCAATGAGTTGAACGGGGGCGATGACTTCCCGATCACCACCAACCGGTTCCCTCTCCCGCTAGCGGGAGAGGGTTAGGGAGAGGGCCGGCCGTTGCGCACCACCCAGCCATATCGCGAGGCACGCGCCAGCCCTCTCCCCCAACCTCTCTCCCGCAAGCGGGAGAGGGGAGCAAACCGCTGGCTTGCTGTGGCGTCAGGCAAACAACCGCGCCAGCTCCGCGCCCGGGTCCGGCGCCCGCATGAACGCTTCGCCCACCAAAAACCCATGCACATTGGCATCGCGCATGCGCTTCACGTCCGCCGGCCCGAGGATGCCGGATTCGGTCACGACCAGCTTATCGGCGGAAATATGCGGCAGCAGGTCCAGGGTGTTGTCCAGCGACACTTCGAACGTGCGCAGGTTGCGGTTGTTCACGCCCAGCAGCGGCGTCTTCAGCCGCAGCGCGGCGTCGAGCTCATCGTCGCCATGGACTTCCACCAGCACGTCCATGCCGAGTTCCAGCGCGCAGGCTTCCAGCTCGGCCATCAGGCCATGGTCCAGCGCGGCGACGATCAGCAGGATGCAGTCGGCACCCCAGGTGCGGGCCTCGTAGACCTGGTACAGGTCGACCATGAAGTCCTTGCGCAGCGCGGGCAGCGGGCAGGCGCCGCGGGCGCGCTTCAGGTAATCGGCGTGGCCCTGGAAGAAATTCACGTCGGTCAGCACCGACAGGCAGGCCGCGCCGTGCGTGGCGTAGCTCTCGGCGATGGCTTCGGGCAAGAAGTTCTCGCGCAGCACGCCCTTGGACGGGGATGCCTTCTTCACCTCGGCGATCACGCCGGCATGGCCGGCCGCGATCTTGTCGCGCAGCGCGCGCTCGAAACCGCGCGGCGCCAGGCCGGCCTCGGCGCGCAGGCTCTCGGCCTCGGCGCGCAGGCTGGGCAGGTCGCGCTTCTTGCGCGCGGCGGCCACTTCGTCGGCCTTCACGGCCAGGATTTTATCCAGGATATCGGACATATCAGCGCCTCCTTCTTATTTGAACTGCTGCGTGGCGCGCACGAACTGATCGAGCTTCTCGCGCGCAGCACCGCTGGCGATGGCCTCGCGCGCGCGGCGGATGCCGTCCTCGACCGAGTCGGCCACGTTGGCGGCATACAGCGCGGTGCCGGCGTTCAGCGACACGATCTCGCGCGGCGTGCCCGGCACGTTGGACAGCGCTTCCAGCAACATCTCCTTCGATTCCCCCGCATCGGCTACCTTCAGGCCTCGGTTGGAGATCATCGACAGGCCGAAGTCCTCGGGGTGGATCTCGTACTCGCGCACTTCGCCGTCCTTCAGCTCGCCAACCAGCGTGGCCGCGCCGAGCGACACCTCGTCCATGCCGTCCTTGCCGTAGACGACAATCGCGTGCCTGGCGCCCAGGCGCTGCATCACGCGCACCTGGATCCCGACCAGGTCAGGATGGAACACGCCCATCAGGATATTGGGCGCATCGGCCGGGTTGGTCAGCGGGCCCAGGATATTGAAGATGGTGCGCACGCCCATTTCCTTGCGGATCGGCGCAACGTTCTTCATCGCCGGGTGGTGCGTGGGCGCGAACATGAAGCCAATGCCGGTCTCTTCGATGCACTGGCCGACCTGCTCGGGCGTGAGCATGATGTTGACGCCCAGCGCCTCCAGTACGTCGGCGCTGCCCGACTTGGAGCTGACGCCACGGTTGCCGTGCTTCGCGATCTTCGCGCCAGCCGCGGCCGCGACGAACATCGAAGCGGTCGAGATATTGAACGTATGCGAGCCGTCGCCGCCGGTGCCGACGATATCGACGAAGTTCTCGCGGTCCTTCACCACGACCTTGTTGGCGAACTCGCGCATCACCTGCGCGGCGGCCGAGATCTCGCCGATGGTTTCCTTCTTCACGCGCAGGCCGGTCAGGATCGCGGCGGCCATCACCGGCGAGATCTGGCCCTGCATGATCTGCCGCATCAGGTGCAGCATCTCGTCATGGAAGATTTCGCGGTGCTCGATGCAGCGCGTCAGGGCTTCTTGCGGCGTGATCATGGCGTTCTCGTTGACAGTCTGGATGGCGTGTTGGGTGCTTGCAGGCGAGGAATCGAGCAGTCTCATCGCGGCGCCTTGACGAAGTTGGCCAGCATCGCATGGCCATGCTCGGACAGGATCGACTCGGGATGGAACTGCACGCCTTCGATGGCGAGCGTCTTGTGGCGCACGCCCATGATTTCGCCGTCCGGGGTCCAGGCGGTGATCTCCAGGCAATCGGGCAGGGTCTCGCGCTCGATCGCCAGGGAATGATAGCGCGTCACGTCGAAGTGCTTGGGCAGGCCGCTGAACACGCCTTGCTGCGTGGTCTCGATGGTGCTGACCTTGCCGTGCATCACCTGCTTGGCGCGGATCACCTTGCCGCCGAAGGCCTCGCCGATGGCCTGGTGGCCCAGGCACACGCCCAGCATCGGCACCTTGCCGGCGAAGTGCTGCAGCGCCGCCACCGAGATACCGGCTTCCCTGGGGCTGCACGGGCCGGGCGACACGCAGATATGGTCGGGCTTCATGGCCTCGATCTCTTCGATGGTGATCTCGTCGTTGCGGTAGGTGCGCACGTCCACGCCCAGTTCGCCAAAGTATTGGACCAGGTTGTAGGTGAACGAATCGTAGTTGTCGATCATCAGCAGCATGGCGTCTGTCTCCTGTTCTCTCAGATGTCGGAGTCCAGGCCATCCTGGACCTGCTCGGCGGCGCGGATCACGGCGCGCGCCTTGGCTTCGGTTTCCCTCCATTCGGCCTCGGGGTCCGAATCGGCAACGATGCCGGCGGCGGCTTGCACGTAGAGATTGCCGTCCTTGATGATGCCGGTGCGGATGGCAATGGCAAGATCCATCTCCCCGCCGAACGACAGGTAGCCCACCGCGCCGCCATAGATGCCGCGCTTGCGCGGCTCCAGCTCGTCGATGATTTCCATCGCATGCACCTTGGGCGCGCCCGACAGCGTGCCGGCCGGGAAGGTCGCCCGCAGCACGTCGAGGTTGCTCATGCCTTCGCGCAGCGTGCCTTCGACGGAGCTGACGATATGTTGCACGTGCGAGTACTTCTCGATCACCATCTTGTCGGTGACCTTGACCGAGCCGGTCTCGGCGATACGGCCGATATCATTGCGCGCCAGGTCGATCAGCATCACGTGCTCGGCGATTTCCTTGGGATCGTTCAGCAGCTCGGTGGCAAGCTGGGCGTCCTTTTCCGGCGTATTGCCGCGCGGGCGGGTGCCGGCCAGCGGGCGGATGGTGACGATGTGTTCGCTGCGGGTGTCGCCATTGGTGCCGACCTTGCGTTCCTCCTGGCGCACCAGGATTTCCGGCGAGGCGCCCACGACCTGGAAGTCGCCGAAGTTATAGAAGTACATGTACGGCGACGGGTTCAGCGACCGCAGCGCGCGGTACAGCGACAGCGGCGAGTCGCGGTACGGCTTCATCAGCCGCTGGCCGACCTGCACCTGCATCATGTCGCCGGCCATGATGTATTCCTTGGCCTTGTGCACCGCACTCAGGTAGTCCGCCTTGGCGAATTCGCGGTAGACCTCGGTCTGCACCGACGGGCTCGTCACCGGCACGTCCACCGGCTGGCGCAGCTTCATGCGCAGTTCGCGCAGGCGCTGGCGAGTGCGGGAATAGGCTTCGGGCGTGGTCGGGTCGGCGTAGACGATCAGGTAGAGCTTGCCCGACAGGTTGTCGATCACCGCCAGTTCTTCGCACAGCAGCAACTGGATATCAGGCAGGTTCAGGTCGTCCGGCTTCTCCGTGTTGGCGAGCTTCTTCTCGATATAGCGCACCGCGTCGTAGCCGAAGTAGCCGGCCAGGCCGCCGCAGAAGCGGGGCAGGCCGGGGCGCAACGCCACCTTGAAGCGGCTCTCGAACTCGGCAATGAAATCAAGGGGATTGCCTTCGTTGGTTTCCACCACCTTGCCGTCGGTCACCACCTCGGTGCGGTTGCCGAAGGCGCGCAGCAGCGTGCGGGCATGCAGGCCGATGAAGGAATAGCGCCCGAAGCGCTCGCCACCGACCACCGATTCCAGCAGGAAGGTGTTGACCCCGCGCGTCTGCGACTGTGCCAGCTTCAGGTACAGCGACAGCGGCGTTTCCAGGTCGGCAAAGGCCTCGGCGATCAGCGGGATGCGGTTGTAGCCCTGGTCGGCCAGCGATTTGAATTCCAGTTCGGTCATGTCGGTCCTCTTGCGGTCCTCTTGCGCGGCGCCGCTGCGCGGTGAGGTTGAGCGCGGCGCCGCAATTTCGGCAATCAGGCTGGAGCGAATGGATACCCGCCCCGTCTGGCGGGCCGTGGTGCAGGCAAGTTGCGGACAAGACTGCACACGGCCGGGGAAGGGCGTGCGGCGCGTTCTTGAGCTAAACGTAGCAGAGAATCGCAGCTACGCTGGCTTTTGCGGGTTTGGGTGGGGATGCCCGGCACGGGGTTGGACCCTCAGCCGGTTGTCACGACGCCCTCGGGTAGAGGGCGCGTCAGCAGACTCGCGAACGCACTTTACGCCTGTTGGGAGGCGCGCCAGCGACGCCAGGGCCAAGCCTGCCGATCACTGCCAGAAGAGATGCGTTTGCGGTTGAGAAACATTGAATGTTCAGGGATTTCAGTCGCGATCGATCCTGAGACCGACCTTGTTGAAAGCGACCTTAGCGATGACCTGCCCGGTGTGCCGCGAACAGCGCTGCGGCGTGGGCAATGGTGTCGACTATACCATCGGCTTCGACGGCTTGTACAGGATTGCCATGGTTGTAACCATAGGGCACCAGCAGCACGCCCATGCCCGCAGCGCGGGCTGCCTGGGCGTCGTTTTCCGAGTCGCCCAGGGCGGCCATTGCCGACGGATCCAGCCTGAATACCTCCGCCACCTTGAGCAGCGGGAACGGGTCCGGCTTGCGTAGCTGAAACGCGTCGCCGCCGTAGACCAGTTCGAAATACGGCGCCAGCCCGGTCTTGGCCAGCAGCGGCTCGGTGAAGCTGTAGGGCTTGTTGGTCACGCAGGCCAGCCGCAGCCCGGCCGCCTTCATCGCCGCCAGGCCTTCGCGCACGCCCGGGTAGACCTGCGAGAACTGGCCGTTGATGCGGATGTACTCGCGGTCGTACAGCGCGTAGGCATCGGCAAAGAGGCTGTTGGCGTGCAGCGGCGAGAAGCGCGCGTCGAGCACGCGCCGGATCAGGTTTTCCGAGCCCTTGCCGACGTAGCTGACGATCTCCTGCTCGGACATCGGCGCCACCGGTCCCAGGTTGGGGTGCTGGCGGCCAAGCGCCAGCAGCATGGCGTTGATCGAGGCGTGGAAATCGCCCGCCGTATCGACCATGGTGCCGTCCAGGTCAACGATCACTCCTTCGATGCCGCTCCAGTCGGTGCGGCGCAGCGCCAGGCCTTCGTTCATTGGCCGACCTTGGCCAGCTCGCCGCGCAGCGCCGAGATGATGCCGCGGTAGCCGCCGTCGGCATCGGGCTTGCCGAACACTGCCGAGCCGGCCACGAAGGTGTCGGCGCCAGCCGCGGCGATCTCGGCAATGTTGTCGACCTTCACGCCGCCGTCCACTTCCAGCAGGATGGTGCGGCCGGTGCGGGCGGTGTATTCGTCGATGCGCTGGCGCACGGCGCGCAGCTTGTTCAGCGTCTCGGGGATGAACGACTGGCCGCCGAAGCCCGGGTTGACCGACATCAGCAGGATCACGTCCAGGCGGTCCATCACGTGGTCGAGGTGGTGCAGCGGCGTGGCCGGGTTGAACACCAGGCCGGCCTGGCAGCCGTTATCGCGGATCAGCGCGAGCGAGCGGTCGACGTGTTCGCTGGCTTCCGGGTGGAAAGTGATGATATTGGCGCCGGCCTTGGCAAAGTCCGGGATGATCCGGTCCACGGGGCGCACCATCAGGTGCACGTCGATCGGCGCGGTCACATGGGGGCGGATCGCCTCGCACACCAGCGGGCCCACGGTCAGGTTGGGCACGTAATGGTTGTCCATCACGTCAAAGTGGATCCAGTCGGCGCCGGCCTCGGTCACGCGGCGGACTTCTTCGCCCAGGCGGGCGAAGTCGGCGGACAGGATGGACGGGGCGATGCGGAATGTGGGCTGGGTCATGGTGGCTGCGGGTGGCGGGCGGTGAATGCAGGGAATGCAGGGAATGCTGTTATCGCCGCTGCGGCAGGCCGGAGCCGGGGGCGCCGCAAAGGCGGCCGGGGCGCACGGCGGGCGGCGCGGCTTGGAAAGACCGATATTCTACGCCCGCCCGGCGAGATCGCATCCGGCCGGCGCCTGGCCCGCGCTCTTGCCCCTCCCGCGCCCATCCCGCACAATGCGGCTACCCATTTCCCTGCCGGCCGTCCCGCCGCCGGCCCTGCCCAAGATGAGCGAGTACGCCTTCTCCGTGTCGGTGCGCACCCAGTACCTGCCGGACCAGTCCGACCCCGAGCGCGGGCGCCATGCCTTCGCCTACACCATCACCATCCACAACACCGGCGAGGTGGCGGCGCAGCTGATCTCGCGCCACTGGATCATCACCGACAGCGACAACGGCACGCAGGAAGTCGCCGGCCTGGGCGTGGTGGGCCACCAGCCGCTGCTGAAGCCGGGCGAGCATTTCGAATACACGAGCTGGGCCACCATCTCGACACCGGTCGGGTCGATGAAGGGCGAGTATTTCTGCGTGGCCGAGGACGGCCACCGCTTCGAGGTGCCGATCCCCGAATTCGCGCTGGTGCTGCCGCGCATGCTGCACTGAGCACGGCGCTCAAGCCGGAAAGCCGGGAACCTACGGGCGCTTCGCGCTGTCCTGTTCCTGCGCCGTCGTTTGCTGTCCTTGCGTTGACGGCTCCGGCTGGCGCGAGGGGTGGTCGTCGGGCGCGCGGGTCGGGCGCGGATTCTTCTTGGCCGTGCCCATGGTCCAGACCACGATAAAGATCAGCAGGAACAGCGCCACGCCGGCCTCGAGGGCGAACAGCAGCATGGGATGGGCTTCGAAGAACTTGCTCATGGCGGATGCGGCAGTGGCAATGACAGATGACGGTGGGATTGTAGGGCAACTGCCCGGTGCGATCCTGCCGGGCCGGCACCGGTCGCGGGACACTGAACAAAAAGCAAGATGGCAAACGCGGATTCCCTTTCGATTTCTCTCCCAGGTTTCACTTCGCGCGTCGGCGCCCGTGCCCGTGCCTGGCTGGCGCTCGCCGGCGCCGGCGTGCTGCTGGCCGGCTGCATGAGCGGCCCGCCGCCGCGCATCGAGACCGGCCCATCCGGCACCACGCCGCCCACTTCGTCGACCCATAAGGGCCAGCTGCAGGCCGCCAGCTGGAAAGATATCGGCGGCTGGACTCAGGACGACGTGCGCGCGGCCTGGCCCGCGCTGCAGGCCAGCTGCCAGGCGCTGAAGAAGCGCGCCGAGTGGGGCCGCGCATGCGCCGCCGGCATGATGGTCGACGCCGGTGACCTCAATGCCATGCGCACCTACTTCGAGACCAACTTCCAGCCGTTCCGGGTGGTCAACGGCGACGGCACCGACAGCGGCCTGATCACCGGCTACTACGAGCCCATCCTGCATGGCTCGCGCACGCGCCAGGGGCGCTTCCAGGTGCCGCTGTACCGCAAGCCGGCGCAGTTCGGCAATCGTCCGATGCCGGGCCGCGCCGAGCTGCTGCAGAACCCGGCCATGCGCGGCAATGAACTGGTGTGGGTGGATGACGCGGTCGAGGCCGCCTTCCTGCAGATCCAGGGCTCGGGCCGGGTCCGGCTGCCTGACGGGAGCCTGATGCGGGTTGGTTTCGGCGGCACCAACGACCAGCCGTTCCGCTCGTTCGGTAAATGGCTGCTGGACCGCGGCGAGATCACGCCGGCGCAGGCCACCATGCAGGGCATCAAGGCGTGGGCACGGGCCAACCCGGGACGCGTCGACGAGATGCTCAACGTCAACCCGCGCTTTGTATTCTTCCGCGAGCTGCCGCCGAACAATGACGGCCCGGTGGGCGCGCTCGGCGTGCCGCTGACCGCCGAGCGCTCGATCGCGGTCGATCCCGCCACCATCCCGCTGGGCGTGCCGGTGTTCCTGTCGACCACGCGCCCGCTGTCGACCGAGCCGATCCAGCGGCTGATGTTCGCGCAGGATACGGGCAGCGCCATCAAGGGCGGCGTGCGCGCGGACTTCTTCTGGGGTGCTGGCGATGCCGCCGGCGAGACGGCGGGACGGATGAAGCAGGGCGGCAGGATGTGGGTGCTGATGCCGCGTAGCTGAGTGTCGACAGAGCTAAGACTGCGAATGTTGTCTCCTCTCTCCCATTTATGGGAGAGGGGCGGGGGAGAGGGCAGGAGTCTCCACGAAGTGGCGCGCCATCATGCTTGCCATGCGCCAGCCCTCACCCCAACCCCTCTCGCGCAAGCGGGCGAGGGGAGCAAACCGGTGGATTTCAGCGCCCCCGCTGATCCACGATCCGCTTCGCCTTCCCCACCGAGCGTTCGATGCCGCCCTCCGGCAGCACCTCGATGGTGGCGGTTACCCCGATATACGACTTGATCTCATGCGCCAGCCGCTCGCGCGCGGCCTGCGCGCGCGCCGGCTCACTGCCATGGGCGGATTCCACGCGCACCGTCAGCGTATCCATATGGCCATCCTTGCCGAGCACGCACTGGTAATGCGGCGCCAGCTCGGCCTGCTTCAGGATCAGTTCCTCGATCTGCGACGGGAACACGTTGACGCCACGCACGATCATCATGTCGTCGGTCCGGCCGGTGACCTTCTCCATGCGGCGGAAGGCCGGCCGTGCCGTGCCCGGCAGCAAGCGGGTCAGGTCACGGGTCCGGTAGCGCACCACCGGCATCGCCTCCTTGGTCAGCGAGGTAAAGACCAGCTCGCCGAATTCGCCGTCGGGCAGCACCGCGCCGGTATTCGGGTCGATGATTTCCGGGTAGAAGTGGTCTTCCCAGATGGTCGGTCCATCCTTGGTCTCGGCGCATTCGTTGGCCACACCCGGGCCCATCACTTCGGACAGGCCATAGATATCGACTGCCGATAGGCCCATGCGCTTCTCGATCGCCAGCCGCATTTCCGGTGTCCACGGCTCGGCGCCGAAGATGCCGACCTGCAGCGAACTGCTGGCCGGGTCGATGCCCTGGCGCTCGAATTCATCGGCGATCGCCAGCATGTAGCTGGGCGTGACCATGATGATCTCGGGCTTGAAGTCCATGATCAACTGGACCTGGCGCTCGGTCTGGCCCCCACCGAACGGGATCGCCGTCAGGCCAGCTTTCTCGACGCCATAGTGCGCGCCCAGCCCGCCGGTGAACAGGCCGTAGCCATAACTGATATGTACCTTGTCGCCGCGCCGCGCGCCCGAGGCGCGGATCGAGCGCGCCATCACCGTCGCCCAGTTATCAATATCCCGGAGCGTGTAGCCGACCACCGTGGGCTTGCCGGTGGTGCCGGACGAGGCATGCACCCGCGCCACCCGGTCCTGCGGCACGGCGAACATCCCGAACGGGTAGTTGTCGCGCAGGTCCTGCTTGCTGGTGAACGGAAAGCGCGCCAGGTCGGCCAGCGATTGCAGTTGGTCGGGATGGGCGCCGGCCTCGTCGAACTTGCGGCGGTAGACCGGCGAGTTGGCGTAGGCATGGTGGAGCGACCACTTCAGGCGTTCCAGTTGCAGTGCCTGCAGCTCGGCGCGGCTGGCGGTCTCGATCGGATCCAGGGGCAGATCGGTCAGGCGCGTGCTCATGTCGTCTCCTGCGCGGGGGCGTTTATCTTGGGGGCGGCGGCGTTCAGGCTACGGCATCCGGCGGCACGACATGTCCCTTGATATGCGCCGACTTGCCACGGAACATCGCCACCACCTCGCCGGCGGCATTGGTCACGCGGATGTCGTAGATGCCGTGGCGTCCCGACAGGGTCTGCTCGATGCCTTCGGCTGTCAGCACGTCGCCGCCGTGCACGGGTTTGAGGAATTCGATGCTGCAGCCGGCCGCCACGGTATTGATGTTATGGCTGTTGCAGGCGAACGCGAAGGTCGAATCGGCCAGCGTGAACATCAGGCCGCCGTGGCAGATGCCATGGCCGTTTAAAAATTCGTTGCGTACCGGCATGGTCAGCCGGGCATAGCCGGGGCGGACCGATTCGACGGTGATCCCGAGCCAGCGGCTGCAGGTATCGGCTTCATACATGGCGGCAGCGGCCGCTTCGGCGAGGGCCTGGGGGTCCTTGTGCAACGTTGTCTCCTTGGGGCGGGGTGGCGCCGTGCGGGCGGCTGGGACGCTACTTGCCGGTGAAGCGGGCGGCGCGCTTTTCCAGGAAGGCGTTGACGCCCTCCGCATAGTCCGCGGACTGGCCGAGGTCACGCTGCAGGTCGCGTTCCAGGTCGAGCTGGGCATCGAGGCTGGCAGTGCCGCTGGCGTACATAGCGCGCTTGATCGCGGCCAGCGCCCGGGTGGGCTGCCCGGCCAGGTGCGTGGCCAGCGCCAGCGCCTGCTCGGGCAGCAGCGGGTCGTCCATGGCTTCCCAGATCAGGCCCCACTTCTCGGCCTCCTCGGCGGAAAGGCGCTCGCCGGTCATCGCCAGCCCCAGCGCGCGCGCCATGCCGATGCGCTTGGGCAGCAGCCAGGTGCCGCCGGAATCCGGCACCAGCCCGATCTTGACGAAGGCCTGGATAAAGTTGGCCGAACGGGCCGCCAGCACCATGTCGCAGGCCAGCGCCAGGTTGGCGCCGGCACCGGCGGCGGTGCCGTTGACCGCCGCCACCACCGGCAGCGGCAGCGCCTGCAGCCGGCGGATCAGCGGGTTGAACCAGGTGTCGATCAGTTCGCCCAGGTCAGTCATCTGGCCGGGCGTGAAATCCAGGTCGGCCAGGTCCTGCCCGGCGCAGAAGCCGCGGCCGGCGCCGGTCAGCAGCAGCGCCCGCGCGCCGCCAGCCTCGACGTGGTCGAGTGCCTGCTGCAGTGCCTTGTGCATCTCGCGGGTAAAGCTGTTGAGCTTGTCGGGGCGGTTCAGCGTGATGACCGCGACGGCCCCCTGCCATTGGAGCAGGATGGGGCCGGCATCGATACTGATCGGCTGGCCAGCGGGCGTGGACATCGGGGGCATGTTTGTCTCCTGCCTGGTGTTCTTTGCGGTCGGCGCGGGGCTCGTGCCACTAAAATAAACCGACCAGTCGGTCGGTAAATGGTAGCACTAATTACCGGCTGCGTGAGCTGTCCACGCAGCGTAAGGGCGGCGGACCGGGGTGCCTTATTAGTACTAACCCGCGATTGCGTTCCGCAATCGGAGTGGCGACCGCAATGCCCGCGCCCCGTGTCGCTCTATAATCGCGCTGCCAACAACAATTGCAGCATCGCTGGTGCCCATGTGCGCGCCGGCGCGCAAGACTGTTTCACTGATTCCGCCTTTTTGCCCTTTCCGCACTGGATCTCCCTATGAAGAAGTTCGCAGCATTCCTTTTGGTTTCGTCCGTGGCGCTGTTCGCCGCGTGCGGCAAGAACGAATCCGCGCCGGCCGCCGCCAGCACGGACAGCGCCGCCGCCACCAAGATCATCGTGGGCCTGGACGACAATTTCCCGCCCATGGGCTTCCGCGATACCAATAACGAACTCGTCGGCTTCGATATCGATATGGCGAAAGAGGCCAGTCGCCGTCTCGGCATGACGGTCGAATTCAAGCCGATCGACTGGAGCGCCAAGGAAGCCGAGCTGAACGGCAAGCGCGTGGACGTGCTGTGGAACGGCCTGACCATCACGGACGAGCGCAAGAAGAACATCAGCTTCACCGCGCCCTATATGACCAATCACCAGATCGTCATTGTCGGCACCAATTCGCCGGTGAAGGCCAAGGCGGACCTGGCCGGCCGCATCGTCGGCGCGCAGGACGGCAGCAGCGCGGTGGATGCGATCAAGAAGGAAAGCCAGATCGCCGCCAGCCTGAAGGAACTCAAGACCTTCGGCGATAACGTGACGGCGCTGATGGACCTGTCCGCCGGCCGCCTCGACGCGATCGTGGTCGATGAAGTGGTGGGCCGCTACCTGATCAGCAAGCGAGCCGGCGAATACCGGGTGCTGGAAGAAAACTTCGGTACCGAGGATTACGGCGTCGGCGTTCGCAAGGACGATGCCGAGCTGCTCGGCAACCTGGACAAGACCCTGGCATCGATGAAGCAGGACGGCACTGCCGCCCGGATCGCCACCCAGTGGTTCGGCGCCGATATCACCAAGTAATCCAGGCGCTTTCGTGGTGCCCTGCGCGGTTCAGGCAGGGCGCTGCGCCCCTTCCGGACTCAGGCGCCGGCGCACTCCCGCCCGCTGCCTGAAATCCTTCCTCCTTCTGTTCGCGCGAACATGGATTACGTCTTATCTCTACTGGGGCCATTGGCGCAGGGTGCGAAAGTCACGCTTACCCTGTTCGTCATCACGCTCGCCCTGTCGGTGCCGCTGGGGCTTGCGCTGGCGCTAGCGCGCATCTCGTCATGGCCGCTGCTTAGCGGGGCGGTCAATGGCTATATCTGGCTGATGCGCGGTACGCCGCTGATGCTGCAGATGCTGTTTATCTATTTCGCGCTGCCATTCGTGCCGGTCATCGGCGTGAGGCTGCCCGATTTTCCCGCCGCCGTGGTGGCATTCGCGCTCAACTATGCCGCGTACTTCGCGGAAATCTTCCGCGCCGGGATCAAGTCCGTCGACCGCGGCCAGTATGAAGCCAGCAAGGCGCTGGGCATGACGTACTTCCAGACCATGCGGCGAGTCGTGCTGCCGCAGATGGTTAGCCGCGTCCTGCCCCCGGTCAGCAACGAAACCATTACGCTGATCAAGGACACGTCGCTGATCTACGTGCTGGCCCTCAACGATATCCTGCGCACCGCGCGCGGCATCGTGCAGCGTGATTTCACGACCACGCCTTTCCTGGTCGCCGCGCTGTTTTACTTGGTGATGACGCTGATTCTGACCTGGTTCTTCCAGAATCTCGAAAAACGCTATGCCAAACATGATGACTAGCCCGAACGGCGCCACCTCTGACCACGCGCCCGGCATCATGATCGCGGCGCGGGACATCTTCAAGTCGTTCGGATCGCTGCAGGTTCTGCGCGGCGTCTCGCTGACGCTGCGCAAGGGCGATGTCACCGCGGTGATCGGGCCTTCGGGCTCGGGCAAGAGCACCTTGCTGCGCTGCCTGAACCATCTCGAGGTGATCGACCGCGGAACCATCGACATCGAAGGCGAGTCGCTGGCGGCGGCTGGCCCCGATGGGGCCTCCAGATATGTGCCGGAGGCGGAAGTCCGCCGCATCTGCCGCAAGATGGGCATGGTGTTCCAGTCGTTCAACCTGTTCCCGCACATGACGGTGCTGCAGAACATCATCGAGGCACCCATGACCGTCAAGCGGCTGTCGCGCGACGCGGCGGTGCCCAAGGCCGAAGAACTGTTGCGCAAGGTCGGCCTGCTGGCCAAGCGGGACAACTATCCGGCGCGTTTGTCCGGGGGCCAGAAGCAGCGCGTGGCGATTGCGCGCGCGCTGGCGATGGAGCCCGACATCATGCTGTTCGACGAGCCGACCTCGGCCCTTGATCCGGAACTGACCGGAGAAGTGCTGCGCACCATGCGGCAACTGGCGGACGAACATATGACCATGCTCGTCGTCACGCATGAGATGGGGTTTGCGCGCGAAGTGGCCAACCACGTCGTGTTCATGGACGAGGGCAGGATTCTCGAGGAAGGCGCGCCCGCCGAGGTGTTCGGCGCGCCGGCCCATGCGCGCACCCGGGAATTCCTGGCGCACATGCTCTAACCGGGACTAGCGCCGCCAAGCCACGACAGGTGGCAGAATAGCCCGCAGCCGGTGGCGACGCTGCCATTTGATTGCCAATACATTGGAGAAGACATGCCGTACGAAAACATCCTGGTCGAGACGCGCGGCCGCGTTGGTCTGGTTACGCTGAATCGCCCCAAGGCGCTGAACGCGCTCAACGACGCGCTGATGGATGAACTGGGCGCCGCGCTGACGGCATTCGATCAGGATGAGGGCATCGGCGCCATTGTCATTACCGGCAGCGAGCGCGCCTTCGCGGCCGGCGCCGATATCGGCATGATGGCCAAGTACTCCTTCATGGATGTCTACAAGGGCGACTACATCACCCGCAACTGGGAAACCATCCGCAAGATCCGCAAGCCGGTGATTGCTGGCGTGGCTGGCTACGCGCTGGGCGGCGGCTGCGAGCTGGCGATGATGTGCGACATCATCATCGCAGCTGACTCGGCCAAGTTCGGCCAGCCAGAAGTGAAGCTCGGCACCATGCCCGGCGCCGGCGGCACCCAACGCCTGCCGCGCGCGGTGTCCAAGGCCAAGGCCATGGACCTGTGCCTGACCTCGCGCATGATGGATGCTGCCGAAGCCGAGCGTTCGGGCCTGGTGTCGCGCGTTGTGCCGGCCGACAGACTGCTGGAGGAAGTGCTCGCAGCCGCCGAAACCATCGCAGGGTTCTCGTTGCCGGTGGTCATGATGATCAAGGAGTCGGTCAATGCCGCCTACGAGACCACGCTGGCCGAAGGCGTGCACTTCGAGCGCAGGCTGTTCCATTCCACCTTCGCCAGTGAAGACCAAAAGGAAGGCATGGCCGCTTTCGTAGAGAAGCGCGCCCCTAATTTCCAGCATCGCTGAAAGCTTGATAGGGGAATACCCGACGGCAGCGCGGGGGTATTCAAGGGCCGCCGCGCTGGCCATTTTGAGGTTTTCCTTTATCGCTCAAGGGGTTACGACATAATCACGCGAACCCCTAGCTGAGCGCTGTGACAAAGATGTTGCAAGGTCCGCGAAACCGGCCTAATATTCGCCCCCTCGCAACACACAACGCGGCGCTGCAAGGCAGGCGCAGCAAGGGTTGCGGGGTCGACCGGAAGGTTGGCGCAGCGAGGTTCGCGGCGCTGACTGCAGCAAAAAAAGATTGCTGCAGCGGTTGACGAAA
>NZ_JBIVHB010000016.1:0-142498 GCF_044748965.1 Cupriavidus sp. NPDC089707
GCGTGGCGATGGCGACCAGCGGCAGCACCACGTCGCACTTGCGGATGTTGTACTCGATCCACTCCTTGTTGATGGTGATGTCACCTTCGAAGAAGTGCATGCGCGGGTGGTCGACGAGGTCGCCCAGGCGGTCCGTGTTCATGTCCATGCCGTAGACCTCCCACGGCGTGGTTTCCAGGACGCGGCGCGTCAGGTGATGGCCGATGAAACCGTTGACGCCGAGAATCAGGACCTTTTTCATCGGTTTTCCTCGTGGCAATGTTTTCTGAGAATCTGGGAAAAGGCATCGGGCGTGACCGGCGCCCCGTCATGCGCCAGCAATTCGGTCACGAGCACCACGCCCCCATCTCCGCACAGGCCAAGAAGCCTGCCATCATGCACGTGCAGGCCGGGCGGCAACCCGCCGGCGGCGCTTCCGGCCTCGAGGCGGCGCGCACGCGCCACGATAAAGCGCTGTCCGGCCACCTCGGTGAACGCGCCGGGGTAGGGCGGCGCGACCGCGCGGATCAGGTTGTAGACGCTGGCAGCCGGCTGGCTCCAGTCGATGCGGCCATCTTCCGGCTTGCGCCCGGAGAAATAGCTGCCTTCCGCAAGCCGGTTGGGCCGCTGCGGCGTCTGCCCGGCGATCATCGCCGGCAACACGCGCCACAAGGTCTGTTCGGCGGCCACGGTGACCTTTTCAAAGACTTCGCCGGCGGTGTCGTCCGGCAGGATCGGCACGGCGGTCTGGTCGACGATATAGCCGGCGTCGGGCCTGGCCTCCATCGCATGCAGCGTGGCGCCGGTTTCGGTCTCGCCGTGCAGCACCGCCCAGTTCACCGGCACGCGGCCGCGGTACTTCGGCAGCAGCGAGCCGTGCATGTTGAAGGCCCCGCCAGGGGCCAGCGCCAGCACTGCCGCCGGAATCATCGCGCGGTAGTAGAAGGAAAAGATCACGTCCGGACGCGCATCGCGCACGGCCTGCGCGATCGCGGGATCGGCAGGGTCCTCGCCGTAGATAAAGGGAAGGCCCAGCTCCGCGGCGGTGTCCGCCACACGGCGGAACCAGATGTTCTCGTCGGGACGGTCGCGGTGCGTGATGACCAGCGCCACCTCCACGCCGCGCGCATGCAGCACGCGCAGGCAGCGGTCGCCGACATTGTGGTAGCCGAAAACGACGGCGCGCATCATGGCTCCACGCCCTTGCGGGCCAGTGCGGCGTGCGTCGGGTCAGTCTCCAGTACCGCCTGGATGCGATAGCGCGGGCGGTCGCGCACTTCCTGGTAGATGCGGCCGACGTATTCGCCCAGCAGGCCCACGCCGAACAGCAGGATGCCGATCAGGAAGAAGTTCATGGCGAACAGCGTGAACAAACCTTGCACTTCCGAGCCCAGCACGAAGCGCCGCACCAGCAGCATCACGAACAGCACGCCGGAGAACAGCGACAGGATCGTGCCGATCGCCGAGAACCACTGCAGCGGCACGATCGAGAAACCGGTCACCAGGTCGAAATTCAGGCGGATCAGCTGGTACAGCGAATACTTCGATTCCCCCGCATGGCGCTGCTCGTGGCCGACCTCGATCTCGACCGGGTTCGACGCAAAGGTGTAGGCCAGCGCGGGGATAAAGGTGTTGACCTCGCGGCAGGCGTTGATAGTGTCGATCACGTTGCGGTCATAGGCGCGCAGCATGCAGCCCTGGTCCGTCATGCGGATCTTGGTGATGCGCTCGCGCAGCCGGTTCATCGCGCGCGACGCGTAGCGGCGGAACGCCGTGTCGTTGCGCTGGCGGCGGATGGTGCCGACGTAGTCATGGCCGGCGCGCATCGCTTCGACCAGGCGCGGGATTTCTTCCGGCGGGTTCTGCAGGTCGGCGTCGAGGGTGATCACGATCTTGCCGCGGGTGTGCTCGAAGCCCGCCAGGATCGCCATATGCTGGCCGAAGTTGCCGTTGAACAGCACCACCCTGGTGACCTCCGGGCGCTTGTGGAACTGCGCGGCCAGCAGCGCCGCCGAGCGGTCGGTGCTGCCGTCGTTGATGAAGATGATCTCGTAGGACTCGCCCAGGCCATCCAGCGCCGGGTAAAGGCGGTCGAACAGGGCTTGCAGCCCGTCTTCTTCGTTGTAGACCGGAATGACGACCGAAACTTCGACCGGGCTCATTTGGAGAGACGTTTGCATGTTTCGCTGAGGGTTGCACAGACCCGCTCGACGTCGGCGGCTTGCATCGCCGGGAACAGCGGCAGCGTGACGATGCCGCGGCCGATGCGTTCGGCATGCGGCAGCATGCCTTCGCGCCAGCCGAGCGAGCGGTAGTAGGTAAAAAGATGGATAGGCGGATAGTGCACGCCGGTGCCGATGCCGCGCTCGCGCAGGGCTTCCATGACCTGCTGGCGCGCCTGCGCCGGACCGCCCTGCAGGCGCCCGGTCGGCAGCACCACCTGGAACATGTGCCAGTTGGTGGAGGCCTGCGTATCGAGCGGCAGCGGCAACTCGATGCCCAATCCGGCGAGGCCGTGGTCCGCGGCGCAGCGGAAGTACGCCTCCGCCAGTTCGGCGCGGCGTGCGGTGATGGCGTCGAGCTTGCTGAGCTGGGCCAGGCCCACGGCGGCATTGACGTCGGTCAGGTTGAACTTGCCGCCGGGCTCTTCCACGTCCATGCCGTCCATGCCGGTGCGGATCACGCCCTGCAACCGCAGGCGTTCGGCGCGCACCGCTTCTTCCGGCGTGTTCATCACCAGGCAGCCGCCCTCGATGGTGGTGATGTTCTTGTTGGCCTGGAAGCTGAAGCTGACCAGGTCGCCGAAGGCGCCGATGCGCCGGCCCTGCCAGCGCGAGTCGATCGCCTGCGCGGCGTCTTCGATCACGCGCAGGTCATGTTTCGAAGCAATGGCGTAGAGGCGGTCCATGTCGACCGGCAGGCCCGACAGGTACACCGGCATGATCGCGCGCGTGCGCGGCGTGATCGCGGCCTCGACCGCGTCCAGGTCCAGGTTGCGCGTGCGCGGGTCGATGTCGACGAACACCGGGCGTGCGCCGACCGCGATCACCACGTTGGCGGTGGCGACCCAGGTGATCGGCGTGGTGATGACTTCATCGCCGGGGCCGATATCCGCAATGCGCAGCGCGATTTCCATCGTCGCCGAGCCGTTGGCGAAGGTGCGCACCGGGCGTCCGCCGAACAGGTCCGACAGCGCGGCCTCGAAGGCCTGCATTTTCGGCCCGGAAGTGATCCAGCCGGACGCCAGCACCTTGCCGACGTCGGCAATGGCGGCGGCATCGATTTCAGGCCGGACAAAGGGCAGGAAGTCGGGAACTGAAGCAGTCATGGGCTTAGAGAACGAAAAATCGGCGAAAAATCGGTGAAAAATCCGCGAAGAATCGGTCCCGGTCGGTGAGGCAGGGCAGGCAAGCCAGGGCGGCCAGGTCAGGAGCGGGCGATCAGGAAGACGCCAGCCAGTATCAGCAGGATGCCGGCCACGCGCAAGGGGCCGATCATCTCGCCAAACAGCCACCAGGCGGCGAGCGCGTTGACCACGTAGCCGAGCGACAGCATCGGGTAGGCGACCGACACGTCCACGCGCGACAGCCCCACGATCCACACGGCGACGCTGACCACGTACAGTGTCAGGCCGGCCAGCACCGGCCATTGCGTCAGCACGCGCATTGCAGTGACGAGCAGCGTGCCGCGATCCAGCGTGATCGCGCCGATGGCATTGACGCCGGCCTTGAGCAGCAGTTGGGCGGCTGCATTGAGCAGCACGCCGGTAACGATAAACAGGAAAGTCGAAAGCGTCATGGCGCCAGGTCGTGCAGGGTTACTGTCCTTGGGATGGCGCGTGCGGGCCTTCGCCCGGCAGTGCAAAGTTGGCGACTGCCACGCGTCGGCGGTCGCCTGCGATCCGATGCATCGGCACGCCACGTGCTGCCAGCATCTTGTAGGTATCGGGCATCATGATCGCCACGGCGCGCTGGCCGTCCTGCCAGCGCGAGATAAAACCGTCGATGGTGGGAATCCACTTCTGCGGTTCCTGCCCGATGCCGAATTGCAGTTCGTCCTGATGCGCGACCATGATGGCGGTGCGGCGCAGGTAGAACGGCAGCGTATGGTCCAGCATGCCGACGCTGTACAGCGGCATCTGCGGCGTCAGTACGGCATTGATCGCCGGCACCAGGTCCGCGCCGGAACTACGCCGTCCCATCACCTCGTGGCCACGCAGCGCCACCGTGCAGCAGGCGAACATCGCCAGCGCGTATACCACGATGCTGGGAAACACGCCGCGGGTACGCAGCAGCCGCCGGGCAGTCAAGGCCCCGGCCAGCATGATGGCAAACGCAATGGCGAGCCAGATTGTGAATTCGCGGTACACGGCATTAGGCGTGCTTGGCTTGTCCAGCATGGCGACGAAAGGGCACGCCAGCAGCCCGACCGCGCCCAGCGCAATCATGGCATTGACCTGCCAGCGCCACGCGCGTTCCGTGATCGTGTCCAGCGCCACGCCCGCCAGCAGCGCCAGCGCCGGGAAGATCGGCACGATATAGCCCGGCAGCTTGGAACCAGACAGGCTGAAGAACACGAAGATTGCCACGGCCCACAGCGCCGCCAGCAGCGCGGGCTGGAAAGGCCGCGGCGAAGTGCCGCGCGCGACGCCGGCACGCTCGCGCACAGCCCGCCACATCTGCGGCGCCAGCCCCAGCCAGGGCAGGAATCCGGCCAGCAGCAGCGGCACGAAGAACGAGATTGCGCCTTCGCGCTGGTGGACGTGCGAGGTGTAGCGCTGCCAGTGCTCGTGGATAAAGAAGAAATGCGGGAATTCGGGGTTGCGCGCCGACACCAGCCAGAACCACGGCACAGTGACCGCGAGCAGCACCGCCGTGCCGGCCAGCAGATGAAGCCTGCGCCACAGGCCAAAATCGCGCGTGGCGAAGGTATAGACCACCAGCACCAGCCCCGGCAGCGCCAGCCCCACCAGTCCCTTGACCAGCACCGCCACGCCCATGGCGCCCCAGCACGCCAGCATCCAGTTGCGCCGCGCCGTGGGCGTGGCGTCCGGATGCTGCGCGAGCAGCATGCAGGCCAGCACGCACGCCATCGCGCCGGCCAGGGTCATGTCCAGTGAATTGAAGTGCCCCGCAACATTCCACATCGGCGCCGCCACCAGAGCCAGCCCGGCCAGCAGCGCCACGCGCTGCCCATACCACCGCGCCGCGGCCAGCATGGTCACGCCCAGGCCAAGCAGGCCGGACAACGCTACGCACAGGCGCGCCTGCCAGTCGCCGACACCGAACAGCGTATAGGCCAGCGTGGTTACCCACAGGTGGAAGGGCGGTTTCTCGAAGTACTTGAGTTCGTGGTAGCGGATCGTCACCCAGTCGCCGGTGACGAACATCTCGCGTGCGATTTCAGCGTAGCGGCCCTCGTCGGAGCGCAGCAGGTGGCGCATGTCGAGTGTGCCGAACCAGACCAGCAGGACGGCGAGGCTGACCAGCACGACAGCGCTGGTGGTGGTGGCACCAACGGACAGCCCGGCATACCGCGAGGTCGATGAACTACGCATGGAACTCCTGGAAAACGACGGATTGGGATGGTCTTGCGTGGAGGCGCGATGACGGGAAGCCATCACAACGCATCAGGCCGGCCTTTGGTGGACAGCCAACCGGTGGACACCTAACCGGTAGCTTGGTCAAAGCAGACCGGAGCCTTGCAGGATGGCCGCGCCGATGGCTCGTTGCCGAGCGCCCGGGACGCCACAGCCGCGGCGGCGACACGCGCGGCGGGCAATGGTAGCACGGCGGCGGGGGCGTCCCTCGAGTCGCCGGGATCTGGACGACGGGCGTGCTCCGGCGCGGCTGGCGGGCCCGCCGGATGGCGTTCAGGTCGCCTGGATGGCTGCTGCGGCGGGGCGCGCGCGGCGCAGGCGGAACGCGACGCCGATCAGCAGGATGCCGCACACGATGGCCCATGCCCCGATCATCCACAGCACCGCGAGCGCTCCCGCCAGCGGCTGCCACAGCACCAGGAAGGCAAAGGCGATGCTGACCAGGCCGGCCAGGATCAGCCACCACTCGTTGGGAATCTCCTTGCGCAGCCGGATCGCGGCAACGATCTGCAGCACGCCGGTGGCCAGGGACCATACCGCGATATAGACCAGCAGCGACAGCGCGGTGATGGCCGGGCTGAACCACGTCAGCGCGCCCACGCCGAGACCGAGCAGGCCCTGCAGCGCAAGGATCCAGCGGTCACTGGTCTCGCGGTCCTTGCCGGAGATGGCCATGACCAGCGCCATCAGCCCGTCGGCTGCGGCAAACGCGCCGAACACGATCACCAGCGCGGCCAGCGTGGCGATCGGCGCGAAGAACGCGCAAATGCCGAACACCAGCGCAAAGAGGCCGCGCAGGGCGACCACCCACCACAGTTTCGCGTAGTACTGAAGCATGGAACCTCCTTATGGGCCCGCGCGCGGGCCGGTACACGAGAACAGCCCGGCGGTCGCAGATTGGTGGCTCTCGCCGCCGCTATGGGTCAGCGATACGGGTCAGCGAGATAGCCACTTGCACGAAAAACACGAATAATCTGATGGCCAGGCGGACGCCTGGCAGGCCGGGCGCGATATCGGGGGCGCCAGGACATTCTAGACAGGGATTGATGTGAAGACAAAGGCGCAGCATTACCGGATTGCAAGCCTGGCCGCGGTGGCAGGCATGCTGCTGGCTCTGCCGGCGGCGGCGCAGCCCGCCGCGACCGCCGGTGCTGCGGCGACCGCGGTCAGTGCCGCCGCGCAAGTGGCCGCCACGCAGGTGGCTGCGTCGGCGGCGGCCGTACTTTGCAACGCGCCGTGGTTCCGCTCCGGCTCGCATGTGCAGATGGAGGGCGATGGCGCCATGCCGATGTCGATCCGCATGACGCTGCGCGACGTCGGGCGCAGCGCATCCGGCTGCCGCGCGCAGCTGACGGTCAGCTCCAAGTCGGCGATGTCGGCCCTGATGGGGCCGCCGGTGATCATGGAACAGGTGCATGAGGTCGTGATCGACCGGCGCACGCCCAATGACCAGACCAGCATCGAAAGCCAGCGTGCGATCATCAATGCCCGCGCGCGCTATGCGCGCCTGTACGGCGAAGCCTCGTTCCGGGGCAAGGGCGTTTTCAACTACGCCGGCATGGACCTGCGCGAAGGCAGCACGCTCGACGGCGAGACATTTCAGTCCAGCGTGTCGCTCAAGGTCTATCCCCTGGGCTCCGACGAAGTGGTCAGCACCATGCGGGCGCTGCATGCATCGATCCATATCGGCTCGCGCCAGGTCGGCCGGCGCCAGGCGATCGAGACCGTGATGGGGCGCAAGGAGTGCCTGCCGATCACCTATGAGAAGCGCACTTCGCTGGGGCCGGTGCTGGTGGGCGAGGAAGTCGTGCAGGTCGAGCCCTCGGTGATGCACGTGACCGACTGGTACTGTCCGTCAGATGCCTTCGTGCTGCGCACCGAGGTGCGGCAGGATGGCAATGTGCAGCGCATCGACGTCACCGCGCTGGAGCGCGACACGCAGGCGCCATAAGCAGTCCTTGGCCTGCGCAGCCGCAAAAAACCCGCCTCGGCGGGTTTTTTGCTGGAGCCATTGCCGTTCAGCTGGCGGCCTGCGCGGGAGCGGCTTTCTTCTTGGCCTTCTGCTTGGTCGACTTCTTGGCCGGTTTCTGCTCTGAGGCCGGTGCGGCGGGATTCAGGTCGCTGCGCGTGCTCTTGTTGGCGCCCTGGCTGTACGGGTCGAACTTGTCGCCGGCCTTGGCACCCTGCGAGTACGGGTCGAACTTCTCGCCCGACTTGGCACCCTGGGAATACGGATCGAACTGCTTCTTGCCGGTGCCCTGCGCGTGGGCGGCCAGCGAGGCGGCGCCGAGGCAGAGTGCGATCGCGGTCGCGACAAACTTGTTCATGGTTTCTCCTGAGAAATGCCGCCGTCGGGCGGTCGTGTATGTGGCCTATCCCACGCAGGGATGGCTCGGGCCAGTGTCGCCAACATCGTTTGTCACTGTCAACTTGGGGCTTGCCCGGCGCGGCACTCTCATGGAAACCCTGAATTGCGGACCCAGACCGGTTGCGGTCGGGCCTCCCTGACCGGGATTACTCGGTAACGGCGTCCGAGGGGTGCTTCCACGCCGCGCGCACCTCGCCCGACGGCGCCAGCGCCAGGTTGATGCCGCGGCTGCCGATCGGCTGCTGGAACCAGCGCTTTTGCAGCGCGATCACATCCGGGCCGGTGAAGGCCGTGGCCAGGGTCTGGTCGACCAGGCGTTTCCATTCCGGGTCGGCCTTGGACAACATCAGCGCGTTCTGCTCGATCGACATCGACGGGCCCACGATCACGTACTGCGACGGATCCTTGGCGCGCGCGCGCAGCCCGGCCAGCAGCACGTCATCCATCACGAAAGCCTGGGCTCGGCCGGTTTCGAGCAGGAGGAACGACTCGCCATGGTCCTTGGCGTAGACGTCGTGGTAGCCGTACTGGTCCTTCAGGCGGCGTACGTGGCGGTCGCCGGTCGAGCCCGCGCTGGTGACCACGGTCTTGCCGCGCAGATCGCCGAGCGAGCGGATGCCAGAGTCGGCGCGGACCAGCATGCGCACGGTCGAGACATAGTGCGAGACGCTGAAGGCCACCTGCTTCTGGCGCTCAAGCGAGTTGGTGTTGGGGGCGCAATCGAGGTCGACCAGGCCGTTGACCACCGCCGGAATACGGTTCTGCGGCGTCAGTGGCATCCAGCGCACTTTCAGGTCTTTCAAGCCCAGCTTCTGGCGCGCCGCTTCTGCGGCGCGCAGGCACAGGTCGACCGCATAGCCGGCCGGTTGGCCCTTGTCGTCGGCAAAAGAAAAGGGCAGCGCCGATTCGCGGTAGCCCAGCACGATGGTGCCGGAATCGCGGATCTTGTCGAGCAGTGGAGTTTGCGGCTGGGCATTGGCTACAGCCGGTGTCAGTGCGGAGGCCATGACGCAGAAGGCGAGCGCCGCCAGGGGGCGACGCGCGTCGGACAAGCGGGCAAGCAGGGAAGACAGGGCAGAGACGGACATTCGGAAACCAGATAGCTGGCCGGCGGTGCGGCAAAGACGCTAGGGTATACCCGGGTCTTGGCTGAGCGAAGGATAAAGTCGTCATAAGCAAATGCTTCTTTGCTGAGACATGAAGTCCAAGGCGAGCAATCAGCAACAATCGCTGCCAGTGTGTAACCAATCCGCAATTTGTGGATGTAACGCCACATTTCAATCAGGGCAAACGGGTAGAATCGCGCCTTCCGTGCGCTTCATATTCCAAAAGCAATGAGCCCCCGTCCGTCACGCCTGCCTTGCATCGACGCGCTCAAGGCGGTCAGCTCCCAGCTGATCGTGCTGCATCACCTCGCTTTCTACGGGCCGATGTCCGATACGGCCTACCGCCTCGCCCCGGGGCTGGTGGACTGGCTGTACGACTATGCCCGCATCGCGGTCCAGGTGTTCCTGGTGATCAGCGGCTTCCTGGCGGCGCGCAGCCTGGCACCGCATGGCAGGCTGGAAATCCGCGAACATCCGCTGGCGATGCTGTGGCGCCGTTACCTGAAGCTGGTGGTGCCCTTCGCCGCCGCGCTGTTGCTGAGCATTGCCGGCGCCGCGCTGGCGCGGCAGTGGATGATCCATGAATCGATCCCGGCACCTCCGCACCTGACGCAGTTCCTGGCGCACCTCACGCTGCTGCATAACGTCCTCGACGTCGATGCGTTGTCGGCCGGTGTCTGGTACGTCGCGATCGATCTCCAGCTGTTTGGCCTGCTGCTGGTGTCGCTGTGGGCCGCACGCGCCTTTGCGCCGCGCCAGGCGCAGGCGGGTGCCGCTGCCGGCATTGGCGTGGTTGCGCTGCTGGCGGTCGCGTCGCTGTTCTGGTTCAACCGCGATGCCGCCTGGGATATCTGGGCGGTGTACTTCTTCGGCGCCTATGGCATGGGCACGCTGGCATGGTGGGCCTCGAACCCGGGCCGGTCGGCCATGCCGCTGCTGGTGCTCGGCGCGGTGGCGCTGGCGGCGCTGATCGTCGATTTCCGCTTGCGTATCGCCGTGGCGCTGGCCACCGCGCTGCTGCTGGCGATCGCCCGCCGCGGCGGCTGGATGGAGCGCTGGCCGCGCGGCGATGTGGTCGGCTTCTTCGGCCGCATTTCCTATTCGGTTTTCCTGGTGCACTTTCCGGTGTGCCTGCTGGTCAATGCGCTGGTGTTGAACCTTGCGCCGGGGCAGCCGGTGCTGAACGCGCTGGGCATGGCGGCGGCGTGGGCGCTGAGCAACGTCGCCGGCGCGCTGTTTCACCGCTACGTGGAAAGCGCGAGCCCGCAGGCCGCGCTGCGCGCGGCGCGGGCCTGGCTGTCGCAAGCGCGCGGCTCGGCGAGCCGTCCTTCCATGTAAGCCTTGCAAGCCTGCGCGCTGGGCAGATTGCCTCCTGCTGGTGCGCGCGCACCGTTGGCGTCACGTCCCCGGCACGCCGTCCGTGCATGCGCGCCGCCCCGCTTGCGTACGGCGCCATACAGAGCACGGCAAAACTCGCGTAAACCGGCATTGGGCGATGGCATGAACGTTGCCTAGTATGGAATCGTAAACCTGACCGTTTGGTCAGGATTCCATCGGGAACCGAGGGTGTCATGTCCGACCATATCGTCCTCACTTCGCACGCGCGCCGCGACAAGCCGGCCGAGCCGATCCACTGGGGTGCGCCCACCGCCGCCGAACGCGGACCAGTGATCGCCAGCCTGACGAATCCCGCGCAGCGCAACGTGATCGGCACCCATGCCGGCGCCTATGCCATCTACCGCGCGCTGGCGGTGGCCTCCGGCTCACTGCAGCGCGACCATCGTCCCGACCTGACGGATACCGCGCCTGCCGAGTCGATCGGCCCGCACCCGCAATGGGCCGATCCGGAAAAGATCGTTTCGCTCGATCCCTGGGGCCACCTCGTTTCGTCCGTCTTCGCCGACCGCATCGCGGCGGGCGTGGATATCCGCCCCACCATCGCCGTCACGCGCGCGCATATCAACATGCCTGAGCTGATATCGGCGATGGCTGCCGGCCGGCTGACGCCGGACGGCAGCATCCTCTATGCCAACGGCGACGTGCGCGTGACCAAGGCAGCGGTCGATCCGGTCTGGTACCTGCCAGGGCTGGCGGCGCGCTTCGGCATCAAGGAAAGCGCGTTGCGGCGCGGCCTGTTCGAGCAGACCGGCGGCATGTTCCCGGAGTTGGTCACGCGGCCCGACCTCAAAGTGTTCCTGCCGCCCATCGGCGGCATGACACTGTACTTTTTCGGCGACGTCAGTCAGCTCGGCAAGCCCGAGACAAGAGTGGCCTGCCGCGTGCACGATGAATGCAACGGATCCGACGTGTTCGGGTCAGACATCTGTACCTGCCGGCCGTACCTGGCACATGGCATCGAGGTGTGCATCGAGATGGCGCAGCAGGGCGGTGTCGGGCTGGTGGTCTACAACCGCAAGGAGGGCCGCGCGCTGGGCGAGGTGACCAAGTTCCTGGTCTACAACGCCCGCAAGCGGCAGGCGGGCGGCGACCGGGCCGAGACTTACTTTGCCCGCACCGAATGCGTGGCAGGCGTGCAGGACATGCGTTTCCAGGAACTGATGCCGGATGTGTTCCACTGGCTGGGCATCCGCCGCATCGACCGCTGGGCGTCGATGAGCAACATGAAGCATGGCGCGCTGGTGGCGCAGGGGATCGAGGTGGTCGAGCAGGTGGCGATCCCCGAAGCCCTGATCCCGGCGGACGCCCGTGTCGAGATCGACGCCAAGGTGGCGGCCGGCTACTTTACGCGTTACACGCCGCCGGATGCCGATGAACTGGCCCTGGCAAAGGGCAGGGGGTTGAACGAATGACAATGTATCCCGAAGAGGATCGTGGCGGCATGGACCGTCGGGGAGCAGGCGAGGAAATGCGTCCGGGCGCGGGCTGGCTCAGCCCCGTGCCGGAAGGGCACCCCGCTTCGGCGCTGCTGTGCGCCGAAGCCGTGCGCACGCATTGCGCGGCGGTCACCGAGCACGTGGCCAGCGGCGCGTCCAAATTGTTTACGTGGCACCCCGACCGCATCCACGCGATCGCCGATTACGTGGCCAGCACCATCCGGCAGCGCTATCCGGACCTGCAGGTGCCTTACCACAGCCGCTGGCGCCACTTCGAGAGCGGTGGCGTCGACCAGCGCGCGGACCGCTGGCAGGTGCTGTGCGAGCGTGCCGGCCTGAGCGGGCCCGAGCACCGCGAAGCGCGCGCGCGCATCGGCATCGACCTGGTGATCCCGAGCGTACTGCTCGACGCCGGCGCGGGCCCCGACTGGCGCTACCGCGACCCGGCCAGCGACCTTGTGCTGACCCGCTCCGAAGGGCTGGGCGTGGCCAGCTTCGTCCTGTTCGCACGTGGCGGCTTCTCCGCGGCGCCCGGCGACCCGCTGCGCGCGGACGCCGAGCGGCTGCAGCGCATCGACGCCGACAGCATCGCCCACGCCTTCCAGGTGGCGCAGCACAACCCGCTGGTGGGGCTGGAAGGCCGCGCCGGGCTGCTGCGCCGGCTGGGCGAGGTGATGGAAGCTACGCCGGCGCTGTTCGGGCGGCCTGCGCGCCTGGGCAACATGTTCGACTACCTGAAGGCGCATGCGGTCAACGAACGGCTCGATGCCAGTTTTCTGCTGCGCACGCTGCTGGTGGGGCTGGGGCCGGTCTGGCCGGGACGCATCGTGATCGAGGGTGTGTCCCTGGGCGATTGCTGGCGCCATCCGGCCGCGCCCGGCGGGCTGGTGCCGTTCCACAAGCTCACGCAGTGGCTGACCTATTCGCTGCTGGAACCGCTGGAGGACGCGGGCCTGACGGTCACCGGGCTGGATGCGCTGACCGGGCTGCCCGAATACCGCAACGGCGGCCTGTTGTTCGACTTCGAACTGATGGTGCCGCGCGATGCGTCCTTTGCCACCGAGCCGCACGCGGTGGACGAGCCCGTGATCGTCGAGTGGCGCGCGCTGACCGTGACTGGCCTCGACCTGGTGGCCGATGGCGTGCGCCAGGCGCTGGGACTGGCGGAAGCCGACTTCCCGCTGGCGCGCGTGCTGGAGGGCGGCACCTGGGCCGCGGGCCGGCGCATCGCCGCCAAGCGGCGCCCGGGCGGTGCGCCGCCGTTCAGCATCATCAGCGACGGCACCGTGTTCTGAGCACGGCGGGCGCCCCTGCGCCCGCCGCGATTGCGGCCGCAATCAGCAAGGTTTGCGTTGGATAACGTGGCATCAAACATGGCATCAGGAGCGTACCCATGAACGACATGTCCGCTGTTCCCGATGTAGCCGGCAGTGACGACGATGCCGGCATGCCCGGCGTGCTGGTCGTCGACCATCCGCTCGTGCAGCACAAGGTCACGCTGGCGCGCAGCGAGGAAACCACCACCGATAATTTCCGCCGCCTGGTGCGCGAGATCAGCCAGTTGCTGACCTATGAAGCCACGCGCGACCTGGCGATGGAGACCATCGCCATCCGCACCCCGATTGCGCCGACGCAGTCGCGCGTGCTGGCGGGCAAAAAGTTGTGCCTGGTGTCGATCCTGCGCGCCGGCAATGGCTTCATCGACGGCATGCTGGAACTGCTGCCGGCGGCGCGCGTCGGTCATATCGGGCTGTACCGCGACCCCGAGACGCTCGAGCCGATCGAGTACTACTTCAAGATGCCGGAAGATATCAACGAGCGCATGGTCATCGTGGTCGATCCGATGCTGGCCACAGGCAATTCGGCCATTGCCGCGCTGAACCGGCTGAAGGAGGCGGGCGTCACCACCATGAAATACGTGTGCCTGATCGCCTCGCGACCGGGCTTGCGCGCGCTGCGTGCCGCCCATCCCGAGGTGGGCATCGTTACCGCCGCGATCGACGACACGCTCAACGAGCACGGCTATATCGTGCCCGGCCTGGGCGATGCCGGCGACCGCCTCTACGGCACACGCTGATGGACCCGCGCGCCAGCGCCACGCCGCGCCGGGCGCTGCCAATGCATGGCGCGCCGCTTGTGCGCGAAGGTCCTGCCGGCCGCATCCGGCAGGAGAACCAGGCCATGATCGTGCGCGCGGCCGAGTATGTGTTCGCGCGCGCGGGGTTTGCCGGCGCCACCATGGCCGAGATCGCGGCGCGTGCCGGCGTGCCCAAGTCGAACCTGCACTACTACTTCCGCACCAAGCAGGCGCTGTACCGTGCGGTGCTGGCCCACACGCTGCAACTGTGGCTGTCGGAGACCGATATCATCCGTGCCGAACTTCCGCCGCAGGTGGCGCTGGAGCAGTACATCCGCGCCAAGATGCGGCTGTCCGCCAGCCATCCCGATGCCTCGCGCGTGTTTGCCAACGAGTTGCTGCACGGCGCGCCGGAGATCGGCGAGATCCTGCGCCATGCGCTGCGCGAACTGGTGGCGCGCAAGGCCGCGGTGGTGCAGCAATGGATCGACAGCGGCCAGATGGCGCCGGTGGACCCGCAGCATTTGTTCTTCACCATCTGGGCCGCAACGCAGACCTATGCCGATTTCGAGTCGCAGGTCTGCGCGGTGCTAGGCGTGAGCCAACTGGGGCGGCAGGACTATGCGCAGGCGACCGAGCACCTGGTGGCGCTGCTGCTGCGCGGCTGCGGCCTCGCGCCCGAAGCCATGACCATGCAGGTGCTGGCTGACGGGCAGGGGTGAGCGCATCGTCCGCACTCACGCTACCTGCGCCCGCGCGGCCATGCGATCATGCGCCGTGCTTCTTCGTCTGAACCTTTCCCGGCAAGAGACGCCATGCTCGACCTGATCCTGCGGCACTGCAACCTGCCCGACGGGCGCACCGGCATCGATATCGGCATTGCCAACGGCCGCATCGCCGCGGTGGAACCGGCGCTGGCCGCGCGGGCTGCCGAGGAAATCGATGCCGCCGGCCAATTGGTGACGCCACCGTTCGTCGACGCGCATTTCCATATGGACTCGACGCTGTCGTACGGGCTGCCGCGCGTCAACCAGTCCGGCACGCTGCTCGAAGGGATTTCGCTGTGGGGCGAACTCAAGCCGCTGCTGACGCAGGAAGCGCTGGTCGAACGCGCGCTGACCTACTGCGACTGGGCGGTGGCGCGCGGGCTGCTGGCCATCCGCTCGCATGTCGACGTCTGCGATCCGCGCCTGCTCGCGGTGGAAGCGCTGTTGCACGTGCGCGAGCGCGTGCGTCCTTACCTCGACCTGCAACTGGTGGCGTTCCCGCAGGACGGCGTGTTGCGCGCGCCCGGCGCCATGCAGAACCTGACGCGCGCGCTCGACATGGGCGTCGACGTGGTCGGCGGCATCCCGCATTTCGAGCGCACCATGGCGCAGGGCGCGGAATCGGTGCGGCTGCTGTGCGAGCTGGCGGCCGAGCGCGGGCTGCGCGTCGACATGCATTGCGACGAAAGCGACGACCCGCTGTCGCGCCATATCGAAACGCTGGCGAGCGAGACGGTGCGGCTCGGCCTGCATGGCCGCGTGGCCGGCTCGCACCTGACCTCGATGCACTCGATGGACAACTACTACGTGTCCAAGCTCATTCCGCTGATGCGCGAGTCCGGCGTGGCGGCGATCGCCAACCCCCTGATCAACATCACGCTGCAGGGCAGGCACGACAGCTACCCGAAGCGCCGCGGCATGACGCGCGTGCCGGAACTGCTGGCGGCGGGCGTGCCGGTCGCGTTCGGCCACGACTGCGTGATGGACCCGTGGTACGGCCTGGGCTCGGGCGATATGCTGGAAGTCGCGCATATGGGCCTGCACGTGGCGCAGATGACCGGGCAGGAGGCGATGCGTGCCTGCTTTGCCGCCGTGACCGCGACGCCGGCGCAAATCCTTGGTCTGGACGGCTACGGCATCGCGCCGGGCTGCCGGGCGGACCTGGTGCTGCTGCAGGCGCGCGATGCGGTCGAGGCGATCCGGCTGCGCGCCACGCGGCTGCGCGTGCTGCGTGCCGGCAAGACCATCGCCGGCACGCCGCCGGCGATGGCGGCGCTGCAATTGCCCGGGCGGCCGGCGCAAGTGGACTTCATGCGGCGGGGTGGCGAGCAGTAGGTGCATGCGGCATGTCCGCGAAGATTTTTGCCGGTGGCTGTTGACAGCGTCGGATATGGGCGGCATAATTTCTTTCTTCGCATCGCAGCAGCAATGCAGCGAGACGAAGCCCAGATGGCGGAATTGGTAGACGCACTAGGTTCAGGTCCTAGCGGTGGCAACACTGTGGAGGTTCGAGTCCTCTTCTGGGCACCAATATTTTGAAAGGCTCGCGCAAGCGAGCCTTTCGTCGTTTACGGTCGCAATCGCGGTCGAGATTGCGGCCGAAACCGCGGCCGAGATCGCAGGTCCAGCCGATCGATATTCCACCGGCAAGCTCAGGCTGCCGGTGCTCCTGCGTTGCTCTGCGCTTCGCGCACGCAATTGCGCCCCTCCGCCTTGGCCCGGTACATCGCGGCATCGGCCGCGGCGAACAGCTGCTGCCAGTGACGTGCCCCGCCGTGCCCGCTGGCGACGCCGAAACTGGCCGTCACATGCAGCGACTTGCCGCCGGGCATGCGCACCGGGCCACGGGCGAGCGCCGCGCGCAGCGCTTCGGCCTGCGCGGCGGCTTCGCCCGGGCGGCCATGCGGCAGCAGCAGCGCGAATTCCTCTCCGCCAAAGCGGGCCAGCACGCTGTCCGGCGGCACCAGCGCGCGCATCAGCGTCGCCACCTCGCGCAACACCTCATCGCCGGCCGCATGGCCATGGCGGTCATTGATCTGCTTGAAGCGATCGACATCGATCAGCACCAGGCTGGCACTGTTATGTGCCGGGTAGCGGGCCGCCACCAGTTCCAGCGCGCGCCGGTTCAGCAGCCCGGTGAGGCTGTCGGTGCGCGCCTGGTGCTCCAGCTGCGCCGTCAGCGAGGCGCGTTCGCGCAGCTTGCGGCGCAGGATATCGATGGCATCGAACAGGGGCCGCATCTCCGTTGCGCGCGTGACCAGCGCAGGTGGCGCGGTGTAGTCGGGATGGCCGCGCTCCTCGGCCAGGCCGATCACTTCGGCTCGCGCGCGCAGCAATGGCAGGAACACCGAGCGCTGCGCGAACACCAGGATGTAGCCGAGCACGGCGAGGATCAGCGCCGTCGCGCCGCAGGCGGCAGCCAGCTCGCGCAGCGCCTGCGCGCGCGTGGCGGTGAAATGCGCGACCACCTCGTCCAGGAACACGCGGCGCAGCCGCTCCAGCGGCTCCAGCGTGCGCACGTAGCGATTCGTCAGTTCCTCGGGCGTCATCGAATAACGGCCCGATACACGTCCTTGCGCGACCAGGCTGTCGATCATCGCCATGCCCTGTCCGAAAAACTGGTGATTCGTGTCGGCGTAGGCGTGCTCCAGCGCGGGCGATTCGCCGAACATGTTGTAGGCGGGCCCGGCCAGCTGCCACAGTTCGAGCAGCCGTCCGCGCGAGCGCGTGGCATCGACCAGGCTCTGCACCGGCATCGGCTGCCGCGCCGCCACGGGCGCCATGATCTGCGAGGCGATGCGCCCGCCATACTCGCGCAGGTCGCCCAGCATCTTGCCGGTCAGCGCGGGCGCGGCGAGGCCTTCGTGGCACGCGGACAACTCGCGCACCTGCCAGGCGATAGCGGGCTGCAGCATGTCGACCACGTCGAACATGCTTTCGATCGCCAGGCGGATCGCGTCCATGTCGCGTTCTGCAAGCGGGCGCGCGGCCAGTTGGTCGATCTCGGTGCGCGCGCGCTGCAGCCGCTCGCGCACGCGCTCGACCATCAGCGGCGGCAGGTGGTGGCTGTGCAGGCCGAAGGGCGGCGCGGGCGGTGCGGCCAGGCGCTGCAGCGCGGCGTCGCTGAGCGCGCGCATGGCACGCAGCCGCGCACGCGCGGCGCTGTCGGCCAGCGGCGCTTCGCCCAGCACGCTGTTGGCGGGCCCGCGTTCGGCGGACAGCACATTGGCGGCGTCGAGCACGCCACGGTATGCCGAGACGTCGTAGAGGTTCTGCCGTGCGGCCATGAAGGTGCCGAACGAGCGCGCGATCACCAGCGCGGCCAGCACGAGCGTGCAAAGGCCGCCGACCGCGGTGGCGATCGCCAGCTTGCGCTGCAGGCTGCCGGCGCGACGCGCCGCCACCACCGTCGCCGTCGCGGTCTCCGCCGCCGTGTTACCCCGGCGCGCGCGTCGCCACCGTGCCATGGGTTCTGCTCCCGGCGGCTGCGTGCCGGGCAATGCGTGGAAGATTTGTCATTCCCGCCATTATTGACGAAAAAGGCTCATCTAAAGCGCAACGCCGCGGCGATTTGATCCGGGCTATCCATGGCGAGGTGCGTAGCCGCATGTCCGGCCGCGGCCGTTGTCCGAAACACGGCCATTGCCACTGCGCGGACACGAACACTCCCCGCTTACGCAAGCAGGCGGATTGTCCTATGCTCAAGCTCATCGGGCAGGCAGATATAACGTCCGAAGGTGGTTGCCATGACTATGGTCTTGTCATCATCGAGAGAGAGGGAGGAGGCGGGATCTTGCCCCGGTTGGCACCCGTGTGCCACGCATCCGGGTCCGATCCTGCACCACCTGCAATGCTGCAGCATCCTGGCCGTGCTGATGTGTGCGCTGGCCCACGCGGATGATGCGGTTCCCGAAAGGGCGGGCGGCAGCCAGGGCCTCTCCGGCTGGGACCAGCCGCTGCAGGCTCAGGCCGCGGAGGTGCCCGACACGCTGACGGCGGCGGCCGACATATCCGCCATGGCGCCCACTTTCTCCAGTGCTCCCGAACCGGTTGCCGTCGAGTATGCGGAGCGAACGCCCGAGTATTCGCCGCCGTTGCCGCTGGCAATGGGTGTGGGGCCGGACGACGATGCGCCGGGCCTCGCCGCGGTGGATCGCGATCTCGTCGCCATGGCCGAACGCCCGCGCCGCCTGACGCTGCACCTGGATGATGTCACCAGCGCCGGCGGCTTTGTCGACGGCCGCGTGCGCACCATGGCGCTGGCTGTCGATGCCGTGGTGCCGCGCGGCGGTGGCCTGACAATCCAGCCGCGGTTGCAGCTGGCCTACCAGCCTGGCATGTCTCCGGTCAGCGGCGTGCAGGCGCAAGGCATGCCTGGCGATTCCAGCGCCACCGGCATCGGCGTACGGCTCTATGGCGCGCAGCCGACGCGGCTGGCCGGCATCTATCCGTTCGTTGAAGCCGACTGGTGGCAGGACAGCCGCAAGCAGAGCATCAACATCAATGGCACCAGGATCGATGCCGACCTCCTGCGCGGGCTGTTCTCGTTCAACATCGGCGCGCACGGCAACACGAAGACCGGCGTGAAGCTGTGGTTCAAGGTGAGGGCGGGGCGTAATCCAAGCGGTACGGTTGGCGCGAGGTACCGGTGGTAGTTTCAGAGTGCCGGCGAGCGCTTGCGCAAAGGATGGGGCGCAGCCTCGCCGCCATGAAAAAAGGGCTTCCGTTTCCGGAAGCCCTTTTCCCTTCTGCATAGGTGGCGCGGCTGGCAGGATTCGAACCCACGACCCCTTGGTTCGTAGCCAAGTACTCTATCCAACTGAGCTACAGCCGCACACGAGAGGCCGAATTGTAGCGGAATTTCGGGATTGCGCAAGTGGGGTACGCGAAAAAACTTTTGTGGCCCCCTACGGCGCTTATGGCGCCTACGCCGCCACCTCCGACCAGCCCCCATCCGCTTCGCGCGCCTTGCCTTCATCCCGCAGCTTTAGCAAGTGCGCCAGCAGCGAGCGCTGCGCGACCGGATGCATGCGCGGCGGCACGTCGTCATAGACGCGCAGCACCAGCGCTTCGATCGGCGCGGGGCCCAGTTCGCGCAGTGCGGCCGCGACCTTGGCTTCACGCTGAAGCCGGTGGCGGACCAGCAGGCGGATCGCGTCCTGCGGGCGCGCGATCAGGAAGCCGTGCCCGGGGGCGAGCCATTCCAGGTCTTGTTCCTGCAGTGCAGCCAGCGAATCGAGGTAGGCGCGCATGTCTCCGTCAGGCGGTCCGATCACGACCGTCGAGCCTTGCATCACGTGGTCGCCGGTGAACAGGGTCTTTTCTTCTTCCAGCAGGTAGCACAGATGGTTCGACGCGTGGCCCGGCGTATGGCAGACGCGCAGTGTGCAGCCGTCGCCGATGGTGATGCGCTCGCCGTGCGCGAGTTCGCGCTGCGGCGTGAAGCTCGCGTCCTGCCACTGGCCGGCGGGCGCGCCACGGCCCAGCACGGTTGCGCCGGTCGCAGCCTGCAGCGCGGCGGCTGCGGGCGAATGGTCGAGATGTGTGTGCGTGGCGAAGATCCAGCGGATCGGACCAGGCGCCGCGGCCAGGATGGCGCGTACATGTTCGGCGTCATCGGGGCCGGGGTCGATCACGGCCCATTCGTTGCGCGCGCCGCCGCCGACCAGGTAGGTGTTGGTGCCGGGGCCGGTCATCACGCTGCCGTTGTTCGCGGTCACGCGCCAGACGCGCTCGGACAACTGTACCGGCAAGCCGGGGGACAGCTCGTAACGACCATGGTGCCGGCCTTCGGGGTCGATGCGGCCGATCTCGGCATAGCACGCTTCGTTGGGCATCACCGGCCGCATGCCCGCGGCGCCGTTGGCCAGGCGCGGCATGATGCAGGCAATGCCGCGCAGTTGCGCCGCATACGCAAAGCAGGCCTCGGCGTTCTCGAATTGCGCGATCGCCGCCAGCGTGCGACGCGTGACGTGCATCATCGGCAGGCCGCTGGCGGGATCGGCGGCTTCGGCAGGGCGGATCCAGCGGTGTTCGACGATCTCGTTGCCATCGGCGATCACCTCTTGGCCTTCCGGCGCGATAGCGACGAAGAAGCGCGTGTCGAAGCGCTTGGGCAGGCCCGGCGGCGTGAGCCAGTAACTGTGGTAGGCCAGCCGGTCGGCTGCCAGCCGCAGTCCGAGTTGCTCGCATGCATGCGCCAGGCCCGGTCCGCCGCGCTGCACGGCTGCGCGCAGCAGCGCCTGCTGTCTGGCGCCGAGGGCATCGGGCGGCTGCAGTTGCCCGTCGCTGCCATAGGCGAACAGCAGGCCGGCTTCTTCGAAGCATTCGCGTACCGCGGCAACATAGAAGTCCAGGCCGCCAGCGGGCAGCCCCAGGCGCTCGCTTGCGGCGATGTCATCGAGGCCGTGGGCGTGCGCATGCAGCGCCTTGTCGTGCAGCGCGTCGAGCGTGCCGCCGGGGAACACATAGGCGCCGCTGCTGCGGTCGTTGGCGCGCTCGACGCGGCGGACCAGCAGGACTTCCATGCCGGCGGGCGCGTCGCGCACGACCAGCAGGCTGGCGGCATTGCGCAGCAACGGCGCGGGAATGGCGGTGGTGGCAGGGCGTGCGCCGCTTGTCTCTGTGGTTGTCATTGTGTCGGCATCGTGGTGTCTTGCGGCGCCGCGCGATGCGCGCCGGCGCCGGGAGCCGATAGTGTAGCCGCGTTGAAAGATTCGCAATCGCGGGCAAATCCGGAGGCAGCCGGGCCGCCCCAGGGATGCCCGGCTTTGGCTTTTCCGCCCGAAAGCATTAATCTGATAGCTCCGCTTCACTTTTTGGGAGGGCGCCGGGGTGCGCGCTTCCGCTGGGAGGAGGTCCGCGTGATCCGAGCTTCAATCCTGTGCCTGCCCCTGGCGTGCCTGCTGGCCGCCTGCGAGACGCCGCCGCAAACCGCGCCGCGCCCGGTCCCGCCCGCCACCACGCGCATCACGGTGGATGCCCAGACCGTGTCCAAGGCGGCCTCTGTTGCCTGTGAGCCGGCCGTCGCCGAAGCGCTCAAGCGCCGCTATCCGCAGCCGGGCAGCGTCATGCTGATGGCCGATCGCGAGCAGTACTACCAACGCCCTGGCGCGCAGACGTCGGTCAATGGCGAAGGTGTGTTCGAGCCCGACGACAGCTCGTCGGCGATCGGTTTCCACTACGCCTGCCTGTACAACGCGCGCACGGGCAAGGTCGACGATGTGCAGATGCGGTATTGACGGCCATCGAGCGCTGATTCCAGCTTCTGATTCCAGCTTCTGATCGGGTGATTCCCTCACGCTGTGGAGGTGCTTTATCATCCATGTTCCGCAACCAGCCCCACCTTCAGTGTGATCGCGCTCGCTTCCCTGCTTGCGAGGAATTGACACGGCGCAAGGGGAGGGACAAGATGCGGGAGCTAACAGATGCGCCTCCGGGACGACATGCCGGCAGTCATAGCCGCAACCCCGGGACAAGTCGCAAGAATTGGGAACGGGGTCATGAAACCTTCATTTCGTCTTATGGCGAGCGCGGTCACGCTCGCTGTCATGCTGTCCGGCTGCGCCAGCGCGCCGGATTCAGCCGCCGTCCAGGCCGTTGCCGCCGAGCAGCCGCCTTCCGACCAGGCCATGAAGACCCTGTCGGCCGAGGTCTTCACCTATGCCTATCCGCTGGTGCTGATGGACGTGACGCGCGAGCTGATGACGCTGCGCACGCCGGTCAACACCTTCAGCCACAAGCGCACGTTCCCGGACGCCAGCTTCACTGACGTGGTCAGCCCTAATGCCGATACGTTGTATTCGTCGGCGTGGCTGGACCTGTCGCGCGAGCCGGTGATTCTGTCCGTGCCCGACACGCAAGGGCGCTATTACCTGATGCCGCTGATGGATGCGTGGACCAATGTGTTTGCCTCGCCGGGCAAGCGCACCACCGGTACCCGCCGCGGCAATTTCGCCATCACCGGACCCGACTGGCGCGGCACGCTGCCCAAGGGCGTGCAGGAAATCCGCTCGCCGACGTCGATGGTCTGGCTGATCGGTCGTACTCAGGCCAACGGCAAGAAGGATCTCGCGGCCGTGCACCGGCTGCAGGACCAGTACCGGCTGACGCCGCTGTCCGCGTGGGGCGGCGGCCGCCGTGTGCCTGAACGGCCCACCCCGCGCGCCGCTGTGGTCGACACGCAGAGCTCGCCGGTTGAGCAGGTCGCGGCGATGGACGCGCAGGCCTTCTTCACGCGCTTCGCTGCGCTGCTGCCGGCCAATCCGCCGGCGCCGGCCGACAGCGCCATGGTGGAGAAACTGCGCCGCATGGGCATCAGCCCCGGCGTGCCGTTCAAGACCACGGTGATGGAACCGTCGACCGCGCGCGCGGTGCAGGAGGGCGCGACCGCGGCGCTGTCGGCGATCGCGCAGGGCGCGCGCAAGGGCAATGCCGATGCGGGCAACGGCTGGGTCATGCACCGCGATCTCGGCAACTATGGCACCAACTACGCCCGCCGCGCGGTGACCGCGTGGGTGGGGCTGGGCGCCAACCTGCCTGAGGATGCGATCTACGCATCGACGCGCACCGATGCCAACGGCACGCCGCTGCAGGGTGGCGCGCGCTACGTGCTGCATTTCGACAAGGGCCAACTGCCGCCGGCGCGGGCGTTCTGGTCGCTGACCCTTTACAACGACCGCCAGGCGTTTATCCCCAACCCGATCCAGCGCTACGCCATCGGCAGCCGCGACCGCCTGCGCTACAATCGCGACGGCTCGCTCGACATCTATATCCAGCACGAACGCCCGGCGGGATCCCGGGCCGCCAACTGGCTGCCGGCCCCGCCCGATGGCCTGAACTTGATGCTGCGTGCGTACTGGCCGGAGCAGGCGCTGCTCGACGGCAGCTGGATGCCGCCGGCGGTGACGCCGGTGAACTGAGCCGGCAACGCCCTACTGGCAAGAAAAGAAGGCCGCATGCCCATCAGGCATGCGGCCTTCTTTCCGGCCTTTCCTGCAATGACGCGCGCCGCTGCTCAGTGCGCGTGCGTCGCGCAACCAGTGCAAGCGGTGCCGCCTGCAGGCGCCGCGGCGACATGGCCGGCCGGCTTGCCGACCCGCTTCCATGCCATCGTGCCGGGGCTGGACCAGCGCTCGCGCAGCGCGCGCGCCGCGCTGACCATGTTGGCCAGCGCCGCCTCGGTTTCTTCCCAGGCGCGCGTCTTCAGGCCGCAGTCAGGGTTGACCCACAGGCGCTGCGGCGGCACCACTTCGCAGGCACGGTCGAGCAGCCGCTCCATCGCCTGCACCGACGGCACGCGCGGCGAGTGGATGTCGTACACGCCAGGCCCGATCTCGTTCGGGTAGTCGAAGTCGCCGAAGCCTTCCAGCAGTTCCATCGCCGAGCGCGAGGTCTCGATGGTGATCACGTCGGCGTCCAGCGCCGCGATCGACGGCAGGATGTCGTTGAACTCGGCGTAGCACATATGCGTGTGGATCTGGGTCTGGTCCCTGACGCCGCTGGCTGAGAGGCGGAAAGCGGTGACTGCCCAGTCCAGGTAGGCGTCCCAGTCGCCGCGGCGCAGCGGCAGGCCTTCGCGCAGCGCGGGCTCGTCGATCTGGATCACGCGGATGCCGGCCTGTTCCAGGTCGCACACCTCGTCGCGGATGGCCAGCGCGAGCTGGCGCGCGGTGGTGGCGCGCGGCTGGTCGTCGCGCACGAACGACCATTGCAGCATGGTGATCGGACCGGTGAGCATGCCCTTCATCGGCCGCTCGGTCAGCGATTGCGCGTAGCGGGTGGTGTCTACCGTCATCGGCTCCGGCCGGTACACATCGCCGTAGATCACCGGCGGCTTGACGCAGCGCGAGCCATAGCTCTGCACCCAGCCGTTCTCGGTAAAGCCGTAGCCGCACAGCTGCTCGCCGAAATACTCGACCATGTCGTTGCGCTCGGCCTCGCCGTGGACCAGCACGTCCAGGCCCAGCGCTTCCTGCTTGCGCACGGCCAGCGCGATTTCGGCGCGGATGCGCTCCAGGTATTCAAGCGCGCCGATTTCGCCGCGCTTGAAGGCCGCACGGGTCTGGCGGATGGCCGCGGTCTGCGGGAACGAACCGATGGTGGTGGTCGGCAGCAGCGGCAGCTGCAGCGCCTCGCGCTGGCGCTCGATGCGTTGTGCGAACGGGCTGGCGCGGCGGGCCATGTCGGCGGTCACGCCGGCCAGGCGTTGCTGCACGCGCGGGTTGACCACGCGGCGCGATTGCCGGCGCGAGGCCTGCACGGCGTCGGACGCTGCCAGCTGCGCGGCGACGGCGGCATCGCCTTCGTTGAGCGCGCGTGCCAGCACCTGCAGCTCGTCGAGCTTCTCGGTGGCGAAGGCGAGCCACGACTTCAGTTCGGCATCGAGGCGCACCTCATGCGCCAGCGACACCGGCACATGCAGCAGCGAACACGACGGCGCCAGCCACAGGCGGTCGCCGAGCGCCGCCTGCACGGGGCGCAGCGTGTCGAGTACGCGGCGCAGGTCGGTGCGCCAGATATTGCGGCCGTCGATCACGCCGGCGGACAGCACGGCATGCGCCGGCAGCGCGGCCTGCCATGCGGCCAGCTGGCCCGGTGCTCGCACCAGGTCGATATGGAAGCCGTCGACCGGCAGCGCGGCAGCGCGCGCGGCATGGTCGGCGGCGGTGTCGAAGTACGTCGCCAGCAGCAGCTTCGGGCCCGCGTCGCGCAGGCCGGCGTAGGCACTGTCGAAGGCGTCGAGCCATGCGGGCTCCAGGTCCAGGCACAGCGCGGGCTCGTCGATCTGTACCCACTCGATGCCTCGCGCCTTCAATTGGCCGAGGATGCGGCGGTAGGCCTGCACCAGCTTCGGCAGCAGCGAGAGGCGGTCGAAGCCGGCTACGTGGCTCTTGGACAGCCACAGGTAGGTGACCGGGCCCACCAGTACCGGCCGCGCGCGCAGGCCTTGCGCCAGCGCTTCATCGATTTCCTCGAAGAACCAGGCCGGACCGCCGTCGAAGGCGGTATCGGCATCCAGCTCGGGGACCAGGTAGTGGTAGTTGGTGTCGAACCACTTGGTCATCTCCATTGCCGGTTGTTCGCGGTTGCCGCGCGCCAGCTCGAAATACTGCGTCAGCGTCAGCTGTGACGGGTCGAAACCGAAGCGGCGCGGCAAGGCACCCAGCAGCGCGGTCAGGCTGAGCATCTGGTCGTAGTAGGCGAAGTCGCCGGTGGCCACGGTGTCCAGGCCGCGCTCGGCCTGCAGTTGCCAGTGGCGGCGGCGCAGTTGCGCGGCCACTTCGCGCAGCGCGGCTTCGCTGCTTTCACCGCGCCAGAAGGCCTCCTGCGCGAATTTCAGTTCACGGCGTTCGCCGATGCGGGGAAAGCCGAGGATATGGGTGCGTGCCATGGGGAACTTGCTCCGGAAGATGACTGGCGCACAGTGTCGGTTTCCCCATAAAATGAATCAAGCGACAAGTTTTAAACAACATATGAATCAGTTTCATACGAAAACGGGGCGGGCTAGCGCCCTGCGCTGCGCATGATCGAGGTCCGCCATTTCCGCTCGCTGGTTGCGATTGCCGAATCCGGCAAGCTCGCCACCGCGGCCGAGCGCGTGCATGTCAGCCAGTCGGCGCTGTCACACCAGATCAAGGCGATCGAGGCGCACTACGGCCTGCCGCTGTTCGACCGCACCCGGCAGGGGCTGCGCTTCACGCCGGCGGGCGACCGCCTGCTGGCGCTCGCGCGCGAGGTGCTGGCCGCGGTCAGCGCGGCCGACCGCGATATCGAACGGCTCAAGGGCGACACCCGCGGCGAACTGCGCGTGGTGCTGGAATGCCATACCTGCTTCGACTGGCTGATGCCGGTGATGGACGAGTTCCGCCGCCGCTGGCCCGAGGTGGAGGTGGATCTGGTGGCGGGCTTCCATGCCGACCCGATCTCGCTGCTCAGCGAAGGCCGCGCCGACATGGTGATCGGGTCGCAGCCGGCGGTGCGGCGCGGGCTCGACGTGGCGCCGCTGTTCCGTTTCGAGATCCTGGCGGTCATCGCCAACGAGCACCGGCTGCGCAACAAGCGCCGCATCGAAGCGGCCGACCTGGACGGCGAGACGCTGATCACCTATCCGGTGCCGGAGCAGCGTATCGACCTGATCCGCGAGGTGCTGGAACCTGCCGGTATCCGGCTGCAGCGGCGCACCGCGGAGCTGACGGTGGCCGTGCTGCAACTGGTGGCGAGCCGGCGTGGCGTGGCGGCATTGCCCAACTGGGGCGTGAAGAACTACGTCGACCACGACTACGTGCTGGCCAAGCGGATTGGCGCGGGGGGGCTGTGGAGCGAACTCTATGCCACGGTGCCGGCGCCACTGGCACGCCGGCCTTATGTGGCGGACTTTGTCGCGATCGTGCGGGATACGTGTGCGGCGCAGCTCGACGGCATCGAACTGCTGCCGGCATAGCGCAGCCGGCTAGGCCGGCAGCGCCAATGCGGCGTCGCTGCTGACCTTTGGGATAGCGGCGCGCAGCCCGGGAGTCAACTCGCTTTGCGCCTCGTCGTCCGGATCGTCGATGTCTGCGCCCAGCACAGCCATGTCGATGCCACTTTCCAGCCGGCGCAGGAACAACCAGAGCAAGCTGGCATCGGCCGCGGTCAAGGTGGCATGGAGCACTGGCTTGCTGGCGGGTTCGGCGCGGGTCGCGTCGAAGCGCAACTGTTCAGGCGCCAGTCCGGTACGCCGGGCGCTGGCAAACACCCACTCCATCGCACCGAATGGGTCGGTGCCATCGAGTTGCAGGGAAAGACGCAGGGTGGGAAGGACGGTGGCTGGCATGTGGCGTTTCAGGCAGGTTTTCTGATGAAGTTAATTTACCAGCCGGAGTGCAAAATGAGCTTCTTTATTTTTCCGGTATTGGGAAAATTGAGAAAGAAACATCTGTCTGTGGCAGAATTCAAGGATGTTTCGTCTTTGAATAACAGAGGCCATGGTGCAACCTCCCAAACTCGATGACACCGATCGCCGCATCCTGCGCGAACTCCGCCGCGACGGTCGGCTTTCCAATGCGAAGCTGGCCGAGCAGATCGGCCTCTCCGCCACACCCTGCTGGAACCGGGTGCGCGCACTCGAGGAAAGCGGGGTCATCGAAGGCTACGCCGCGCTGCTGAACCAGAAGGCGCTGGGATTGCCGGATACGGTCCTGATCGAGGTCACGCTGGAGCGCCACGACGACGACATGCTGTACCGCTTCGGCCAGGCGCTGGCCGAACTGCCGGAAGTGATGGAGGCCTACCTGCTGACCGGGGACTACGACTACCTGATCAAGGTCGCCGTAGCCGGCACGCAAGGCTATGAGGAGTTCCTGCGGCACAAACTGTACAAGCTGCCCGGCCTGCGCCATAGCCGCTCGACCTTTGTGCTGCGCACGCTGAAGCGCGAGCCATCCGTCGAACCCTGAGCCGCCAGCCGCCGCAGCAGATTGCTACGCCGTCCGCATCACTTAGGGGCTGCATAAGCCTGTCGCGCGCCCCGATGTAGGACTATGGCGACGATCCGCAACGGTGCGTTCCATGCCCGAATCAAGCGCGAACGCGCAATTCCGCTCATAATGTCGCCGGTGCCGGGCCGCCCCGCGCCCATTGAAAAGAATTCCGGTATGAACGACACAGAAATTGAGCTGATCGATTCGGCACGCCTGCCGACCCGATTTGGCGACTTCACGGCACACGCCTTCAAGGGCGCTCACTCAGGCATTGAGCATCTGGCCCTCAGCGTGGGCGAGGTAACCGGCGACGACGTGCTGATCCGCATGCACTCCGAATGCCTGACTGGGGATGTCTTCGGTTCCTGCCGCTGCGATTGCGGCCCGCAACTGGAACTGGCGATGGAAAAGATCGCTGCCGAGGGCCGTGGCATCCTGCTGTACCTGCGCGGCCACGAAGGCCGCGGCATTGGCCTGGCGGAGAAAATCCGCGCCTACCGCCTGCAGGATGGGGGGCTCGATACCGTCGACGCCAACCTGGCGCTGGGCCAGGCTATCGACGCGCGCAACTACGCCTTTGCGGCCGACCTGCTGCACCAGTGGGGCGTCACGTCAGTGCGGCTGATGAGCAACAACCCGCTCAAGGCCGCCGCGCTGGAAAAGGCTGGCATCAAGGTCAACGAGCAACTGCGGCACATCGTGCCGCCCAACGCCGAGAACGAGAAATACCTGGCGACCAAGCGCACGCGCATGGGGCACCTGCTCGACTGAAGGCGGCTTGGCTGGGCGGCATTGCCGGGTAACCGCCCGGCCGCCTGCCGGGCCTGTCCGGAAGAAGCGAGACGGGCCTGTTTCCTCACATAATCCCTGGGTTGATCCGCAAGGGGCACCGCGTCGGAGTTGCTGCGCCTAATTGGTTGCTAGTGGAAACTATTGCCATTAGAATCTGTTCGCCGTCCGCAAGCCTTCTGTCCTGATGCCCGACTCCACCACCAGTTCGATCCTGGAATACCTGACTTTCCGGCTGAACCGCCTTTGCGAAATGACCAAGGACTCTGCCTCCGGCTTCTATGAGCGGGAATTCGGCATCGGCCTGAGGGAATTGCGCGTGCTGCGTTTTGCCGGCATGGAGCCCGGCCTGACGCTGACGCGCCTGATCGAACTGGTGCTGCTGGAGAAGACGGTGACTTCCAAGCTCGTCACCGCGCTGGCAAAGCGGGGCTTGCTGCGCCGTGAGGTCGGCGCGGCCGATGCCCGCCAACTGAACCTGTTCCTGACACCGGCCGGCGCGGCATTGGTCGCGCAGACTTACCAGCGCGGCGATGTCCTGGAAAAGATGTTCCTGTCGGTCCTGACCGAAGCCGAAGTCCAGGCGCTGGACCGGGTCATCGGCAAGCTGACCGCGGCGCTCGAGGCGCACCAGCGCGGTGTCGAGCCGCCGGCCGGGTAGCAGGGCAGGGGAGCGAAAAACGGCAAGGCCACACAACAACGAGGAGACGACATGAAACCCAATACCCATACCCGGCCGCGCCGCCAATGGCGCACCATCGCATGCGGTGCACTGTGCGCCGCCGCCTTGCCGGCCTGGAGCCAGGACGCTGGCCGCGGCGCCGCGCCCGCAGCCTCGGCGCCGGCGCTGGTCGCCGCGCTGGAAAGCGATCCGGTCCGGCTCGGCTGGATGCAAGGCTTTCCGCCGCCGCCCGAGAAGCAGATCACCCACGCGCCGGGCGCCGAGAAATTCCCGCGCAATCGCTGGCTGTTCTCGCATATCCGCGAACTGGTGCCGACCGCGTCGGTCTGGCGCGGCAACGGCCCGCCCAGCGCGCTGCCGCGCGCGGAGCGCGATATCGGCTCGGTGCCGTTCACCGATGCGGACGGCACGCGCCGGACCTTCGAAGAGATGCTGGCGCTGACCTATACCGACGGCATCCTGGTCATGCACAAGGGCAAGGTCGTCTATGAGCGCTACTTCGGCGTACTGGACGGTCATACGCCCCATATCGCCATGTCGGTGACGAAATCGTTCGTCGGCACGCTGGCGGCGATGCTTGCCGCCGACGGCAAGCTCGACCCGGCGGCGCCCGTCACGCGCTACCTGCCGGAGATGGCCGGCACCGCCTACGGCGATGCCACGGTGCGCCAGGTCATGGACATGACCGTCGGCGTCCGCTATTCGGAGGACTACGCCAATCCCAAGGCCGAGGTATGGGACTATGCGCGCGCCGGCGGCATGCTCGCCCGGCCTGCCGGATATAACGGGCCGGGAACGTTCTACGACTTCCTGAAGACGCTGCAGAAAGAAGGCGGACACGACGATGTCTTTGCCTACAAGACGGTGAATGCCGAGGTGCTCGCGTGGATCGTGCGCCGCGTTTCGGGCCAGTCGCTGGCCAAGGTGCTGTCGGAACGGATCTGGCAGCCGATGGGCGCCGAGCAGGATGCTTACTTCACGGTCGACAGCATCGGCACGGAATCGGGCGGCGGCGGCCTGAACACCACGCTGCGCGACCTCGCGCGCTTCGGCGAGACCATTCGCGGCAACGGGCGCTTCAACGGCAAGCAGATCATCCCGGTATCGGTCGTGGCCGATATCCGCCGCGGCGGCGACCGCGGGCAGTTCGCACGCTCGGGCAGCGGCACCGTGTTGCCGGGCTGGAGCTACCGCGACATGTGGTGGGTCTCTCATGACAACCACGGCATGTTCCAGGCTGCCGGCATCCATGGGCAGCGCATCTACATCGATCCTAAGGCCGAGCTGACGATCGTCCGCTATGCGTCGCATCCGGTCGCGGGGAACGCTGCCAACAACCCGATCACGTTCCGCGCGTTCCGGGCGCTGGCGGAGACGTTGCCGCGGTAGTGGCATGCGGGGGGGCAGGATGGCTGCGCCGCCCCTGGCATTCTGTTTTCCTGGTTCTATGGAATTTCCTGGTCGACGCCCTCGCGCGGCAGCACTTCCGCCGCGATGCGCTCGCCCAGATCCCGTTGTGCGACCTTCAGGTCGTAAGTCACCTGCATATTCATCCACGAACGCGCATCGCCGCCGCCATAGCGCCACACCGTCACGACTCTGAAAGCGAGTGGCGCAAACAATACGAATCTTTTTCCAAACTGTTACACTGTATGGATGTACAGTGCATGGGCCATGCCTTCCCGGCCCGGCCCGACCCCTGTGCTATGGTGGTTTGCTACAGGCCCGCCTGACCCATCGCCACCCGCCGTCCACGCCTGTCCCTCCCTTAACGCATTGATCCGAAAGAAAAAAATCGTGTCGAGCAAGCAGCTGATTCGCATTCGCGGCGCCCGCCAGCACAACCTCAAGGATGTCGACCTCGATCTGCGCCCCGGCGAGATGACCGTGGTGACCGGGCCGTCCGGCTCGGGCAAGTCCAGCCTGGTGTTCGACACGCTCTATGCCGAGGGGCAGCGCCGCTACGTCGAAACCTTCAGCGCCTACGCGCGCCAGTTCCTGGACCGGATGGATCGCCCGCAGGTCGAGCGCGTCGACGGCGTGCCGCCGGCGATCGCCATCGACCAGACCAACCCGGTGCGCAGCTCGCGCTCGACGGTCGGCACGATGACCGAGCTGAACGACCACCTGAAGCTGCTTTACGCGCGCGCGGCGGAGCTGTTCGACAAGCAGACCGCACACCCGGTGCGCCACGACTCGCCGGAGACGATCTACGCCGAACTGCTGGCGCGCACGGCGCAAGGACAGCCGCACCACGATGCGCGGCTGGTGGTGACGTTCCCGGTGGAGTTGCCGGAATCGGCGACCGAGGAAGAGGTCCAGCAATGGCTCTCCGTCAGTGGCTATACGCGCGTGCAGGCGCAGCGCGTGGTGCAGTCGTCCACCGGCGCACGCAAGCTGCTCGACGTGGTTGCTGACCGCTTCCGTCTTGGCAATACCGAGAAAGTGCGTGCGGTGGAGGCGATCGAGGCTTCGCTCAAGCGCGGCGGCGGACGCGTCAACATCTACGTGCTGACCGATGGCGATGACGGCCCGGTGTGGCGCTTCTCCACCGGCCTGCATAGCCCGGACAGCGACCTGCGCTATGCCGACCCGCAACCCGCGCTGTTCTCGTTCAACTCCGCCTACGGCGCCTGCGAAACCTGCCGGGGCTTCGGCCGTGTGATCGGGGTCGACCTCGGGCTGGTCATCCCCGATGCGCGCAAGTCGCTGCGCGAAGGCGCGATCAAGCCGATGCAGACCCCGGCCTGGAAAGAATGCCAGGACGACCTGATGCGCTACGCCGGCAAGGCCGGCATCCCGCGCGACACGCCCTGGGCCGACATGACCGAGGCCGAGCGCCACTGGGTCGTCCATGGCTCGCCCGACTGGAACGGCCAGTGGAACAAGCAGTGGTACGGCGTGATGCGGTTCTTCAGCTACCTGGAGTCGAAGGCGTACAAGATGCACATCCGGGTGCTGCTGTCCAAGTACCGCAGCTACACCCCGTGCGAAACCTGCGGCGGCGCGCGCCTGAAGACCGAGTCGCTGCTGTGGCGCCTGGGCTCGAAGGACAATGCCGACGCCGTGCTGGCGGCCGGACGCCGTTTCCTGCCGCGCGGCGTGGACTGGGACCGCACCCAGGTCGAAGCGTTGCCGGGCCTGACCGTGCACGACCTGATGCTGCTGCCGATCGAGCGCATCCGCCGCTTCTTCGACGAGCTGACGCTGCCCAGCGCGATGCTGGATGACGCGCTCAAGCTGCTGCTGGCCGAAGTGCGCACGCGGCTGAAGTACCTGTGCGACGTCGGCCTTGGCTACCTGACGCTGGACCGCCAGAGCCGCACGCTGTCCGGCGGCGAAGTGCAGCGCATCAACCTGACCACCGCGCTCGGCACCTCGCTGGTCAACACGCTGTTCGTGCTGGACGAGCCCAGCATCGGCCTGCATCCGCGCGACCTGAACCGCATCGTCGAGGCCATGCACCGGCTGCGCGACGCGGGCAATACGCTGGTGGTGGTCGAGCACGATCCTTCGGTGATGCTTGCCGCGGACCGCCTGATCGACATGGGCCCCGGCCCGGGCGAGCGCGGCGGCAATATCATCTTCGACGGCCCGCCATCCGACATCCGCAGCGCCGACACGCTGACCGGCGCTTACCTGGGCGGGCGCCGTCGCGTGGCCGATGCCTCGCACTGGCAACGCCGCCCCGTTGACGACGCGCTGCCGCGCATCGTGCTGGAGGGCGCGACCGAACACAACCTGCAGGACGTCACCGTCGAGATCCCGCTGCGGCGGCTGGTGTGCGTGACCGGCGTGTCCGGCTCGGGCAAGTCCACGCTGCTGCAGGACGTGCTGTATCCGGCGATGGCGCGGCATTTCGGCAAGGCAACGGAATCGCCGGGGGCGTACCGCAAGCTGACCGGCGCGGACCTGGTCGATGACGTGATGTTCGTCGACCAGTCGCCGATCGGCAAGACCGCGCGCTCCAACCCGGCCAGCTACGTCGGCGCGTTCGACGAGATCCGCAAGATCTTCGCCAAGGCGCCGATGGCGCTGCAGCGCAGCTATACCGCGGGCACATTCAGCTTCAACTCCGGCGACGGGCGCTGCCCGACCTGCGGCGGCTCGGGCTTCGAGCACGTCGAGATGCAGTTCCTCAGCGACGTCTACCTGCGCTGCCCGGATTGCGACGGCACCCGCTATCGCCCCGAAGTGCTGGAGGTGAAGATCGAACGCGCCATCGCCGGGCAGCCGCCGCGCGCGCTCAGCATTGCCGACGTGCTGGAACTGACCGTCAGCGAAGCGGCGGCCTGTTTCGCCGGCGATGCCGCGGTGCTGCGCGTGCTGCAGCCCATTGTCGATGTCGGCCTCGAGTACGTGAAGCTGGGCCAGCCCGTGCCGACGCTGTCGGGCGGCGAGGCGCAGCGCCTGAAGCTGGCCGGCTTCCTGGCCGAAGCCGCGCAGGCCACGCCGTCACGCACCCGCGGCAGCACGCTGCCGCGCCGGCTGTTCATGTTCGACGAGCCGACCACGGGTTTGCACTTCGACGATATCGCCAAGCTGATGCTGGCCTTTGGCAAGCTGCTCGACAGCGGTCATTCGCTGATCGTGATCGAGCATAACCTGGACGTGATCCGCGCCGCCGACTGGCTGATCGACCTGGGTCCCGAAGGCGGCGATGCCGGCGGCCGCGTGGTCTGCACCGGCACGCCCGAAGACGTGAAAGGCTGCGCCGAGTCGCATACCGGGCAGGCGCTGATCCACTATGACGCCGCGCTCGGCCAGGCCGGCACTCTCGCCGCTGAGCGTGCCGCCGGCGCCGAGTCCGAAGGCGTGCCGCTGCAGGCGGTCTTGCAGGCCCGCCGCGCGCGCCGCGAGATCGAGGGTGAGGACGTGGTGCGCATCGTCAACGCGCATGAGCACAACCTGAAGTCGCTCAACGTCGATATCCCGCACGGCAAGTTCAACGTGGTCACCGGCGTATCCGGCTCGGGCAAGTCGACGCTGGCGTTCGACATCCTGTTCCACGAAGGCCAGCGCCGCTACCTGGAATCGCTCAACGCGTATGCGCGCTCGATCGTGCAGCCGGCGGGCCGGCCCGAGGTCGATGCGGTCTACGGCATCCCACCCACCGTCGCGATCGAGCAGCGCCTGTCGCGCGGCGGCCGCAAGAGCACGGTGGCGACCACGTCGGAAGTCTGGCACTTCCTGCGCCTGCTGTACGTCAAGCTGGGTATCCAGCACTGCGTGCATGACGGCGCGCCGGTGACGTCGCAGAGCCCGGAATCGATCGCCGCGCAGTTGCTGCGCGACCATCGCGGCCAGCACGTCGGCTTCCTGGCGCCGCTGGTGGTCAACCGCAAGGGCGTTTATACCGACCTGGCCAAATGGGCCAAGGCACGCGGCAATACGCATCTGCGCGTCGATGGCGAATTCCTGCCGGTCGACCCGTGGCCGCGCCTGGACCGTTTCCGTGAGCACACCATCGAGCTGCCGGTCGGCGACCTGGTCATCACGCCCGAGAACGAGCAGCAACTGCGCGCACTGCTGGCGCAGGCCCTGGAGGCGGGCAAGGGCGTGATGCACCTGCTGGCGCCCCTCGATGGGCTGGACCATGCCATGAGCAACGGCGGCACCGCGCACGTGGGCGAGGTCAAGGTGTTCTCGACCAAGCGCGCCTGCCCCGAGTGCGGTACCAGCTATCCGGAACTCGACCCGCGCATGTTCTCGTACAACAGCAAGCACGGCTGGTGCGGCAGCTGCGTCGGCACCGGCCTGGCGCTGACGCGCGAGCAGCGCGCGGCGTTTGACGATACCGTGCTGGCCGACGATAACCGCGGCCGCGAGCAGAGCCTGCCATCGGAAGAGCTGGAGCCCGAAGGCGTGGGCGAAGCGCCGTGCCCCGACTGCCATGGCACGCGCCTGAACCCGGTGGCGCGCGCGGTCACGTTCGATACGCAGGCCATCGTCGACGTGGCGCAGTGGACCGTGTCCGATACCCGCCGCTGGGTCGACGGCCTGCGCCTGGCCGGCCGCGACGCCGAGATCGCGCGCGACGTGGTCAGCGAGATCGGCAGCCGGCTGCAGTTCCTGGAAGAAGTGGGCCTGGGCTACCTGAGCCTGGACCGCGCCGCGCCGAGCCTGTCCGGCGGCGAGGCCCAGCGTATCCGGCTGGCGGCGCAGCTCGGCAGCAACCTGCAGGGCGTGTGCTACGTGCTGGACGAGCCCACTATCGGCCTGCACCCGCGCGACAACCAGATCCTGCTCGATGCGCTGCGCAAGCTGGGCGACAAGGGCAATACGCTGGTGGTGGTCGAGCACGACGAAGACACCATCCGCCGCGCCGACCACATCATCGACATCGGGCCTGGCGCGGGCAAGCGCGGCGGCACGCTGGTGGCGCAGGGCAGCGTGGCGGACCTTGCCGCGGCGCAGGCTTCCACCACCGGCCAGTTCCTGGCGCAGCCGATCGTCCACCCGCTGCAGGCGCGCCGTCCGGTGCAGCCGGGCGCGGCAGGCAAGACGGCTGATCCGTCCGCATGGCTGACCGTGCACGGCGCTTCGCTGCACAACCTGCGCAGCGTGACCGCGCGCATCCCGCTGGCGCGGCTGGTGGCGATCACCGGCGTGTCGGGCTCGGGCAAGTCGACGCTGGCGCGTGACGTGCTGATGACCAACCTGCTCGATGCGGTGGGCCGTTCGGTGCTGTCGTCGCCGGCTACGCGCCGCGCGCGCAATGCGGCCAAGGAAGGCGCGAAGGCCAGCAAGTCGACGGCGAAGCAGCCGCTCAAGGTCGATCACGACTGGTATGGCTGCGACGCCATCACCGGCTGGGAACCGATCGACCGCGTGCTCGAAGTCGACCAGACCCCGATCGGCAAGACCCCGCGTTCGTGCCCGGCGACGTATATCGGCGTATGGGACACGATCCGCCGGCTGTTCGCCGATACGCTCGAGGCGCGTGCGCGCGGCTATACCGCGTCGCGCTTCTCGTTCAACACCGGCGATGGCCGCTGCCCCGCGTGCGAAGGGCAGGGCGTGCGCACCATCGGCATGAGCTTCCTGCCGGACGTGAAAGTGCCATGCGACGTCTGCCACGGACAGCGCTTCAATCCCGAGACGCTCGCGGTCACCTGGCGCGGCAAGAACATCGGCGACGTGCTGACCATGGAGATCGACGAAGCGGTGGAATTTTTTGCATCGATGTCCAATATTGCGCACCCGCTGCAGCTGATGAAGGACGTCGGGCTCGGCTACCTGACGCTGGGCCAGCCGTCGCCGACGCTGTCCGGCGGCGAGGCGCAGCGCATCAAGCTGGTCACCGAGCTGAGCAAGGTGCGCGACGACATCACGCGCCGCGGCCAGAAGGCGCCGCATACGCTGTACGTGCTCGACGAACCGACCGTCGGCCTGCACATGGCCGACGTGGCGCGCCTGATCCGCGTGCTGCACCGCCTGACCAACGGCGGCCACAGCGTGGTGGTGATCGAGCATGATCTCGACGTGATCGCCGAGGCCGACTGGATCATCGACCTGGGACCGGAAGGCGGCGCGGGCGGCGGCACCATCGTCGGCGCGGCCGATCCGGAGTCGCTGGCGCGGATCCAGGCCAGCCATACCGGCGCGGCCCTGGTGCCGGTGCTGGCGCGTGGCAAGGCCGGGACGCAGCAGGCCGGCGCGCGGGGCAAGGTCAGCATGGCCTGAGCCGCCTGCCGCAAGCGGGGGCGTTAGTCAGGGCCATACGGCACAGGCACGTCTTTCGCTTGCTCATGGTTACTGGCGCGCACATCGCGCCCTGAACGGAGGTAACCATGAAGCATATCCGACCCAGCCGACTGCTCGCCGCCGTCGCGCTCGCCGCCGTTGCGATTCCCGCCATGGCGCAGATGACGCCCGGCACGCCGCGCGGCACCTATGATCCTTATTCGCAGGGCGCACGCAGCACAGACAAGTTCGATCCATACACGCAGGGCGCCAACGCTCCTACGCGCCAGGACCTCGCGCCCGCGCCCGAGGCCCAGCCTTCTACCGTGCCGGCGCAGCCTGGCATCGCCAGCCAGCCCATGCAGCGCACGGCTGATCCGTACATGGAAGGGACGCGCTGGGTCAGCCCGGAACTGGGCCGCCGCCTTGGCCCGCGCAGCCAGTTCCTGGACGGTGCCTGATCTTGAGCGCCTGACAGGGCAATTTTCGCAACGGCCGCTGCCACGTGCGCTGCATCATGCGCGCCGCGCAGGCAACGGCCTTTCCAGCCGGGAAGGCGCGGCAAAATGCGAATGCAACCGGACTTACCGCCTCTTGTAAATCCTGCGCAAGCGCGCGGACCCCACGGCGCGCAAGCGGCCCACGCGCTTGCGGCCCACGACCAGTTCAGCGTGCCGGATGCCGGCCAGGCCCTGCAGCGCGGCCCCATGCGGTCCGCCGGGCTCGCGCGCATGACGGTGGTCAGCTACAACATCCATCGCGCGGTCGGTACCGACCGCCGCTATCGGCCCGACCGGATCGCCGCGGTGCTGGAAGAGCTCGGCGCCGATATCGTCGCGCTGCAGGAAGTCGAGTCGGGCAGCAGCAACGACCACACGCTCGAATACCTGGCCGGGCACACCGGCATGCACGTGGTGTCTGGCTTTACCCGCATGCGCGGCAATTCGGATTTCGGCAATGCACTGCTGACGCGCTTTGCGCCGCAGGCAGTCAACCAGCTCGACCTCACGGTGAAGGGCTGCGAGGCGCGCGGCGCGATCGACGTCACGCTTGCCTGTACCGCATCGGGGCACGCCAGCGCGCTGCGCGTCATTGCCACGCACCTGGGCCTGCGCCCTGGCGAACGGCGCCATCAGGTGCAGCAGCTGCTGAACTACGTGGCCGCGGCGCCGCCGTTGCCCACCATCCTGCTGGGCGACGTCAACGAGTGGTTCTTGTGGGGACGTCCGCTGCGCTGGCTTCACGCGTATTTCGAACATACCCCGCACACGGCAACGTTTCCTTCGCGCATGCCGATATTCGCGCTGGACCGGATCTGGGTCTCGCCGCGCGCACACCTGGTCTCCGTGGCCAGCCACCGCTCGCCGCTGGCGCGGGTTGCCTCCGACCACCTGCCGCTGCTGGCCTGCTTCGAGGTGCCGTTGGCGGAAGCGTCTTCGGCCGCCGCCGGCCCGGAGATCTGTACCGGAGCATAGGCAAACATAGGAGCACGACGATGAGACAGAGCGACGACAACTACCTGCGCAGGCGCCCCGACCAACTGTACGGCAGCAACGATCAGGGCTACAGCGGCATCCCGGCCCAGTCGCGCAACCGGCGCCAGCGCGGGCTCAGCGGCGGCCGCTACGGCAATACCGCCGAGCGCCTGCCGCGCGACCAGACCCAGGACGTGACGCCGGGAGACGAAGAGTGGTATGGGCTGTACGTCGAAGAATGGCGCTGGCCGGCCGAGCCTCCTTATGCCGCCAGCGGACGCGACGATGGGCGCTACGAGGATGAATGGTCGCGGCGCAGGCCGGCGGGCGCGGGCCGCGGCCGCTACGCGCGCGATGAGGGCTATGGCGGCTATGGCGAGCCTGAGCGCTATGGCTACCGGCGCTGGCAAGACGAGCGTTATGAGCGTGAGGCGCGCGGCTATGGCGGCGTTGGCGACGTTGGCGACGAGTGGGACGGCCCCACGCAGCAACGTCCCGCCGGCCCGCGCAACTACCGGCGTGACGACGACCGCATCCACGATGAGGTCTGCAACCGGCTGGCGCGCGATGACGAGCTCGATGTCAGCGACGTCGAAGTCCGCGTGCAGGACGGCGTGGTGACGCTGGAAGGCAAGGTCAACGACCGCCGCACCAAGTACGATATCGAGGACGTGGCAGAGCGCGTGTTCGGCGTGCAGGACGTGATCAACCATATCCGCGTGCAGCGTTACGGGTTGCTGGCTTCCGAGTGAGGCCGGAGAAGGGTGGGAAAAACGGGGGGCGGGAAAAAGGCGAGGGCGGCGGCGCAGGTTCGCTGCGCCGCCGCCCTTTCCTGTAGCCTGCGCCTCAGTCCTCGCTGGGCCGGGGCGGCTGCGGCGGGTGCTCTTCGCGATCGTCGGTACGGTCGGCCTTGTCGACCGGCACCTCGGCGGGCAGCCCTTCGGCCGCGCGCACCACTTCGTCGGCAATCTCCTCTTCCGGGATTTCGTCTTCCGGCGGCATGTGCGCGTCGTCGTCGCGCTGCTCGATCTCGCTTTCGATGTCGCTGGTCTCTTGTTCGAGATCCGGATCCAGCGTGCTGGGGATATTACCGGCCTGCGCCCGCGCGGCGCCCGTCGCGGTCTTGTCGCGCGAACGGCCGCCCCCGGCGGAAGCTTGCGCGCCATCGCGACGTGTGCCGCTGGTGCTACCGACACGGTCGCCGTGGCGTGCGCTGGTACGTACGGTCTTGCTCATGGTCTCTCCTGTGGTCTCTCCTGAGCGATACGGCGTGGCATCGTAGCAGCGCTCAGGTGTTCTCCACCGGGGGTTCGCTTTCCTCCGGATTGCCGCCGCGGCGCTTGACCGAGGGCGGCTCGCCGTTCTCGTCGGGAATGTCGTGCTCGCGCTCGACATCGTGGCGGCGGTCGCGTCCGGGTTTGCCGCGCTCATGTTCGGTGTCAGGCCCGCCCTTGTGCGGATCCGGCCGCGGCTCGCTGCGGCGCCGGGTGGTGTCATGGTCGGGTTGGCGATGGGTGCTCATGGTGTCTCCAGGGCAAATGGTGTCTCCGGGGCAAATACTCGTGCCGGTGTCGGCATCGTTAGTCTGTACCGGCACGGAGTTCGTCGGATACCGCGGTCACGCCGCGTACCGAGCGTGCCAGTTCCATGGCCATGGCGCGCTGCTTGTCGTCCCGCACCGAGCCTTCAAGCTTGACGACCCCGTCCATGGTCGACACGCGGATTTTCGCCGGATCCAGCGTGCGGGCGTTGTCCAGGCGCGCACGGACTTCGGAGGTGATGGCGCGGTCGCTGGCAATCTCGGTATCGCGCGGCGCGGCGGTGCGGCCCGTCGAGGATGGGGCCGCCGGGGCATCGGTGGGCGCCGCGGGCACCGCCGGCGCAACTGCCATGGCCAGTACCGCCAGTGGCAGCGCCAGGCGGCGGATGCGGAAGCGAGTACGTAATCTCATGGCGATCCTCCTGTACGGCGCACCGTACTGTATAGCCTGAAGCTGAGCGGCGGGCTGCGCAACGTTGCCCGCACCTGCCCAAGAACCTGCAAGCTCCGTTCCCGCCGGCGCGCAAGCGCAGGAAGGGCCGGTTGTGCGCCTTGCGCCGCAGCGTATCAGGCCATGCGGTAGCGCTTCGCGGTCGGCGCGCGCCGTACTTTTTACAGTAGCTGCAGAAAGTGCATGCGTCCGGCGGCCAGCGCAAATGGTGCGTGGGACCGCCCGCACCGGTGCGCATCGCCGGCGGGTGGCGCGCCGCTTGGGCAGCGTCGTGTGCTTGCGTGCCGTCATGTCTATAGTGAAAGCAATGCTGGCCAGAACTGGCGTACGGCATGTGCCGCCGAGCACAACCCGCCACGCCGGCCCCATGCCGCGGCGGCTCCGCTTGCCGCGTGCCGAAGGGCCTATCAGCGCAGCCGGCCGGGGGAGCGGCACATCCTGTTGCGAGGGTAGAAATGAATTTCGCCAGCATCCTGTCCACCGTCGTCCTGGCCTCGTCAGTATCGGTTTCCTCAGCGCCGGTCGAACGCCAACTGCTCGCAATCACTCCCCTGGATTTCGCTCAGCGCTTTAATACGGTCGCGCAGGACACGGGCTCGGGGTTGACGTTGCCCAGTTTCAAGATCAAGCCCGGCTGGCACCGCGCCGCGCCGAGTTCCGGCGTCTCGGTCCTGGTGCGTGCCAGCCGTTCCGGCTATGCGCTCGATGAAGTGGTGGTGGTCTGCCGCGAAGTCGAGCGCTGCTTCCTGACCATCTGCACGGCCGCGCTTGCGATCGACGACAGCGTCAACCCGCTGTTGCTGCAGCGCTTTATCGTGGCGCGCATCGCCACCGAACTGGGTGAAGTGGGGCTGGTCATGTCCGGTCTTGCCTATATCGTGGTGACGCCGAAGGAAGACGATTACGTCGCCGTAGTGATCCGGCCCTATCTGCCGCAGGACCGCAGCGCCTCGCCCAGCCAGGCGCAGCGCGAGCCGCCTGCGGGGACCGAGCCATTCCATCAGGGCCAGGTGCTACCTCACGACCCGCACCACCCGCATGGGCGGTATGGGCCGCATGGACTGCCTGGACCCTATGCGGCACCGAGCGCGCCGCGCCCGCCGCTGACCCCGATCGCTGCGCAAGCCCCGATCCCGCACATGTCCCGCTTGTGACGCGCGCGTCAGGGCTCGCGCAGCAGCAGTGCCACGGGCAGTCCGCCCAGAACGTCGCGCAGGCGCAGGCGCCCGGCAGGCGCATCGAGCCGGTGCCCTGTGAGCGCGTCGATCCAGCGGCTGGGCTGCGGCGCGCCAAGGTTGAGCGTGGTGTTGCCCCAGCACGCCGGCGGAATGCGCGGCACGGCCGGGTCGACCCGTGCCGCTGACAGCCGCGTGACCACGGTGACGGCCTGGCGCGAAGCGGTGCTGCGCGCAAACGCCAGCACTTGCTGCGCCAGCGTGCCCTGTGCGGCCAGCATGTTGTACTGGCCGTCTGCAAACAGCGCGGGGTCGGCGCCGCGCGCGGCGAGCACATGGCGCACCAGTTGCTGCTTGAGCCGGCCATCGCGCCAGTGCGCCAGCCAGTGCGCCCAGCCTGCGCGGCACGCCAGCCGTGCCTGCAGCCGCCCGAAGTCCGGCGCGCAGCGGTTATCTGGATCGACCAGGCTCAGGTCCCAGCCTTCGGTGCCCTGGTAACGGTCAGGAATGCCGGGGGCAGTCAGTTGCACCAGCACCTGCGCCAGGCTGTTAACGGCACCCGCCGTGGCAATACGCTGCGCGAAGCGGCCGATTTGCGCCAGCACGCCTTGTGGCCACGCCGCCGCGATGCCGCGCAGGAAGGCCTCGCACGCCGCTTCGTACCCGGCATCGGGGCAGGTCCAGTTGCCATGGCGCTTGGCTTCGCGGATGGCCTTGACCTGCCACGCGGAAATGCGGGCCAGCAGGGCTTCAGGTACCGGCGCCGCGTCGCCGGAATGGTCCGTCGGCTCCGTCGGCTCCATCGGCCATGCCCCGACCAGCGCCTGGTACAGCATCAGCCGGTCGGCCGCGTCGGGCGCGCGCGGCAGCGTGGCGAGCAGCGATGCGCAGTCGCGCTCCCACGCGGCGACCGCGTCGCCGAAAGTGCCCGGCAGCTCGCTCAGCACGGCCAGCCGCATGCGCGCGTCTTCGCCGCGCTTGTGGTCATGCGTGGCAGTGGCCAGCATCGAATGCGGGCCGGCCAGCCGGCGCGCTGCCATGCGGGCGTGGAACTGCGCCGGCGGCATCGCCAGTTGCGCCGGGTCGCTGCCCACCTCGTTGCGCGACAGCAGCCGGCCATAGCGGTAGAAGGCGGTGTCCTCGCCGGCCTTGGCCGCCAGCGCCGGCATCAGCTGCTGCAGGCGGCGGCGCAGCACGCCGGTGTCGCTGTCCGGCGCGGCCTGCGTGCGCAGGCAGCCGGCGATAAAAGCCAGCGCCACGGTCTCGTCCGGCGCCAGGCCGCTGCGCGCGGACTGCAGGGCCTGATCGACCATGGCGTCATCGGCATGCGCGGCGGCGGCGTCGCGCGCCGACGGCTGCGCGTCGTAGTAGCTGCGATAGACCGGCACGGCCGCCATCAGCGCCATCAGCGCCTGCCGCAGCGCCGCCGGCGTGAGGTCGCGCGTGCCTGGATCCTGCTGCGCACAGGCGTGCAGGCGGGCGCTCACGCCCTCGCATTCGGTGACGAGGTGCCGCTGCAGCACCAGGCAACGGGCCGCGCGCACGTGCGCGGCGTACGGGCGCGCGTCGCCGCTGGTCATGGCCCACAGCGCGGTCAGCGCCGCTTCGCCGGCCTCGTTGTGCAGCATCGCGGCCACCTCGTCCATGAAGTCGTAGCCGGTGGTGCCGTCGACCTGCCAGTCCGGCGGCAGCCGTTCGCCGCTGCCGAGGATTTTCTCGACCACCAGCCACGGGCGCTGCAGCGGCAGCAGCGGCGGCCGCGCGGCGGCGTGCCGGTCAAGCTCGGCGCGCAGGCGGCGGCAATAGCCGGCGGGATCGGCGAGCCCGTCGACATGATCCACGCGCACGCCGTCAATCCAGCCTCCGCGCAGCAGGCGGAAGACCAGCCCATGGACCGCGTCGAAGACCTGCGGGTCTTCCTCGCGCACGCCGACCAAGTCGCTGATTTCGAAGAAGCGGCGCCAGTTCAACGAGGCAGCCGCGGTGCGCCACCAGGCCAGCCGGTAGTGCTGGCGTTCCAGCAGCGCGTGCAGCCGGGTGCGTCCGGCGGGCTGGGTGGTGTCGTACCAGCCGGGGTCGGCGGTGGCCTCCGCGTCGGGGCTGTCCGGTGCCAGCGGCAGCACATGGTCGAAGTAGCGTATGTGGGCTGGCTGGCCGCCGCTGGCGGGCACCCACCGCAACTCGCCGGCGACGACCGTGTCCCAGTACGACTGCCCCAGGATCGGCAGCAGGACCTTGTCACACAGCGCCGGGTCGCGCGGCGTCCAGTCGATATCGAAGCAGCCGGCATGGGGACTGGCGCGTCCGTGCGTCAGCACGTCCCGCCACCAGCCGTTGTGGGTGCAGTCCGCCGCCATGTGGTTGGGCACGATATCGGCGATCAGCCCGAGGCCGGCGCTGCGCGCGCGCGCAGCCAGCGCCTTCAGGCCCGCCTCGCCGCCCAATGCCTCGCGCACGCGGGTGAAATCGGTGACGTCGTAGCCGTGCGTGGAACCGGGCCTGGCCTCGCAGACGGGCGACAGATACAGGTGGCTGACCCCAAGCGCGGCGTAGTAGTCGACCACGCCGGCGGCATCGGCGAAGGTGAAGCCAGGGTGGAGCTGCAGCCGGGCGGTGGCGCGCGGCAGGCCGCGCACGGCTGCCGGCGCGGTGGCTGCCGCAGCCGGCATTACCTGGGGCGCGCCGCGGCGGGCTCGCACAGGGTGGCGACGCAGGCCAGCGGTGGCAGCATGCCGGCGGACAGTTCCGCGGCGGCGCCCGGCGCGCTCTCGTGCAGCGCCGTGCGCTCTTCACGGCAGGAGTGGGTGGCGGACACCGCATCGTCGCCCAGGTTCAGCCACAGGCTCAGCTCCATGCCGTCCACCAGGCGCCAGCGCGCGCACAGCGCCGCAGGGCCAAGGATATCCACGCCGGCAGCCTGGCAGCCCGGCAGCCGGTGCAGCAGCTCGCGCCGCCGGATCGACAGCAGCTCGCGGTAGTACGGGGCCCAGTCGGCGTCGTCCGCCAGCGACGGCCGCGACGCTTCGAAGGTGGCCGGGTCGTTGGGATCGGGGATGGCAGCGGCACGCGCATCGTCTCCGTAGGCCGCGCTGGCGGCGAATTCGCGGCGGCGGCCGTCGCGCACGGCCTTGGCCAGTTCCGGTGGATGACTGGTGAAGTAGAGGAACGGCTGCCGCGCACCGGTCTCTTCGCCCATGAACACCAACGGCACCTGTGGACACAGCAGTTGCAGCGCCACCGCGGCGCGCAGCGCGCGCGGGTCGGCCAGGCTGGCCAGCCGTTCGCCGAAGGCGCGGTTGCCAGTCTGGTCGTGGTTCTGCAAGAAGCTGACGAAGGCGGTAGGCGGCAAATGCGCGCTGGGCTGGCCGCGACGGATGGTGGCAGTGGTGGCGGCAGTGGCACCGCCGGAACGGTGCAGCGACCGCTCGCCCTGGTAGGCGAAACCTTCGGCCAGCACGCGTGCGAGATGGCGCAGCGCGGGCCGGCCACGCTCACCTGCATCGACGGCGGCGGCGGCGGGCCTGGCGTAGTCGCGATAGTAGCCGTCGTCTTCCCCGGTCAGCAGCACATGCAGCGCATGGTGGGCGTCATCGTTCCATTGCGCATCGAAGCCCTGCGCCAGCAGCGCGGCGTCGTTGTCGTCGTTCTCCAGCACCAGGTGCAGATGGCGGTCGCCACCAGCGCCATCGGCCAGCATGGTGCGCAACTCGCCCGGCAACGCGGCGAGCCAGCCTTCGTCCTCGATGGCATGGACCGCGTCGAGCCGCAGTCCGTCAAAGCGGAACTGTTCCAGCCAGTAGCGCGCGTTCTCGGTGAAGAAGCGCCGTACCTGCGGGCGCCGGAAATCGATGGCCGGGCCCCACGGGGTCTGCCGGTCGGCGCGGAAGAAGGCGCTGGCATAGCGGTGCAGGTAGTTGCCCTCGGGCCCGAAGTGATTGTAGACCACGTCCAGCAGCACCATCAGGCCGAGCGCGTGCGCACGGTCGACCAGCGCGCGCAGCTCGTCCGGCGTGCCATAGCTGGTCTCCGGCGCGAACGGCAGCACGCCGTCATAACCCCAGTTGCGTCCGCCGGGAAACTCCGCCACCGGCATCAACTCGACGGCGGTGAAGCCCAGCGCGGCCAGCCGCGGCAATTGCTGCGCGGCGCCCGCAAAGCCGCCGCACAGGCCGACGTGCATTTCATAGACGATGGCTTCATGCCACGGCCGGCCGCGCCAGCCGGGGCAGGTCCACGCGTACGAGGCACCGGCGTCGCGCGCCGGCACGATGCTCGGGCCGTGCACGTCGTCGGCCTGCCAGCGCGAGGCCGGGTCGGGCACCGTGGTGCCGTCGTCGAGCCGGAACCAGTAGCGCGCGCCTTCGCAGCACGGCACGATCGCCTCGAACCAGCCGTTGGGCCCCGCCGCCATATGGACCGGTCCCAGGCCCGCGATCTCCAGCCGCACGGCATGGCCTTGTTCGGCCGCGTCGGGCGCCCACAGGCGGAAGCGCACGCGCCCGTCGGGCAACCAGGCCGGCCCGAACAGGTAGTCCTGCGCATGTTCGTCGTTGGAGGAGAAGGCACTTGCAGAGGGCGCGGCAAAGCAGTCGAGCGGGGCCAAGTTTGGCAGGGCGGACCTGGCACCCGGGGCGAGTAGAAACGGGTTAGCGTTCAAATTCGGCTCCTGCCATCGGTTGGCGTGTGAGTCCTGGAGGTTGCCTTGCGGCGGCACTAGCGCAATGCGAGCTCCATGCCAGCAAAACGGCGTTTTGCGGTGCGGCGCGCGAGCAGGGGGACGGCCGGGCCGAGAGCTTTGTTACATGGGCGATTGTAGAAAGTACTGCCCGGCATGCGGCGCCCCGCGCATGCGATACCGCACACTGTGCGCGCGTCTTGCGCATGCATGGCTATGCCGCGCGCGGCCCCCGCGCGCCCGGATCGACCTGCCACGGCGCGCCGCTGGCACGGTGCAGCAGCCGCACCGGCACCGGCTCGACGTTCCAGATGCGCTCGCAGTATTCGCGGATGGCGCGGTCCGATGAAAAGCGGCCGGAACGCGCGCACGACAACACCGACATGCGTTGCCAGCGATCCGGATCGGCATAAGCGTCGGAGACGATCTGCTGGCATTCGATATAGGAAGCGAAGTCTGCCAGCAGCAGGTAGGGATCGTGTCCTGCCAGCGGATCGAACAGTGGCCGGAATAGCGCCGGATCGCCACGCGAGAAGAACCCCTGCTGCACCAGGTCCATCACCGCGCGCAATTGCGGATTGCTGTGGTAGTAGGCGGCCGGGTCATAGCCGCTCGCGCGCAGCGCATAGACCTCTGGCGCGGTCAGGCCGAACGGGAAGAAGTTGTCGTTGCCGACGGCCTCGCGCAGCTCGATATTGGCGCCGTCCATGGTGCCGATGTTGAGCGCGCCGTTCATCGCGAACTTCATGTTGCCGGTGCCGGAGGCTTCCTTGCCCGCCAGCGAGATCTGCTCGGACAAGTCCGCGGCCGGGTAGATGCGCTGGCCGTAGGTGACGTTGAAGTTGGGCAGGAACACCACCTTGAGCCGGTCGCGTACCTGCGGGTCGCGGTTGATCACGTCGGCGACCGAGGTGATGAAGCGGATCATCAGCTTGGCGTACTCGTAGCCCGGCGCGGCCTTGCCGCCGAACAGGAAGGTGCGTGGCTGGATCTCGGCGCCCGCGTCGGATTTGATGCGGTGGTACAGCGCGATCACGTGCAGCACCGCCAGGTGCTGGCGCTTGTATTCGTGGATGCGCTTGACCATCACATCGAACATGGACGACGGGTCCACCACCACGCCGGTGGTGTCGCGGATCAGCTGCGCCAGGTCTTCCTTGTTGGCGCGCCGCATCGCCTGCCATTGCTGGCGGAAGCCGGCATCGTCGGCATAGGGCTCGAGCACGCGGATCCGCTCCAGGTCGGAGATCCAGCCATCCCCGATCGCTTCCGTCACCAGCCGCATCAGCCTGGGGTTGGACAGCGCCAGCCAGCGCCGCGGCGTGACGCCGTTGGTGATGCTGGTGAATTTCTCAGGCCACATCGCGTAGAAGTCCTTGAGCACGTCCTCGCGCATCAGCCGCGAGTGCAACTCGGCCACGCCGTTGATGGCATGGCTGCCGACGCATGCCAGGTTCGCCATGCGCACATGGCGCTCGCCGTGCTCGTCGATCAGCGATAGCCTCGACAGCCGCGATTCGTCGCCGTAGAAGCGGATGCGCACCTCGTCCAGGAAGCGCGCGTTGATCTCCAGGATGATTTCCAGGTGACGCGGCAGCACGCGGCGGAACAGCGGCAGCGGCCAGCGCTCGAGCGCCTCGGGCAGCAGCGTGTGGTTGGTGTAGGCGAAGGCACGCCGGGTGATGTCCCAGGCCTCGTTCCATGGCAGGTTGTTCTCGTCGATCAGCAGCCGCATCAGTTCGGCGATGCCTACCGCCGGATGCGTGTCGTTCAGCTGCACCGCGAACTTTTCGTGGAAGCGCGTCACCGGGACGCCGTCGACGGCCAGCAGACGCAGCATGTCCTGCAGCGAGCAGGCGACAAAGAAGTACTGCTGTTCCAGCCGCAACTCCTTGCCCTGCGCGGTCTCGTCGTTGGGATAGAGCACCTTGGTCAGGTTCTCCGACGTCACCTTCTTGCTCACGGCGCCGAGGTAGTCGCCGCGGTTGAAGGTATGGAAGTCGAAGGCCTCGGTGGCATCGGCGCGCCACAGCCGCAGCGTGTTCACGGTGTTGACGCGGTAGCCCAGGATCGGCGAGTCGAAGGGGACGCCGGCCACGGTCTTGGCCGGCACCCAGCGCACGCGATAGTGGCCACGGTCGTCGGTGTAGTGCTCGGTGTGGCCGCCCAGGCGCACCTGCACCGCCCATTCGGAGCGCTGGATCTCCCACGGGTTGCCGTTGCGCAGCCAGGTATCGGTCTGCTCCACTTGCATGCCATCGACGATGGTCTGCTGGAAGATGCCGTACTCGTAACGGATGCCGTAGCCGAGCGCCGGGATCTCCAGCGTCGCCAGCGAATCCATGAAGCACGCCGCCAGCCGGCCCAGGCCGCCGTTGCCGAGCCCCGGCTCGACTTCTTGCTCCAGGATGCGGTCGAGGTCTAGCCCGGCCGCCGCCATGGCCTCGTGCACTTCGTCGAAGATGCCGAGGTTGATCAGGTTGTTGCCCAGGTGCGGGCCCATCAGGAATTCGGCCGACAGGTAGGCCACCGTGCGCGAAGGCTGGCCCAGATAGGCTTCCGCGGTGCTGATCCAGCGCTGCACCAGGCGGTCGCGCACAGTATGCGCCGCGGCCTGGTAGAGGTCGTTCTGGCTGGCGTGGCCGGGCAGCTTGCCCTGGGTATGGAACACGTGGTCGAGGAACGCGCGGCGCAGGCTGGCGCCGGACAGGGCGGTACGGGTGTCGTCGGCGTGCTCGGGCCGGATCACTTCCTTCATGGCGGGACCTCCTGCGCATGCTGGTGGGTCAAGCTTAGTGGATAGGGGAACAGTGCGCGCCCCGATCGCGGCGCGGGTCGGGTCGACGCCACCTCACCGGTGGCTACCCGCGCGGCGGCGGATGCAGGGTGCCGTGGCGGCCACTGCGAACGGCTTGCCGGATCGATTGCACCCGGGCGCGCAGCGCCGGCGCGTCAGCCAGCGCGCGCACGTCGGGGTCGAGCCGGCGCTGCCAGTTGGGATGGACGCTGGTGGTGCCGGGCAGGTTGGGCTGCTCGGCCTCGCCCAGCAAATCTTCCAGCGGCACCACGCGCAGTGCCGTGCGCGCGGTGCCCAGCCAGGCCAGCACGGCATCCAGCGGGGCGTGTGCGGGACCGGGCTCCGGGCCGTGGCACAGCCCGGCGTCGTTCAGTGCCTGCCACAGCGCGCTGCGCTCGCGGGCGCGGCCTGCCTGAGCCTGCGCCAGGGTTTCGCCGGGCGCGAGCAGCTTCAGCCGGTCGCGCCAGTCGAGGTCGCGTCCGGCCCACCAGCCGGCGACGGTGGGCAAGTCGTGCGTGGAAGTGGTGGCGATGGCTTCGGGCGGCCACTGCGCGGGCGGCTGGAACGGCGCCGGATCGGCCTCGATGGCCGTATCGACCGCGGCCTCGGCCGCCCTCGCTTCCTCGCGCTGGAACCACAGCACGTCGATGCCGAGCACGCCGCGCGCGGTCAGCGCCGCGTTCAGTTCGGGCGGGACCGTGCCGAGGTTCTCGCCGATGATGATGGCGCGGTGCCGCCAGGACTCCAGCGCCACCAGCCGCAGCAGGTCTTCGAGCGGATAGCGCAGGTAGGCGCCGTCGCTGGCGGATGCGCCCGCAGGCACCAGCCACATCCGCGCCAGGCCCAGCACGTGGTCGATGCGCAGCCCGCCGCAATGGGAGAGGTTGGCGCGCAGCATTTCCAGGAAGGCGGCGTAGCCTTGCCGGCGCAGGCCGCGCGGGGAGAACACCGCCACCCCCCAGTCCTGGCCGAGCGGGTTGTACAGGTCCGGCGGCGCGCCGGCATGGAAGCCGGCCAGGATTTCCTGCTGGCGGGTCCACGCCTGGCTGCCGCCCGGGTCGGCGCCGACCGCCAGGTCGCAGACCACGCCTACCGCCATGCCGGCGTCGCGCGCGGCGCGCTGCGCACGCGCCATGCCATCGGCGGCGAGCCATTGCAGGAAGGCGTGGTAGGCCACGTCGTCGGCGTGGTCGCGGGCAAAGGCCGCCACCGCGGCGTCGGCGGGAGATCGCAGCGTGGCCGGCCAGCAGCGCCAGTCCGGCGCCGCGGCGTGGTTCATGCCATGGCTGGCCGTGGCAAGCCGCTGCGCCTGGATCGCTTCATAGCAGGCATGCGCATGCAGCGCCGTGCCGCCGCGGGCGCGGAAGGCGGCGCAGTCGTCCAGCGCCGCGCGCGTCAGCAGGGACTCGCGCCGCTGCCAGAGCCAGTCCAGCACCGCGTAGCGCAACGGCGCCAGCGTAAGCCAGTCGATTTCCGTGAGCGCTTCGAGCGCCGCCAGCTGCTCGCCGATGCCGAGCGCCGCGATGGCCGCGTCCAGCGCTTGCTGGCCGAACACCGCAGCGGGATCGGCGTACAGCGGGTTCAGGAACAGCCGGCTGGAGGGGGCGTACGGGCTGTAGCGCTGCGGCAGCGCGGCAAAGCCGGCATGCAGAGGATTGATCGCGACGGCGTCGGCGTGCAGGGCGGCGGTGCTGGTGCAACACTGGGCCAGCGCGGTCAGGTCGCCCATGCCGCAGTCGGCGCCGCGGCGCAGGCTGTAGAGCTGCACCGCCAGCCCCCAGGGGCGTGCGCCGGCGCCAGCGGCAGTGCGGCCGGCGTGACGTAGCGCGTCCGCTACGCCATAGCAGCGCGCAGGCGCCACCGCCAGCACCGTTTGCGCATCGCCCAGTTCGAGCCGGTGGTAGCCGCAGACATCGACCGGCGGCAGCAGCATGGTGCCGGCCGGATTGCTGTCCGCGTGCGCGCGCACGGCGGTGCCGTTCAAGATGGCGCCGTCTTCCAGCGTCAGCCGGTACGCGCGCTCCGGCAGCTTGTGCGGCCACGGCACCGCGACCGGCTGGCTGCGTTCGGCAGTGACTAGCGGCGGCAGTGCGTTGGCGGCGTCATCGGCCACGAGCCAGGCGCGCGAGGCCTCGCACTGGCCGGGGGTGGAGCAGGGCAGGCCAAGGCCGTCCAGCACGCGCCGCAGCGCGTCGGCTGGCACGGCCCGCGGCTGGCTCCAGGCATCCGTCCAATGCGGCAGCAGGTCCGCGCGCAGCGCCAGCTTCTGCAGTGGCGTGGGGTGTGGCGCGGGGTGTGGCACGGCGCTGCGGTGCGGGGGTCGGGTCATTCCTGTGTCTCCTGCGGCGCGCCCAGCGGTGGGCTTTCCTGGTGCGGGCTGTCGCGGCTGCGGGCCGGGGCGGCCAGCAGCACAAGCGAATGGCCCGGCACCGTCTGGCTCTCGCCCACCGCATCGCCGGCAAGCTCGGACTCGGTGGCTTCGGGCCGGCTGCTGTCGAATAGCAGGGTCCAGGCCAGCCTGGGCTCGGGCAGCAGGAACGATGCGTCGGCCTCGCCGGCGTTGAGCAGCAGCAGTGTCACCTGCACGGTGCGCGCATCGTCCTCGTCTTCCTCCTCTTCCGGCAGCGAGCCCAGTTGGGGGCGCTCAGGTTGCGGCGGCGGGGCAGCGCGGCGCAGCGCCAGCGTGCGGACTTCCGGGTCGGCCCATTCCTCGGGGGTGGGCGCTTTGCCGTCGGTATCGAACCAGGCAATGTCGGCGATGCCGCGCGCCGGTTCCTGGCGCCCGTGGGCGAAACGGTCGCCGGTGAGCGCGTGCAGCCGCCGGCGCAGCGCGAGCAGGCGTCGCACCATGTGCTGCAGCGGCTGCGCACCAGGCGTCTGGGCCTGCTTCCAGTGCAGCCACGAAATCTCGTTGTCCTGGCAGTAGGCGTTGTTGTTGCCGTGCTGGGTGCGGCCCCATTCGTCGCCGGCGGTCAGCATCGGCGTGCCTTGCGCGAGCAGCAGCGTGGCCATCAGGGCCTGCGCCACGCGGCTGCGGCGCTCCAGGATTTCCGGGTCGTCGGTCGGGCCTTCAATGCTGCCGTCCGGGCTCCAGTTGGCGCTGGCGTTGTCGTCGGTGCCGTCGCGGTTGTCCTCGTCGTTGGCCTCGTTGTGCTTGGTGCTGTAGCTGACCAGGTCGGCCAGCGTAAAGCCATCGTGAGCGGTGATGAAGTTGACGCTGGCCCACGGGCGCCTGTGGCGCCAGTCGAACAGGTCGGCCGAGGCCGCCAGCCGCGCAGCCAGTTCGCCGCGCTTGCCGGCATCGCCGCGCCAGAACCGGCGCACCGCGTCGCGGAACTTGTCGTTCCATTCGGCAAAGCCTGGCGGGTGGTTGCCGAGCTGGTAGCCGCCGGGGCCCAGGTCCCAAGGTTCCGAGATCAGCTTGACGCGGCTCAGCACCGGGTCCTGCATCAGCGCATCGAAGAAGCCAGAGCCCTGGTCGAAGCCGTTGCCTTCGCGCCCGAGCGTGCTGCCCAGGTCGAAACGGAAGCCATCGACGTGGTAGCACTCCACCCAGTAGCGCAGCGAGTCCATCACCATCTGCAGCACGCGCGGATGCGACAGGTTGAGGGTGTTGCCGCAGCCGGTGTCGTTGATGTAGTGGCGCGCGTCGCCCGGCATCAGGCGGTAGTAGCTGGCGTTGTCCAGGCCGCGCCACGAAACCGTCGGCCCCAGTTCGTTGCCTTCGCAGGTGTGGTTGTAGACCACGTCAAGGATCACTTCGATGCCGGCTGCATGCAGGCGCCGCATCGCCACCTTGAATTCCTGCAACTGCCCGGTGCCCAGGTAGGCCGGTTCCGGGGCGAAGTACGCCATGGTGTTGTAGCCCCAGTAATTGCGCAGCCCGCGCTCCAGCAGGAAGCGGTCCTGCAGGATGGCTTGCACCGGCAGCAGCTCGACGGTGGTGATGCCCATCTGCACCAGGTGGTCGATGAAGCGCGGGTCGCACAGCGAGGCGAAGGAACCGCGCAGGTTGGGCAACAGGTCGTCGCGCAGCATCGACAGGCCGCGCAGGTGGGCTTCATAGATGACGGTGGCGGGCCACGGCACGGCGGGCGGGCGGTCGTCGCCCCAGTGGAAGCTTTCGTCGATCACCACGGCCTTGGGCACGCTCTGGGCGCTGTCGCGGCGGTCCGGCGTCAGGTCGCCGCGCGCGCTCTGCAGGCGGTAGCCGAACAGCACATCGGCCCAGCGCACCGGGCCGCTCAGTTGCCGCGCGTACGGGTCCAGCAGCAGCTTGTGCGGATTGAAGCGGTGCCCGTGCGCGGGGTCGTAGGGGCCGTGCGCGCGGAATCCGTACAGGGTGCCGAGCGCCGCGTTGGGCAAGTAGCCGTGCCAGATCTCGTCGGTGCATTCCGGCAGCGGCAGGCGTGCCAGTTCCTTGCGGCCATTTTCGGAGAACAGGCACAGGTCGATGCGTGAAGCATGCGCCGAGAACACCGCGAAGTTGACCCCAAGCCCGTCCCAGTGGGCGCCCATGGGGTACGGCTTGCCGGGCAGCAGCCGGTTCGCGAAGGGTCGGGTCATGTCGTTGCGGCCGGCGCACCCGCAATCGGTTCGAGCCGCAGCACGAGCGTGGCCAGCGGCGGCAGCGTCAACGCCAGCGAGGCCGGCTGGCCGTGCGAGGGCACGTCCACCGCCGTCACGGTGCCGCCGTTGCCGACGTTGCTGCCGCCATAGCACTCGGCGTCGGTGTTCAGGCATTCCTGCCAGGTGCCGGCAAAGGGTACGCCGAGCCGGTAGCCCCGGCGCGGCACCGGCGTCATGTTGACCACCACCAGCACGACCTCGCGGCTGCCCGGCGCGGCGCGGCGCAGCCACGCGAACACGCTGTTGTGGTTGTCGTCGCCGACCACCCACTGGAAGCCCTCGGGGCTGTGGTCGAGCACGTGCAGCGCCGGCAGCTCGCGGTAGAGCCGGTTCAGGTCGCGCACCAGCGTATGCATGCCGCGGTGCATGGGATGGTCCAGCAGCGCCCAGTCGAGCTCGGCGTCATGGTTCCACTCCTGCCACTGCGCCAGCTCGCCGCCCATGAACAGCAGCTTCTTGCCGGGATGGGCCCACATGAAGCCGTAGTAGGCGCGCAGGCCGGCAAAGCGCTGCCAGTGGTCGCCGGGCACCTTGCCGAGCATCGAGCCCTTGCCGTGCACGACCTCGTCGTGCGACAGCGGCAGCACGAAGGCCTCGGACCACGCATAGACCATCCCGAAGGTCATGTCCTGGTGGTGCCAGGCGCGGTGTACCGGCTCATGCCCGAGGTAGCGCAGCGTGTCGTGCATCCAGCCCATGTTCCACTTGAAGTCGAAGCCGAGCCCGCCGGCGGCCACGCTGGCGGTGACGCCGGGCCAGGCGGTGGATTCCTCGGCGATGGTCAGCGCCCCGGGGCAGCGTTCATGGACCACGGTGTTGAGTTCGCGCAGGAAAGCGACCGCCTCCAGGTTTTCGCGGCCGCCGTAGCGGTTCGGCACCCATTGCCCCGGCTCGCGGCTGTAGTCGCGGTAGAGCATGGAAGCGACCGCGTCGACGCGCAGCCCGTCGGCATGGAAGTGTTCCAGCCAGTGCAGCGCGCCGGCCAGCAGGAAGCCGCGCACCTCGTTGCGGCCGAGGTTGTAGATCAGCGTGTTCCAGTCCTGGTGGAAGCCTTCGCGCGGATCCATGTGCTCGTAGAGGGCGGTTCCGTCGAAGCGCGCGAGCCCGTGCGGGTCGGTCGGGAAGTGCGCCGGCACCCAGTCCAGGATCACGCCGATGCCGGCCTGGTGGCAGCGGTCGATAAAGGCGGCGAAGGCTTGCGGCGGACCGAGCCGCGCGGTCGGCGCGTACAGCGACAGCGGCTGGTAGCCCCACGAGCCGCCGAAGGGGTGTTCGGTGATGGGCAGCAGCTCGATATGCGTGAAGCCCAGCTCCTGCACGTACGGCACCAGCCGCTCGGCCAGGATGTCCCAGCCGTGGCGGTTGTCGTTGGCGGCGCGCAGCCACGAGCCGACATGGACTTCGTAGACCGACATCGGCAGGGTGTAGGGATCGGCGGGACCGCCGGCATCGCGGCGCGCCATCCAGTCGGCGTCATGCCATGCGAACGGCGGCGCCCCCTTGCCCGGCGCGGTCACCACCGAGGCGGTCTCCGGCGGCGCTTCGGTGGCAAGCGCGAGCGGGTCGGCCTTGTCGGGCAGCTCGGTGCCGTGCGGGTCGAGCAGGTCGTACTTGTAGCGGCTGCCGGGCTCGGCGCCCAGCGCGGCCGGCACGAACAGTTCCCAGATGCCGCTGGGATGGCGCAGCCGCATCGGGTGGCGCGCCTGGTGCCAGCCGTTGAATTCGCCGATCACGGACACGCGCCGCGCATTCGGCGCCCACACCGCGAAGCGCACGCCATCGATGCCGTCCACGCGCTGCCATTGCGCGCCCAGGCACTCGCCCAGCTCGAAGTGGCGGCCCTCGGCGATCAGGTGCAGGTCCAGCTCGCCCAGCAGCAGGTCGAAGGCATACGGGTCGGCGCTGCACTGCTCGGTGCCGTCCGGCCAGGTCACGCGGATGCGGTAGTCCGACGCCGTGGCGCGGCGCTCGTTCCCAGGCAGGTGCGCGGCGAAGATGCCGCCGGGGTGCAGCCGGTCCATCTCGGCCAGCGTGGCCCCGTCGGCAGCGGCCAGCTGCGCCGCGACCGCGCCGGGCAGGCAGGCGCGCACCAGCAGGCCGCCGTCGTCGGCGCGGTGCGGGCCCAGCACCGCAAACGGGTCGTGGTGGCGCGCGCCCAGCAGCGCGTCGAGTTCGTGTCCCGGCAGCACGCCGGTGCGCGGCGCGCCGCGCGTTGCCGTGGTCGGGGGGCTCATGGCTGCCCCCCCGGCTGCGCCAGCAACTTGCGCAGCAGGCGTGCCAGCCCGCTGACCGGCAGGTCGATCCACGCCACCCGGTTGGCGGCTTCGTAGTCGACCTCGTAGGCGGCGCGTTCCAGCAGGAACAGGTCCAGCAGCGGCTGAAACTGGACCGGGTCGACCCAGGGTGCTGGCGATGCGTCCATATGCTGGCGGTAGCAGTTCAGGAAGGCCTCGTTGGCGGTGGTGCGGAAGCGCTCGAGCAGCAGCGCGCGGCGTTCCGCCAGCTGCGGCGGCAGCTCGGTATGGGTGCGTTCCTGGCGGTCAGTGCCGACCGTGGCAGCGGCATAATCCAGCGAGCGCAGCAATCCGGCCACGTCGCGCAGCGGCGAGGTCTTGCGCCGGCGCCAGTCCAGCGGCAGGCCCGGCTCGCCCTCGAAATCGACCAGGTAGGTGTCGTTTTGCGCGATCAGCACCTGGCCCAGGTGGAAGTCGCCGTGGAAGCGCGTCTGCAGGCTGCCGGGCGCCGCCGTGGCCAGTTGTCCGACCAGCGCGGGCAGCGCGCCGCGCGCGGCCATCAGCGTCTGCACGTCGGCTTCGAACGCCTGCCCGAACGCCTGCCGCGAACCCTGGACGCTGTCAGCGCGCTTGTCGACCAGCGCCAGGGCGCGTTCCAGCGCCTGCAAGGCCTGCGCGGCCCAGTCGCGCGCGTCGGCCTCGGTGGCGGGCACGGGTGCAAAGGCCTCGTCGTCGGACGGTCGCGCCAGCACCGCATGCAGTTCTGCCAGGCGCTGTCCCAGCGTGCCTGCCAGCGCGGCGTAGCCGGTCATGGCCTCGGCGAACTCGTCCTCGCTTTCTTTCGCTGGCAGCGCATCGTCGATGGCGCGGCCCAGGTAGTCCAGGGTCCAGTCCCAGCCGTTGCCTTGGTTCAGGATGTAGCCCTGTAGCAGCATCAGCGTATGCGGCACCCCGTCGGCGCTGGTGCGTACTACCTCGCCCAGCAGCGGCGCCGCGTGCGCATAGCCCTGCGCGGTCAGGTAGCGCGTCATCTCGGCCTCGGGATGGATGCCGCCGGAAAGTCGCCGCACCAGCTTGAGCACCGCGGTGTTGTTGTACGACAGCGAACTGTTCGACTGTTCGGCCGACATCCACTCGATCGGATCGCGCTCCAGCTCCAGCGCCGCCAGGCCCGGTTCGGCGCGGAAGCGGATCCGGTCCGGTCCGGCCTGCAGCTCCAGTCCTTTGCGCAGCGCCTGCACCACCTCGCGCGCGAACGGCTCGACCACGAAGCCGTCGGTGACCAGCCCCACGCGGCTGCCCTGGCGCACGCGCGCCATCGACAGCCCGTGCGCCAGCTGCGACACGCCGTCGGCGCTCTCGCGGTCCCACAGGATGCCCACCGGCAACTGGTAGCGCTCGGTGCGGCCGGACAGCGCCACCTCGACTTCGCCGAGGTAGACGTCCTCGCCATTGCTGCCGCGCGTGAACGGCAGCACGTACGCCATGCCGACGCGCTCGATGCGCTCGTGCTTGCTGCCGAACCAGCGGCGCCGGCTGATGTAGTGGGGCAGCACCTCGGTCGCCATGATGCGGCGCGATGCGTCGGTCAGCTCGGGGCGGCCGGTGTTCTGCATCACAAGGGTGATCTGGTCTGGCATCTGTTCCGGCGCCTCCACGTGCCACGACGGCGGCTGCGCCTCGTCGCTCAGTACGAACCAGTAAAAGCCATAGGGCGGCAGCGTCAGCAGGTAGGTCAGCGTGCCGATGGCGGGGAAGGGCGTGGCGCCCATCATCTCGACCGGCACGCGGCCGTTGAACGCGGACAGGTCCAGCTCGACCGCCTGCGGGGCGCGCGACAGGTTGGCCACGCACAGGATGTGCTCGTCCTCGTGCTCGCGCAGGTACGCCAGGATCTTGCGGTTGCCGGGAAACAGGAAGCGCAGCGTGCCGCGGCCGAAGGCGCGGTGCTTGCGCCGCAGCGCCAGCATGCGCCGTATCCAGTTGAGCTGCGAATGCGGGTCGCGCGTCTGCGCCTCGACGTTGACCGCCTCATAGCCGTACAGCGGCCCCTGCAGCGGCGGCAGGACCAGCCGCTCGGGATCGGCGTGCGAGAAACCGCCGTTGCGGTCGGGCGACCACTGCATCGGCGTGCGCACGCCGTCGCGGTCGCCCAGGTGGATGTTGTCGCCCATCCCGATCTCGTCGCCGTAGTAGATCACCGGCGTCCCCGGCATCGAGAACAGCAGGCTGTTCATCAGCTCGATGCGGCGCCGGTCGCGCTCCATCAGAGGCGCCAGCCGGCGGCGGATGCCAAGGTTGATGCGCGCGCGCCGGTCTGACGCATAGACCTCCCACAGGTAGTCGCGCTCGCTGCCGGTCACCATTTCCAGCGTCAGCTCGTCGTGGTTGCGCAGGAAAATCGCCCACTGGCAGTTGGGCGGCACCTCCGGCGTCTGGCGCATGATGTCGGTGATCGGGAAGCGGTCTTCGCGCGCGATGGCCATGTACATGCGCGGCATCAGCGGGAAGTGGAAGGCCATGTGGCATTCGTCGCCTTCGGGGTCGGGGCCGGTCAGGCCGAAGTACTGCTGCGCGTCTTCCGGCCACATATTGGCTTCGGCCAGCAGCATGCGCCCGCGGAAGTGCTGGTCGAGATAGGCGCGGATATTGCGGATGACCGCGTGGGTCTCGGGCAGGTTTTCGTTGCTGGTGCCCTCGCGCTCGACCAGGTATGGCACAGCGTCCAGCCGCAGCCCGTCAATGCCCATGTCCAGCCAGAAGCGCATGACCGACAGCACCGCGTTGAGCACCTGCGGGTTGTCGAAGTTCAGGTCGGGCTGGTGTGAGTAAAAGCGGTGCCAGAAGTAGGCGCCGGCGACCGGGTCCCAGCTCCAGTTGGACTTCTCGGCATCGCAGAAGATGATGCGCGTGCCGGCATAGGCCTGGTCGTGGTCGGACCAGACGTAGTAGCGGCGCGCGGCGGAGCCCGGCTTGGCCTTGCGCGCGCGCTGGAACCAAGGGTGCTGGTCCGAGGTGTGGTTGATCACCAGCTCGGTGATCACGCGCAACCCGCGCGCATGCGCCGCGGCGATAAAGCGGCGCGCTTCGGCCAGCGTGCCGTAATCGGGATGGACGTTGCGGTAGTCGGCGATGTCGTAGCCGTCGTCGCGGCGCGGCGACGGATAAAACGGAAGCAGCCAGATGGTGTCCACGCCCAGGTTGACCAGGTAGTCGAGCTTGGCCAGCAACCCGGCAAAATCTCCCACGCCGTCGCCGTTGCCGTCAAAGAACGACTTGATGTGCAGCTGGTAGATGACCGCGTCCTTGTACCAGAGCGGGTCGGCATTGAGCAGTGCGGCGCTGGCAGTTTCGGTGAGGCGTTTCATCGTGTCTCCACGTCTGCCGGTCAGGCGCCATGCGGGTCGGTCGATGCCGGTGCGGCGGCGGGGCGCGGCGCGGGCCGGTCCAGCGGGCGTACGTGCCACACCGCGAACGGCAGCTGCGCGGGGTCGAGACGGATGCGCTGGTGCTTGCCCTGCAGTTCGAAGCGCTGGCCGCGCATCAGGTCATGCACGGCCACGCGCGCATGGTCGGACAGGCCCCATTCCCACAGCGGCAGTTCGAGATCGGCCTCGTGCGCGTTGCGCGGGTCCAGGTTGATCGCGGCCAGCAGCACGTCGTCGCCGAACAGGTAGTCGCTGCCCGGGACGAAGCGTGCGAACCACAGCACGGCATCGCTGCCGGCATGGTAGAAACGCAGCCCCAGGTGGTTTTGCAGCGCGGGGTGGCTGGCGCGAATCTCGTTCAGCCTCGAGATCTCGGCGACGATGTTGCCGCGCTGGTGCCAGTCGCGGGCGCGCAGCTGGTATTTCTCGGAGTCGAGGTATTCCTCGCGCACCTTGCCGTCGAGCACGAACGGTGCGCTCTCGCACAGCTCGAAGCCGTTGTACATGCCCCATAGCCCGGACAGCAACGTGGCCAGTGCCGCGCGGATCAGGAACGCGGGGCGGCCGCCGTGGTGCAGGAAGTAGGGATTGATGTCCGGCGTATTGACGAAGAAGTGCGGGCGGAAGAATTCGCGCAGCGGGCTCTGCGTCAGCTCGGTCAGGTACTCGGTCAGCTCCCACTTGGTATTGCGCCAGGAGAAGTAGGTGTACGACTGGCTGAAGCCCAGCTTGGCGAGCCGTGCCATCATCTTCGGCCGCGTGAAGGCCTCGGCCAGGAAGATGGTGTCGGGATGGTGCGCGCGCACGTCGGCGATCATCCATTCCCAGAACGGCAGCGGCTTGGTGTGGGGGTTGTCGACGCGGAAGATGCGCACGCCGTGCTCGGCCCAGAACATCACCACGTCGCGCAGCGCCTGCCACAGCGCGGCCCCTGCCGGCGGCGCGGCGTAGAAGTCGACGCCGACGATGTCCTCGTACTTCTTGGGCGGATTCTCGGCGTAGCGCAGCGAGCCGTCGGGGCGGTGCGCGAACCATTCCGGATGGTCTTTCAGCCACGGATGGTCGGGCGAGCACTGGATCGCGAAGTCGAGCGCGATTTCGAGCCCGTGCGCGGCCGCGGCGTGGCACAGCCGGCGGAAGTCGTCGAACGTGCCCAGTTCTGGATGCAGGGCATCGTGCCCGCCTTCTTCGCCGCCGATGGCATATGGGCTCCCCGGTTCGCCGGGCTCGGCGCGCAGGCTGTTGTTGCGGCCCTTGCGGTGGGTGCGGCCGATGGGGTGGATCGGCGTGAAGTAGAGCACGTCGAAGCCCATGGCGCGGATCGCGGGCAGCCGCGCGATGACATCGTCGAAGGTGCCGTGGCGCTGCTCGTCGTTGCTTTGCGAGCGCGGGAACAGCTCGTACCAGCTGGCGTAGCGCGCCGCGAGGCGGTCGGCTTCCACCGGCAGCGCCACAGGATGACGCGAGGCGAACTGCCTGCCGGCCGGGGTGGCCATGTGGGCCAGCATGGCGGCCGCGGTGCGCGGCGACAGCAGGATTTCCAGGCGCCGCTCGTCGTCGCCCGCGACGGTCGTGAGTTCGTCGACGATCGCGGACAGTTCGCTGTCCGAGGGCGGTGCCTGGCCATGCTTGCGGCCATTGCCTTTCCTTCCGTTCCTGCCGTCCTTGCCGTGCTTGTCTGTAGGCGGCAGCAGTGCATCGGCAACCAGCCGTGCGCCTTCCTCGGTCTCCAGGCTGACGTTGAGACCGGCCGCGCGTTTCTTGCCGATTTCGTCGAGCCAGCTGGCATAGGGATCACGCCAGGCTTCGACCGTGAACTCATGCCGGCCCAGCGCCACCAGCGGGAAGCTGCCTTGCCAGCAGTCGTTGACCACGTGCCGCAGCGGCGTTTCGTGCCAGTCGGTCTCGCCCGGCGCACGCCACAGCACCACGGCGCCGAGCTTGTCGTGACCGTCCATCCAGATATCGGCGCTGACTTCCACGCGCTCGCCCACCACGCGCCGCACCGCGAAGCGACCGTCGTCGCAGGCGGGTTCGACCCGCTCGATGGCGATGCGCGGCGCTTCCATGGCAGCAACCACGCTGCCCAGCCCGGTTGCGGCCAGGGTCTCGTGCCCGTGCGGCGCGCGCGCGTCGGCGCGCGGCATGCCGGGCCGGGTCAGCGGCACCGGCGGCGCTTCAAACAGGCGGATGTCGGCGGGTGCAAGCGTGATCGACCCCAACGCATCGAGCCGGTTGTTGGCGTCGAGCGTGCCGCCGGGTCCGCCCGGCGTGGCTTCGAGGTGGGCGCTGGCATGCGGCAGCGCGCTCAGCACGCGGTCGGCGCCAAGCGTGCCGGGCGCCATCGGGTCGGGATTGACCACCACCATCAGCGCCGCGGCGCTGTCTGGCCCCGCAAAGCCGTTGCCTTCGGCCGGGTCGGCGCACAAGCCTTCCGGCGCGGGCAGCCGCGCCAGCACAGTCAGCGGCGCCTCGGGCCCGCTCAGCTGGCGCACCGCGAGCGCCGGCGCGGGGTCGCGCGAAGCAAGCCACGTGGTCGCCTCGAGCAGTTCATGCGTGATGTCATAAGGAGCCCCGTCCTGGCCGGCCCCATCGGTAGCCAGTGGGTCGCGCGCAAGCGCGCCGCCGGTCTCGAATCCGGCCGGCACCAGGATGCCGTCGCCGATGGCGGCGGCGGTCCACAGCGCACGCCGTGCGCTCAGCGCATCCTGGCTGGCTGGAGTCAGGGCCGGCGCCGCCAGCACGCTGCCGAAGCGGCGCAGCCGCGCGATTTCTTCGGTCAGCCAGGCGCTGCGGAAGTCCCACCACGGCAGCGAGCAGAAGGCGCCATCAAAGCCGGCGGGGGCAAGGTCGTCCAACTGTGCGGGGGTCAGGCCAGGCGTCCACGCCAGCAGGCGCGGCGCGCGGCGCGCATCGGCAGGCGCGGCGTCGTTGCGCAGCGTTTCTGCCAGCGCTGCCCAATGCCTGCCGGGCACGCGTGCCGGCGCGCGGCAGCAGAAGCCGGCCGCGCCCGAGGCCCATGCCAGGCGCAGCCGCGCGGCCCACCATTGCACCAGGGCTTCGGCCACCTGCGGGTCATGCCAGCGCAGGCGTGCGCCGGGAAGATGGTTGTCGGTTTCATGGGGGGCGAAGGCGGGGGCCGCGGCGTCGATCCAGCCGGGGTCGGGAGCGCCTTCCCCATCGGCGCTGTAGCGGTCCAGTGAGATGTCGAGCAGCGGCGCGAGCCCATGCCGGGCGCACGCCGCCAGCGTGTCTGCCCCGGACAGGTGCGGCCAGCCGCCGATCAGTACGTGGTCGAAGCCCAGTGCCGCCACGCGTTGCAAGGCGTGTTCGTCGGCGTCCGGGGTTCCGGTCAGGTCGATCTGGCAGATCCGCACAAAATCCTCCTGGTGTTTCGCTCCGGCGGAGCAACAATGACCCCCCCCGGCGCCAGACGGCCAGCCGGCGGGATGGCTCACCCATGCGAAGTGCGTGCCAGCGCGCCCGCTCGATAAAAGATATGCGGCGGAGCGCCGCCGCGCCAAAGGATTTCAAGCGAAAGGCAATGTGCATAAAGCGCTACCGCTTGTAAAAAGTACCGGGTACGCCATGATCCGTGGCAAGAAGCAGCCGCATGCCGGCCACGCGGCGCGGAGGCGGATTGCCCGGTACGCTTCTTGCCCGCTGTCACGATGGACAAACCGGGAAAACATGCATGGACTGGTTGCTCGAGGCTGCGCAGTGGCCGGCGATGGTAGTGACAGTGCTCGCCACATGGCTGGTGGGATCGCGCTCCATTGCGCGGCGCCGCGCAGGCTTCTGGGTGTTCCTGGCCAGCAACCTGTTGTGGATCGCGTGGGGATGGCATGGCGATGCCCACGCGCTGATCGTGCTGCAATTTGCGCTGATCGTGATGAACCTGCGTGGCCTGCGCGAAGCGCGCGGGGCCTGGCAGGCGGCATCGCGCCGGACCTTCGGCGTGCCGCACGACAGCCCTGGCAGCGCAGGTGCGGGGCCGCTATTCTCGTCCAATGTCGACGAGCGCGACATGCGCCATGGGCGGGGCGAACGACGTCAACCGCCGGCCTCGGCCGGCCCTGATCGATGATTCACGGGTCCGGCCGCGGACCAGGCAGGTGGGCGATGGCAAGGAAAAAAATCCTGGTGCTCAACGCGCTGATCGCGGTCTCGCGCGAGGGCGAGCGCGATTGCCGGCGTGCGGCCCTCGCCGCGGCCAATCCGCACCTCAAGTCGTTGCTGACCAGCCGCGCCAATGCCTTCGCCCTGGCGGCACAGGAACTGCAGGCGTGCCTGCTGGTACTCGGACACCTGCCGCTGGCCATGGCGCCCACGGCGTGTCGCGGCGGGGCGGGCAAGCACCGTTCGGACCGCGCCATCCTGCACGCGGTCAGCAAGGGCGAGCAGGCGGTGCAACGGCGCTTTGCGCGTGCGTTGCGGGCGCACGTACTGGGCTCGCGCCTGCGCGCGGTGGTGCGGCGCCAGTATCGCGGCGTGCAGGTCAATCATGAGCTGTTCCGGGTGCTGCGCGAACAATACCGTGCGCAGACGGCCCGTCCATAGCAGGACCTTGTCCCACCACCATGCCCACTGCCGCTGCTTCCGACCTGCAAGCCTTCGAGCATGCCGCGCGCCTGGTGCTGATGTACGGCCTGGTGCCGCTGTGGCTGCTGGCCGGCGCAGGTGACTGGCTGTGCCATCGCTTTACGCACATCGAGCGCAACGCCGGCGTGCGCGAATCCTTGCTGCACATGCTGATGTTGGTGGAGGTCGGCCTGCCGCTGCTGATGGTGCTGTTCCTGGAGATCAATGCGCTGGTGATCGCCGTCGTGCTGGCGGCGCTGGTGATCCACGAGGCCACGGCGTGGTGGGACGTGCAGTACGCGAGCAAGCGTCGCCATATCGCGCCGGTCGAACAGCATATGCACAGCCTGCTCGAAGTCCTGCCGATGGCTGCCGCTTCATACGTGGTTGTGATGTACTGGGGCCAGTTCCTGGCGCTGTTCGGCGCCGGCAGCGAACCCGCGCGGCTGGCGCTGGCATGGAAACCCGCGCCATTGCCGCCGGGCTATCTGGTCGGATTGCTTGCAGCGGTGGTCCTGCTGGCCGGCCTGCCGTACCTGGAGGAGCTGTGGCGCTGCCACCGCTGGCGCCAGCGCGAACGCGAAGCCGCGCTGGCGCAGGCGACCCGGGCGCTGCGCGGGGATACCTGAGCAGCGCCCATCCGGCGGGAGCCCGTCCGCACAAGCCCCGCCACGATTGCGCTCAATGCATGCGAAACGGCATGCGCAATGGCATGCGCTTACTGCTTGGGCGCCGGATCGGGCGAGTCGCCCTTCGGGCCGCTCGGCGCATCGGCGGTTGGTGCCGCCGGCGTGCCCTGTTCGCGAGGCTTCTTGCTGCGGGCGGTGTTGGCCTCCTTGCCGGACTTTGACTTGGACTTCTTGGCAGTGTCCTTGGTGGTGTCAGTCGGCGCCGTGGTCATGTCGGTGGCGGCCGGGGTTTCCGCAGGCACGCGCAGCAACTGCTCCTTGGCCGAGGGCGAGTACGCCACGATCGCGCAGTACAGGACATCACCGCAGCCCGGCACCTCGGCGATACGCGACGCAATCAGCCCCGCGGTGCACGATTCCGCAGTCACTACGTGGAGCCCGTGGCGCCGCAGATAGCGGGCGATGCTGCGGTGATCGCCGGGGCCCGCCGGGGCGTCGTGGCTGGTCATGGCGGCATCCGGAGTGGAATTGATGCGAGCGGCGGCAGGTTCCGTGCCAGCGGCGCGGCATCCGCCGCGCGCCGACCGGGCATCGTCCGGGCGTCGTCCGGGCGTCGTCCAGGCGTCGCAGGCGGGGAAAAATGTACATGCAGCGCCAGCAACGGCCTTGTAAAAGCTGCGTGGCCGCGCACGCTGCACGTGGCGTCGCATGGTGGCGCCTATCTTGCATGTCCTGCACCAGGGCACACACCAGAATGCCACGGAGACTCCTATGCCAGACCCGACGCACAAGCCGAACCAGCCGGCGCCGGATGCGCCCCGCAAGCAGCGCTACCCCGGTGATCCCGCCGATGTCCGCAAGGGACAGGTGAGCGGGCCGCTGCCGCGCGAAACCTTCCGGGAGCGCTTTATGGCGCGCTTCACCGACCCCGCCTATCGTGACGAGGATGAAGCCCTGGCGCGGCTCGAGCGCATCGCGTGGGAGGCTTACCATGAGGGCCGCAAGGCGCCGCTCAAGCACAAGGCCGGGCCTGGCTTCGCCGATCCGGACTATGAGCTGTCCGACGAATGGCGCGCGGCGAGCGAGGCAATCCGCGCGGCGCAGCAACGGCAGGCCGACCCTGCCACGCCATCGCGCGTGCTGCTGGTCTGTGCCGCCGCGCGCAATGACTACACCTGCCCCGGCGAGATGTCCAAGTCCTGGCGCCTGGCGGGGCGCGCGCGAGCAACGCTGGAAGCGGAGGGCATGGAGATCGATATGCTCGACCTCAGCCTGCTCACCTCCGATGCGGACTTGCGCATCCATCCGTGCAAGGGCTGCGTCTCGACGTCGATGCCGTTATGCCACTGGCCCTGCAGTTGCTACCCCAACCACGCGCTCGGCCAGGTCAACGACTGGATGAACGACATCTACCCGCGCTGGACCGGCTGCCACGGCGTGCTGATCGTCACGCCGGTCTACTGGTACCAGGCCAGCAGCCCGCTGAAGCTGATGATGGACCGGCTGGTCTGCGCGGATGGCGGCAACCCGGATCCGACCAGCACGCAGGGCAAGGACGTGGTGCGTGCCAAGTCGATCGAGCTGGCGGGATGGGACTATCCCAAGCACCTGGCAGGCCGTACCTACGGGCTGGTGGTCCACGGCGACGTGGCTGGCATCGAAGGCGTGCGCCGCGCGCTCTCCGACTGGCTTGACTGGATGGGCCTGATCGATGCCGGCCCGCAGGCGCGGCTCGACCGGTTTATCGGCTACTACAAGCCGTATGCCACCAGCCATGTGGAACTGGACGAGGATGACGGCGTGCTCGGCGAGGTGGATAACGTGGCACGTGCGCTGGCGTGCGCGGTACGGCAATTGCGCGACGGCAAGCTCAGCGAGCCCGACCGCGGCCTCGTGCCGCCGCGGCAGAAATAGTTGCGTTGCGCTGCAGATAGAGCGGCGCCGCAGATCCCGGCACGGCAAGCGGAGACGACAATGGACCGTAGAGACAACCGGCGCGGACAACCCTGGCACGAAAGCGCCGTGCCGGAAACCGACATGCGCAGCCACTACGTGGGCGCCTACGGCGTGTACGACTATGACAAACCGGTGGACCCCGGTGAGTTTGGCGGCACGCAGGGCTGGCAGTCCGCCACCGCGTCAGACGCACGCGCCCGGCAGGCGCCGCGTGGACGGGATCCTTACCGCCAATTTACCGGCTACAACGAGCGCATGGATCTGTATCGCGGGGGCCCGCGCCAGGCGCGCCCCGTAGGCCCGCGCAACTACCAGCGCAGCGATGCGCGCATCCTCGAGGACCTGTGCGAGCAGCTCGCGCGCAGCGCCCGGCTGCAGGTCGAAGATGTCGAGGTGCGGGTGGAGCAGGGCGTGGTCACGCTGGAGGGCTGCGTGCCCCATCGCCAGCAGAAATACCGGATCGAAGATATCGCGGACGAGATCTACGGCGTCAAGGACGTGGTCAATCACCTGCGCGTGGCGCGCGGCGATGCTTCGGCGGCGCATCCGGGCCACGGCATGCGCATGTACTGACGCCGGAGGGGCACGCATGCAGGATCCTTCCAATACGCCGCCAGCCAATCCGCGCGGCACCGCCGTCACCGCTGCTGACGTCGAGTTGCAGGCAGCACTGTGCGCGCGGCTGTGGGACAGCGGCCTCGATGTCAGCGAGATCGCGCTGAATGTCGCAAACGGGCGCGTCACCATCGAAGGCGCGATCGGCACGCGGGCGGATCGCGAGGCGATCGAAGCGTGCATCCGCGCGGCCGGCGGCGTGCGAGAGGTCGTCAACCACGTCAGCGTGGCGCCGGATCGCACCGGCGGGTGAGGGCCGGGGAGCGCGGGGGAGGGGCCTCATGGCACGTCTTTCGCACCAGCCACGAGCTCGCGGCCGGCGGCGAATGTGTCGCGCGCGCGTAGTGGCTCTGCAATTCCGTTTCGGGCCGGTAGATGACCCCGATGAAGCGCTCCTGCCGCGGCGGCAGCAAGGCGGTGCGGGCGTCTTCGAGCGGGCCGCCACGCGCGCCCCGCAGGTCGAGCCAGCATTGCGCGTGGCCGGTCCGCTTCCACCGCGACGATGCGGAAACCATGGCGCGCCACCAATTGCGCCGTCAGCGCGGCGCGCGTGGTAGAACTCCGCGGTACCGAGCGTGCTTTCGCCAAGCAGCACCACCCGGTGCGCGGCCAGCGCTTCGGCCTGCCTCGCGAGTGCATTGGGGAAGGGGCCGGAGAAGGGGCTGCTCTGTGCGGGGTCGTCGACCTGCGGCAGCGGCACCGCCGCGGCTGCGATTGCGGCAGCTGCCCGCAGGTCGTCCCGGTGCGGTGCCATGGATGCGCGTGCGCAGGATTGGGTGCCGGAGGCGTTATCCGGCGAGACAGGGTTTAGCCTGGTATGGTGCGCGGATCGTGGCCGAAGCTGTTGCGCGAGCGGATCTGGCCATCGCGGCCATGGATCAGCAATTCAACATGCTCGCGCTGCGCCTGCGTAGTCGCGGCGGCAATGGCTTCTTCCTGGGTGGCATGGTGGGATTCGGCGTAGCGGGCGCCTTCATGGATGACATCCCAGCCATCCCGATGCGGCACGACGTGTATGCTGGTGCCCATTTTGGTGTCTCCTTGGCTGTCGATGCCTTTATTGTGGGCGATATACGGCGGCTGTCTATCCGGCGGCGTCTGACAGGTCGGACAGTAACCCCGGACGATGCGCGGAGGGCAGCAAGCCCGACTTTTGCATGGAAATTTCTGGTTATTTGGCGCCCCTCTTGTAAGCTGGACTTGGATCGCATTAGAGGAGCGGACCATGCGAGCAAGATTTGCCAGGGGACTGACGCAGTCGCCGGTGACCGTGGTGGCCCGGGCGTTCGACGGAGAAGCGGTGCAGGTGCCCCAGATTGGCGACCTGGTGACCGTGTACAGCCAGGACCAGGACACTGAATTCAATATCCGCCTGTGCGAGGCCGTCGAGCCCGGCCGCTGGCGCGGGGTGGTCTACGCGATCGGCCGCGGACAGGACGTGCTGGTGACGGCCGAAGGGCTGGAGATCGATGATGTGGTCGAGGTGATGCGCGAGGAGATCGCGCAGGTCATTCCCTGCGGCCGGTCCCATTGAACGCCGCACCCGAGCGGGTGCGGACATTCCGGTTTGACGAAACCCGCTGCAGGCCCTTCCTGCAGCTTAGTCCTGCTGCGCCTGGCGGGATTCTTGCGCGTGCTGGCGCGGCACGCCCAGCCACATTGCGAGCCCGCTGACGAGCAGCAGTGCCGCCAGCAGCAACAGCGCATGGTCGAGGCTGCCGGTGCGGGTCTTGATCTGCCCGATCACCCACGGGCTGACGATGCCGCTGGTGATGCCGACGCTGCTGATCATGGCGATGCCGGCCGCTGCCCCCGCGCCCGGCAGGTAGCTGGGCGGCAGTGACCAGAACACCGGCAGCGCGGCAAAGATCAGCACTGCGGCAACCGAAAGGATCGCCAGCATCATGGCCAGGCTGGCCGGGTGCAGCGCAAGCGCGGCCAACGCCAGCGCGCCGCCGGCGGTGCACAGCAGGAAATGGCGGTGGCGCTCGCCGGTGCGGTCGGAATGGCGCGCGATCAGGATCAGCCCGACCGCACCGACAGCATTGGGCACCACTGAATACAGGCTGACCGACATCACATCGGTGATGCCGAAGTCGCGGATGATCAGCGGCATCCAGAAGCTCAGCGCGAGCGAGCCGCACGTCAGCGAAAAGTAGATAAAGGCGAACAGGTACACGCGCGGGTTGCGCAGCACCTGGCGCAGCGCCTGCAGCGAATGGCCGCCTTTGCCTGCATCGGCGGCGTTTGCCGCCTCGCCCGCCGCGGCGCGGATCAGGTAAGCGCGCTCGCCGGCGCTGAGCCAGCGGGCCCGTTCCGGACCATCCACCAGGCAGCGTGCGGCAATCAGCCCCAGGAAAACCGCGGGCGCACCTTCGATCGCGAACATCCATTTCCAGCCTTGCAGGCCGAGCACGCCGGCCATGTCGCGCATGATCCAGCCGGAAACCAGGCCGCCAAGCACGCCCGCCACCGCCACGCCGGCAAAGAAGATCGCCATCACCGCGGCGCGGCGCCGCGCCGGGAACCAGTAGGTCATGTAGAGCACGATGCCGGGGAAGAAGCCAGCCTCGAACACACCCAGCAGGAAGCGCAGCGTGTAGAACTGCGCCGGCGTCGACACGGCCATCATGCCCACCGAGACCAGGCCCCACAGCACCATGATGCGCGTGAAGGTGCGGCGCGCGCCGAAGCGCGCCAGCAGCATGTTGCTCGGCACCTCGCACAGCACGTAGCCGACGTAGAAGATTGCGGCGCCCAGCCCGTACATGGCGTCGCTGAAGCCAAGGTCCTGCTTCATCTGTAACTGGGCGAAGCCAATGTTGATGCGGTCCAGGAACGAGACCACGTAGCAGACGAACAGGAACGGGATGATGCGCAGCCAGACCTTGCGGTAGAGCGCGTCTTCCTCGCGCGCCGCCAGCGTGGGCAGGGCAGTGGCGGTGGGCGTCAGATGCAGGGACGCAAGATCCCCTGAGACCGGATGGCTCATGCTGTTTGTCTCCGTATGGTGTGGTGGCTGCGTGTGTTGCGTCGGGGTGGTCGCAGCCAGGGATGGCACTGCCGGGCGCGTCTGTAGCGCGCTAGCTGGCGGACCTGAGTCGGGCCAGGGAAAGAGCGGAGCAGGGCACGGCCTGGCCGCGCCCGTGCCGTGTCAGGCTGCCGGCGCTGCGGCGCCCATGCCGTGTCCAGTTGCCGGCGCTGCCGCGCCCGGCATGTCGGCTACGCCTTCGCGAGCCGCCTTCAGCGCGGCCAGCAGCACGTCGTGGTCGCCGATATGGTTGGCCAGCAGCAGGATCAGCTGCGCGTTGGCGGCCTGGCTCTGGGCGTCGTCGAGATCGCGGTGCATCTCGATCAGCGCTTCGTAGAAATCGTCGGGCCGGGCCAGGTTGGGTTGCGTATTGAGGGTGGCGGGCATGTTGTCGTCTCCTTTTGCTTACTGTCCGGGCTGCCTCAGGCGGCGATCCGGCCTGGGGCCGGTGCGGCCAGGCCGGCACCGGTGGCGCGCGCCAGCGCGGCGCGGACTGCAGCGGGGTCGGCGCGGCGCCAGCGCGCGCACACGTGCTGGTCCGGGCGCACCAGATAGCAGGTGCCGGGCATGGCGCCGTAGCGGACCGCTGCCAGGCCCTGGTCGTCGCGCAGCACGGTGGCGCCGGAACAGGTCATCGCCGGCTGCGCCGCGTCGGTGACGTAGACCAGCCGCAGCGGTACGTTGCCTTCCCTGAGCGTGGACAGGTCTGCCAGCGTGGCGGCGTCGATGGCATCGGGATTGCCGAACAGCAGCACGGTGAAATCCTGCCCCAGATGCGACAGCAGCCAGCTGGCACCTTGCGGCCCGGATACCGGCGCGTCGGCGCAGACCGCGCCCGGCACCATGCTGCCGGCATAGGCGTCATCGGCGTCATCGGCGTCGGCGGTGTTCAGCGGCGAGTCGCGCAGCACAGCCGGCACCGACAGGCGGCCGCTGTTGACCAGGCCGCGGGCAAAGGCATGCCGCTTGGACAGCGTCAGCACCGCGTCGCGGAAGACCCGGCTGACGGCGCTCTTGGGCGTGATGAAGTCGGTGGCGCGGGTCGAGTTCAGGAGGTTCTCGTCGGCGGCGTATTCGCGCTCGCTGGCATAGGTGTCGAGCAGGCTGTCGGCCGCGTGGCCCTGCAGCACGTAGGCCAGCTTCCAGGCAAGGTTCTCGGCATCCTGCACGCCGCTGTTGGCGCCGCGCGCCCCGAACGGCGATACGCCGTGCGCAGAGTCCCCGGCGAACAGGATATTGCCGTGGCGGAAGCTGTCCATGCGCAGGCACGAGAAGGTGTACACGCTGACCCATTCCAGCTCGAACTTCACGTCCTTGCCGAGCAGCGCCTGCACACGCGGGATCACGCGCTCCGGCGCTTTCTCCAGTACCGGATCGGCATCCCAGCCAAGCTGGAAGTCGATGCGCCAGACATTGTCCGGCTGGCGGTGCAGCAGCACCGACTGGTTGGGGTGGAAGGGCGGGTCGAACCAGAACCACCGTTCGCTGGGGAAGTCGGCCTCCATCTTCACGTCAGCGATCAGGAAGCGGTCGCGGAAGGTGCGGCCCTTGCTGTCCAGGCCGAGCAGCTTGCGCATCGGGCTGCGCGAGCCGTCGGCCGCCACCACGTAGCGCGCAGCCAGCGGGTAGCAGCCTTCGGGCGTCTCGATGGTCAGTGCCGCACCGTCCGCGCGCTGCTCCAGCCCAACCACCTTGTTGTGCCAGCGGATCTCGATATTGGGCAGCGCCTGCGCGCGCTCCAGAAGGAAGCCTTCAACGTAGTACTGCTGCAGGTTGATAAAGGCCGGGCGGCGGTGGCCGCTTTCGGGCAGCAGGTCGAAGCTGTAGACCTGCTGGTCGCGCAGGAAGACCTTGCCGACGTTCCAGCTCACGCCCTTGTCCACCATGCGCTCGCCGCAGCCCAGCCGGTCGAAGATGTCCAGCGTGCGCTTGGCGAAGCAGATGGCGCGCGAGCCCGTGGACAGCGTGCAGTCGTCATCGACCAGCACCACGCGCACGCCGCGCTGTGCCAGGTCGATGGCGGTGGCCAGCCCGATCGGGCCGGCGCCGACCACCACGACAGGATGGACCGCGCCATCCGCCTGCGCGCCGCGCTGTTCCGCGCAGGGCTGGTATTCAAACGACAACCGCTGGTAGTCGATGCTGCTCATTGCCTGTCTCTCCATCCAACTCTTGATGCTCTGTTGCCCGACTTGTTATGGGTTTTCGGTCGCTCAGTCCTGCAGCGCGGCCCACATTTCCTTGTCGCGCTGCGCGGTCCAGATGCGCGGGTGACGGATGCCGCTGGCTTCGTCAAAGGCGCGCGAGACGTCGAACGGCAGGCAGTGCTCGTAGATAAAGACATGGCCGAACTTGGGATCCATGGCCTGGCGCGTATGCGCCATCGCGGCTTTCAGGTCGAGCTTCCCGGCGACGGCTTCCTTGCCCGACTGGAACAGCGTGGTAACGAAGTCCTTGGTGTAGGCGAGCCCCTTCTTTACCTCTTCCGGCGTGGTCAGCGCGGGGCCGCGGCCGGGAACCAGCTTGTCGGGGTTGAGCGCCTGCAGCGCGTCAAGCGTGGCGGGCCATTCTTCCAGTTGGGCGTCGCCGCAATAGCAGGCGGCGTCGTACTCGACCAGGTCGCCGGAAAACAGCACCTTCTGCTGCGGCAGCCAGACCACGGTGTCGCCCTTGGTGTGGCCCGAGCCCAGGTGGGCGATGCGGACTTCCAGCTTGCCGAGGAACAGCGTGATCTCCTTTTCGAACACCAGCGTCGGCCAGGTCAGGCCGGGCACGGTCTCGACGCCGGCAAACAGGCGCGGGAAGCGCTCGATCTCGGACTTCATGTCCGCCTCGCCACGCTCGACGATCATTTCCCACGTGCCGCGGCTGGCGATGACCTGCTGCGCGCCTTCGGCGAAGTAGGCGGAGGCGCCCAGCACGCGCACCGCGTGGTAGTGCGACAGCACCACGTACTTGATGGGCTTGTCGGTGATGGTGCGGATGCGCGCGATCAGGTCCTGTGCCATCGCCGGTGTGGCGGTGGTGTCGACGATCAGCACGCCGTCGTCGCCGATCACGACGCCGGAATTGGGGTCGCCCTCGGCGGTGTAGGCCCAGGCGTTCTCGGACAGCTGGGTAAAGGTGACTTGCTTGGCTTCGAGGTCGGCCTGGGATGCGAATGCCTTGGACATGGCGTCTTTCCTTTGTGTGGGGGAGGCAAGACGGCACGCGCACGCGGCGGGTTTGCCGCAGGGCAGGGCTGGCGGCACGGGCTGTCTCGCCCCCGTTTCTATGCGTCTTTCAGGCGGTGGTGCCTGCGTGTTCCGACGGGGTAGTGCAATCTTAGGAAACCTCGTTTAATTAATCAATAGCTAAAACGTTCGTCTATAACAAATATCCGTGAGGCCGCCGAGATGAACGGAACCGGCACCGATCGGCTGCGGGTTTACCCCGATTCGAGGGCGCGTGAATGGCGTTCGATTAATATCCGGGTTTTCCGATCACACAGGGTGACGATGGCCAGGGGCAAGGCAACCGGCGCGACCGGCAAGGCTGCACAGGAAGGAAAGGAAAAGCCGGAAAAGGCAGAGAAGGCCCAGCGCGGCATCCAGAGCGTGGAAGTCGGCGGCCGGCTGCTGGCCGCGCTGGCGGCGGCACGCGTACCGATGCCGCTGGCCGCGCTGGCCGAGGCCGCGCAGCTGGCGCCGGCGCAGGCGCACGCCTACCTTGTCAGCCTGACGCGCCTGGGCCTGCTCAAGCGCGACCATGTTTCCGGCCGCTACGAGCCCGGCCCGCTATCGCTGCAGCTGGGCATGCTGCACCTGGAGCAGGATCCGGCCTACCGCGCCGCGCTTTCGCGTGTCGACGCGCTGGCGCAATCGTCGGGCTTCGGCGTGGCCATCAGCATCGCGGGGCCGCAAGGGCCGACCATCGTCCGCTACGTCCCCGCCAGCGCGCCGCTGCACGTGAACCTGCACGTGGGTACAGTGATGGCGCTGGCGGCCACCGCCACCGGCCGCGTCTACTGCGCGTTCCGGCCGCCGGCGCAGTGGCAGCCGCTGTGGCGGGCGCAGCAGCCGGACGCCGCGGATGCGCGGTTGGCGGACTTTGGCGCCACGCTGCAGGTCATCCGCGAGCGCGGCATCGAGCGCAGCATCGACACGCCCAGCCCGGCGGTCAGCAGCCTCAGCGTGCCGGTGCTGGACGCTGCCGGGGTGCTGCGGCTGGTGCTGACGCTGGTTGGCTCGACCGGCGCCATCGATGTCGACTGGAACGGCACCGCCGCACGGGCGCTGCGGGCAGCAGCGGCCGATATCGCAGCCACCCTGCGCGCCGATGGTTCGGAAGGTTCGTAAGGTTCGGAAGAGGAAAGCCCGGCATGACTCCCACCCGCATACCCGAGCCGGCCGGCATCGCCGGCCCGGATGCCGACGCCGAAGGCGGCAAGCCGCAGCGCGGCATCCAATCCCTGGACAGCACCGGCCAGCTGCTGGGCGCGCTGGTCGCCGCGGGGCGTCCGCTGGCCTTGCGCGACCTCGCGCTGGCTGCCGGCATGCCCGCCGCCAAGGCATTCCCGCACCTGGTCAGCCTGCAAAAGGCCGGACTGCTCGCGCGCGATGCCGCGGGCAACTACCTGTGCGGCCCGCTGGGGCTGGAGCTCGGCCTGGTCGCGCTGCAGCGGCTGTCGCCGACGCGCGAGGCCGAGCCCGAAGTGATTGAGCTCGCCGGCACCACCGGCCTGAGCGTGGCCATGGCCGTGCTGGGCCCGATGGGTCCGACCGTGGTCAGGCTGGAGGAGTCGGCGCGGCCGCAGCATGTCAGCCTGCGCGTCGGCACGGTGCTGTCGCTGGTCCATACCGCGATCGGCCGCACCGTGGCCGCGCACCTGCCGGGCAACGTACTCGCCGGGCTGCTGCAAACCGACTACCTGCGCATGGCCGGCGCTGCCGTCGGGCAGGTGCTGGGGGAAGACGGAACGCCCACGGCCGACTACGCCGCCCGCCTGGCGAAGGTGCGCGCGGCGCAGATCGACAACGCGCTGAGCCACCCGGTGCCGGGCATCGATACGCTGGCGGCGCCGGTGTTCGACCATACCGGCAGCCTGGCGTTGGTGATCGCGGTGATGGGGTCAAGCGGCAGCTTCGACAGCGGCACGCAAGGCGCGCCCGCCGCGCTGGTGCGGCAGGCGGCACGGCGGCTTTCCTGGCGCTTCGGTGCCTTGCGCGGCGCGGCCGGCTGATCCGGCCGGCTGACTCGGCCGGCTAACTCGGCCGGCTAACTCGGCCAGTTACTGGTCCAGCCGGATATTGGCGGACTTGATCAGCCCGTCCCACTTTTCGTACTGCGCGCGGATATAGCTGCCGAACTGCGCGGGGGTGGCCGGGAACGGCACCGTGCCCTGGCTCGCGAGCCTGGCCGACAGCTCCGGCTGCTTCAGCGCGGCAACGATCTCGCCGTTGAGCCGGTCGATCACGGCCTTGGGCGTGCCGGCCGGCGCGGCCACGCCGAACCACGCCGTCAGTTCATAGTTGGGGACGCCTGCGGCGGCCAGCGCAGGCACGCCCGGCAGCTGTTCCGAGGGCTTCTGCGTTGTCACCGCCAGCGCGCGCACGCGGTTGTCGCGGATATACGGCAGCGCGGTGGAGACGCTGTCGAACATCATCGTAATGCGGCCGCCGATCAGGTCGGTCATCGACGCGGCGCTGCCCTTGTACGGAATGTGCGCGATATTGACGCCGGCGAGGTGGGTGAACAGCTCGCCTGCCAGGTGCGACGACGAACCGTTGCCGAACGAGCCGTAGGTCAGCTTGCCCGGCTCCTTGCGCGCCAGCGCCAGCAGCTCCTGCACGTTGCGCGCCGGCACCGACGGATGCACCACCAGCACGTTGGGCAGGTAGGCCACGGATGCGACCGGCGCGAAATCCTTGAGCGGATCGTAGCCGGGCCTGGCGTACAGGCTCTTGTTGACTGCCAGCGAGCCGAAGGTGCCAAACAGCAGCGTGTAGCCGTCGGCCGGGGCGCGTGCCACGGCGATGGCTGCCAGGTTGCCCCCGGCGCCCGGACGGTTGTCGATCACCACCGGCTGTTGCAGCCGCGCCGACAGGGCATTGCCGATCTCGCGCGCCAGCAGGTCGGTCGCGCCGCCCGGTGGGAAGGGCACCACCAGCCGGACCGGCTTGTCCGGGTAGTCCGCCAGTGCCGTGCCTGCCGCCGTGGCGGCGAATGCGAACAGCAGCCCGCTGGCTGCACGCCTGATCCAACCCTGCATCGCTGTCTCCTCCGTGTGTTGATTGGCGATGGAATGGGCCTCAGTGTGTCGCAGCGCGCGCAAGCGCGGGTTTGGCTTTGGCGAAGGTGGCCTTCCGGCGCCTGCACGGCGCGCAGTGGGTGGCCACGGGGCAGCTTATTCGGGCCGTTGCAGTTGGGCGATGGTGCCGAACAGCGTCTCCAGCTCCACCGGCTTGACCAGGTGCGCATCGAACCCCGCGCGCGCGCTTTGCTGCCTGTCGGCAGGCTGGCCGAAGCCGGTCAGCGCGACGTAGCGGGTCTGTTCGGTGCCAGCCACGCCGCGCATGGCGCGCACCAATTCGAAACCGTCCATGCCCGGCATGGCCAGGTCGATCAGCGCGACATGCGGGCGGCAGCGCGGCGCCACGTGCAGCGCTTCGGCACCGTCGTAGGCAATGGTCACGTCGTGGCCGCACATTTCCAGCAGCATCGCCAGGCTGTCGGCGGCATCGCGGTTGTCGTCGACCAGCAGGATGCGCTGTGCCTGCAGCACGGCGTTGGCATGGCCGCCGGCTGCGGCATGCACTGGGGGGTGCATCGTGGCGGCTTCATGCGCCACCGGCAGCGGCAGCCGCAGTGTGAAGGTGCTGCCCATGTTCGGTCCGGCGCTGGCTGCGGCAATGGTGCCGCCATGCAGCTCCGCCAGCGCCCGGCACAGCGACAGGCCGATGCCCAGCCCGCCATGCGCATCGGTACCGGGGCGGCTTTCCTGCACGAACATATTGAAGATGTTTTCCAGTGATTGCAGCGCGATGCCGCGGCCCTGATCGATCACCTGTACCAGGAGGGTACGTTTTTGTACGGCGGTGACAATGCTGATGGTCGTCTGCGCCGGCGAGAACTTCGACGCATTCAGGATCAGGTTCTGTATCACCTGCACCAGCCGGGTCTTGTCGGCGTGCATCGGGATCGACGCGGCGTGGGTCTGCACCGCGACGCGCTGCGACTTGGCCTCGAGCGACGGCCGTGCCGCCTCGGCGGCGAGCGCGATCACGTCGTTGAAATCCAGCGGCCCGGTGCGCAGCTCGATGCGCCCGGAGGTAATGCGGCCGATGTCGAGCAGGTCGTCGACCAGCCGGCTCAGGTGCGTGACCTGGCGTTCGATCAGGCTCAGGCTCTTGTCGGTCAGCGCCGGGTCGCCTGGCGCCAGCCGCATCGCCGCCAGCGCGCTGTGCACCGGCGCCAGTGGATTGCGCAGCTCGTGCGACAGCGTGGCCAGGAATTCATTCATGCGCTGGCTCGAGCGCTCCAGCTCCTCGTGGCGGCGGCGTTCGCTCATGTCGCGGGTGACTTTGGCAAAGCCCCGCAGCGCGCGCGTTTCGTCGTAGACGGCGGTCAGCGTGACGTTGGCCCAGAACAGCGAACCGTTCTTGCGCACGCGCCAGCCTTCGTCCTCGATGCGCCCGGCGCGCCGGGCCTCTTCCAGCATCCGCGAGGGCTTGCCGGCGGCAATGTCGTCGGGCGGGTAGAACACGGAGAAATGCCGGCCCAGGATCTCGTCGCGGCGGTAGCCCTGGATATATGAGGCGCCGGAATTCCAGCTGACGATGTTGCCGGCGGGGTCGAGCATGAAGACCGCGTAGTCCTTTACGCCCTCCACCAGCAGCCGCAGCGTTTCCTCGCTCTGGCGCAGCGCTTCGGCGGTGCGGCGCTGCGCGGTCATGTCGCGCGTCACATTGCCAAAGCCGATCAGCTTGCCATTGGGGTCCCTTAGCGCCGTGATCACCACATTGGCCCAGAAGCGGCTGCCATCCTTGCGCACGCGCCAGCTTTCGTCCTCGAAGCGCCCGAGCTCGGCGGCGGCTTTGAGTCCGGCATCCGGCCAGTGCCTGGCGACGGCGTCGGGCGTGTAGAAGGTCGAGAAGTGCTTGCCCAGGATCTCTTCGCGCGCATAGCCCTTGATACTCGCCGCCCCCTTGTTCCAGCTCGACACATGCCCCGTCACGTCGAGCGTGAAGATGGCGTAGTCCTGCACGGACTCGACCAGGGTGCGGTAGGGCGCATCGCTGGACGCGTTGGCTTGCGCCTCGCTGGATGACGCATATACGGCCGGACTCTCGGCGCCGGCGGGGGCTTTCTTCATGGCGAAATCTGGGTTCGCTGCTGGCGGCTTGCCGGCGTTTTCCGGAAGCGCAGTGCCTGAGTGGTCGGAAGCTTCGCGATGCTGATTCAGAATATACAGATTGTTACGCGGTGCGCGATTCATAGAATGATCACAGGTTTTTTACGCCGTCAATCTTTGTCACGAAACGATGCAATTGCCCCCGACCAAAGGCCGATCCGGGCTGCCCGACGCCCTGCCTTGCTGCGACAGTTGCCCCCAGGCGCGTGGCTGCCAGGCGGCCGGCCCGGTCCAGCAAGCGCATCCCGCCGCCGGCGCGCAGCCGCAGCCAATGCGTAGCGTCCGGCTGCGCAAGGGGCAGCCGCTGTACCTGATCGGCGACCCGGCCACCGCGCTCTATGCGATCCGCGTCGGTACGGTCAAAACCCATGTCACGAGCGAGGACGGGCGCACGCAGGTGGTCGGCTTCCATTTTCCGGGCGAACTGGTCGGGCTCGATAGCCTCGCGCGCACTCGCTATGTATCGTATGCCACGGCGCTGGAAGACACCGAGCTGTGCGTGATCGCGATCGACCCGGGCCGTGCCGCCACGGCCGCGGCGCCTGCGGCGGCCCAGCTGTTCCTGGCGCTTGACTACCAGGCCCGGCGCGCGCGGGCCATGCAGACCATGCTGGCGCTGATGACCGCCGAGGAGCGGCTGGTCACGTTCCTGCTGTGGATGGCCGACGGTTTCGCGGCGCGCGGCTTTTCTTCGTCGGCGTTCATCCTGCGCATGAGCCGCGAGGAAATCGGCAGCTATGTCGGCCTGACGTTGGAGACGGTCAGCCGGCAGTTCTCGCGGCTGGCCGAGATCGGGCTGATCCGCGTACGCCACCGTTGCATCGAGCTGCTGGACAAGCCCGCGTTGCGCGCGATTGCAGAACGCCCGACGATCTCGGCGCACACCGCCCCCGACACCGCCCTGGACACTGCCGCTGGTCCCGCAGGTACCGCCACGGGTCCCACGGAATCCATCCAATGAGGCGCAAACCGGAGCACGCTGACGCCGCTGATGCTGCTGACGCAAGCGCAGGCACGACGCCCGGCGCGGCGGATCGCGGTGTTGCCGGGGCCGACATCCTGCGCGACATCCAGCAGCTGAACCTGTCATACCTGATGCTGGCGCAGCGTCTGCTGCGCCAGCACGAAGCCGAGGCGCTGTTCCGGCTTGGCATGGGGCAGGAGCTGGGGCGCACGCTGGCAGCGCTGGCCCCGGCGCAGATTGTGGCCCTGGCGCGCTCGAACCTGCTGCTGTGCCGCTTCCGGCTGGACGACTGCAAGGTGCTGGCATCGCTGACGGCAGCCGAGGCGCGGCACCCGCTGGGGGGCATGCATGCGGCGATCGTGATGGCCTCGCAGCCTGCCGGCGGGACGCGCTGATGCCTGTCCGCGCTCTTCGGCACTCCGCCACCGCCCGCACGGGCTTAGCAATCAACCATGGAGCCATGAATGACGGGTACTGCCCTGAGCTACGTCGAAACGAGCCTGCGACCGTCCGGTAACCCGAGCCAGCCGGGCGCGTCCCTGCCGACACGCACTGAAATCACCGGCATGCCGCATACGCACGCCCTGGTCCGTGCGCTGCCGTGCGACGAGATCGCGCAGCGCTGCATCGAAGCCGCGCTTCGCGTGCTGGCAGAGGCGGGACACCAGCCGGTGCGCACGGTGGTGTACAGCGGGCAGGGCCGGCAGGCATCGCTGGACTTTTACGTCGAGGCCGACGTGGTGGCCTGCTGCGAGCTCGATGGCGCGCTGCAGCGCCAGCTGGCCAGCCTGTGCACCAGCGTGCTGCCACCGGGGCTGGCGCTGTCGGTGCGACCGCTCGGCACGTATGTGCCCGATGGCCCGCCGGCGGGCGAGCATGGCGCGGCCGAGCGCTTGCGCAGGTGCGCCGGCGAACTGCTGAGCCGCGGCGGCGAGATGAACCAGCGGTTGTCGGCGCTGTGCGCCTACCTGGCGGCGCTCCATGACGCGCAGGCCACCGCCGACTGGCTTGGCCATCTCGACCAGAGCCTGTTCGGCCAGGGCCAGGAAGCGCTGTCGTGGCGCCTGCGCCGGCATCGCAGCGTGGAAGGGCGGGCGCTGGCACAGGCGCTCGAAGCGCTGTCGCGGGCCGCCGACGGTGCGCTGCATGAATTCGGCAAGCCATATGGCGCCAACCATGCGCGCTACCAGCTCGAGCAGATGCAGCGCTTCCGCGACCAGATCGAGCGTTTCCGCCTGGCGTGCTCGCCGGGACAGCCCTGTGGCCCCGGCTGCTAGAGCAGCATGGCAAGGGCGCAGGGCGGGCGCAAGCGCGGCAGCGCGCCCTGAACGTGCTAGCCGCGCTAGTCGCGCCAGGCGCCAAGCGCCAAGCGCCGCCGCGGGGTCAGATCCCGGCCATGCAGGTGTACTTGATGACCAGGTAATCCTCGATGCCGTAGTGCGAACCTTCGCGGCCGACGCCTGACTGCTTGACGCCGCCGAATGGCGCCACCTCGTTCGAGATCAGCCCGGTATTGACGCCCACCATGCCATACTCCAGCCGCTCCGACACGCGCCAGACGCGGCCCAGGTCGCGCGCATAGAAGTAGCTGGCCAGGCCGAACTCGGTATCGTTGGCCATCGCCACGACCTCGTCCTCGGTTTCGAAGCGGAACAGCGGCGCCAGCGGCCCGAAGGTTTCCTCGCGCGCGACCAGCATGCCGGGCGCGACATCGGCCAGCACGGTCGGCTGGAAGAACGAATGGCCGAGCGCGTGCCGCTGGCCGCCGTGCACTACGCGCGCGCCCTTGCCGACGGCGTCGGCGATATGCTCCTCAACCTTGGCCACGGCCTTGTCGTCGATCAGCGGCCCGATGCGCACGCCGTCGTCCATGCCGTTGCCGACCTTGAGCGCCGCGACCGCCGCCACCAGCTTCTGCGCAAAGGCCTCGTACACGCCCGCTTGCACATAGATGCGGTTGGCGCAAACGCAGGTCTGGCCGGCGTTGCGGTACTTCGACACGATCGCCCCTTCCACCGCGGCGTCGAGGTCGGCATCGTCGAACACGATGAAGGGCGCGTTGCCGCCCAGTTCCATCGAAACCTTCTTGATGGTCGATGCGGTCTGTGCCATCAGCACGCGGCCCACCTCGGTTGAGCCGGTAAAGGTGAGCTTGCGCACCAGCGGATTGCTGCTCATCTCGCCGCCGATCGCACTCGCCGAGCCCGTCACCACCGACAGCACGCCGGCCGGAATGCCGGCACGCTCGGCCAGCGCTACCAGCGCCAGCGCGGTCAGCGGCGTCTGCGACGCGGGCTTGAGCACCATGGTGCAGCCGACCGCCAGCGCAGGGCCGGCCTTGCGCGTGATCATTGCCGCCGGGAAGTTCCACGGTGTAATCGCCGCGCACACCCCGACAGGCTCCTTGGTGACGACGATGCGCTGGTTGGTGACCGGTGCGGGAATGGTGTCGCCATAGACCCGCTTGCCTTCTTCGGCAAACCACTCGATGAACGAGGCGGCATAGGCGATCTCGCCGCGTGCCTCAGCGATCGGCTTGCCCTGTTCGGCGGTCATGATGCGCGCCAGGTCTTCCTGGTTGGCCAGGATCAGCTCGAACCACTTGCGCAGCAGCGCCGAACGTTCCTTGGCCGTGCGCGCGCGCCAGGCGGGCAGGGCGCGGTTGGCGGCTTCGATGGCCTGGCGGGTTTCATCGGCGCCTAGTTGCGGCACCTGGCCGACGCGTTCGCCGGTGGCGGGGTTGGTCACGTCGATGCGGCGCTCGCCATCGATCCAGCGGCCGTCGACAAAGCACTGCTGGCGCAGCAGCGAAGAATCCTGGAGTTTCAACATGATGGTTCCGGTGGGGGGCTGTGGGAGCCGTGGGGGCTTCAGGGAGGCCGGATAGCCGTGAAGGCGATTGTAATCCCGCCCGTGTTTTCACCCGCGTTGTAGTTCAGGATCGCTGGGTTCGGTCTATGACCGGGTCAGCAGGACGGGTGCGTGTGCGTGAAGGTGAAGATGCGCGTCGGCTAGGTGGGGGCGCGTCCGCGCGCGGTGGTGTCCGGGGCCTCAATGCCCCAGTCGCCGTAGTCGAGCCAGTCATCGCCGAGCAGCTCGATGGGATGCTGCGTCCGGCTGGAACCGTTGCCGCATCCCATGGCATCTGCCGGGCAATACTTGTCGCAACCCCAGCAGACGCGCTCGGGATGGCTTGGATGCAGGGGGAATTTCTTGGCCATGGCGTGGTTGGCGGGCGGAAAGGGCTCGCTTGAGCCAGATTATCCGGCCATCAATCCAAAGCAGATTTGCACAAGATCAAGGCGGGCGGAATGAGAACGGCTGACGTGCCGATTACGCCAACTCCGGTTCCATCCTTAGCGCCAGCCATCGACGTCCAGTCGTGTCCAGCGGTCCGGCGCCTCGCCGTCGGCCGAGGCCAGCAGCAGGCTTTCGCCGCAATCGCTGCAACGGTAGACGAAGGCGTTCTGGCCGCCGGCAGTGCGCAGCGTCGCCGACTTCAGCAGGCTCGCATGTGGCGGGAAATGCCCCGGCCGGTCCAGTTGCGACAGGCAAAGGTCGCACAAAGGCATGGTGGTTCCTCCAGCACGAATGCCGCAGCAGGAAAATGTTGTGGTGCAGCATTCCTGGATTGAGTATAGGTGCACGGACGGTGCGCGGGTCCGGGCCGGTAGGGCGCCGGCGCGTGGGAAAGCGAACTGACTATTCGCCAAGGAACTCCGCTACCACTTCCAGCCCCTCGATGTGATCGGCCACGACCTTGGCAATGGTGATCAGCGGGATGGCGAGCAGCATGCCCCACACGCTCCACAGCCACGTGAACAGCAGCAGCGCCACGAACACCGCGACGGCATTCATTCTGGCCATGCGCCCGGTCATCCAGGTGGTCGACATAGCCGGGCGCTTTGGCAAAAGGCCTGGCGCTGTCTTTGAAAGATAGCTGCCCGGTGGCGCGCGGCTGTCGGACGCTGCCGACTACTGGTGTCAGACAAGGGCGGCAGTAGCCGCGCCCATGGTGCCTGCCCAGTACATTTGCCAGCGGCATCTTCGACCAGTGGATCGGCGCGCCGGGCATGGCACCTTTGTCAGCAAGGTGGAAAGACCCGGCCGGTAGCTTATGCGTAGCTGGGCCGGGTTTTAACGCTGGTCAGCCGGTGACGGTCTTGGTTTCGAGGTACTCCGCAATGCCTTCCGGACCGAACTCGCGGCCGTTGCCCGAGGCCTTGTAGCCGCCGAACGGCACCGAGATGTCCATCGATGCGCCGTTGATGCGCACGCTGCCGGCACGCAGGCGCGCGGCCAGCTTGCGGGTGCGCTCGGGGTTGGACGACGCGATGTACGCGGCCAGGCCGAACTCGGTATCGTTGGCGATGGCCACGGCGTCGTCTTCGGAGTCGTAAGGCAGTATGCACACGACTGGCCCGAAGATTTCCTCGCGCGCAATGGTCATCTCGTTGCGCACATCGGCGAAGACAGTCGGCCGGGCATAGAACCCTTGGGACAGGCCGTCGGGACGCCCTGGGCCGCCGGCGGCCACGCGTGCTCCTTCCTCGATGCCGATGCCAATCAGCCGCTGCACCTTCTCGTACTGCGCGCGGTTCGAGATAGGCCCCATCCTGGTCTGCGCATCGGTGGGGTCGCCGACCGTGACCGCGTTGGCAGCCGCGGCGGCAATCTGCACCGCCTGTTCATACTGCGCGCGCGGCACCAGCATGCGGGTCGGCGCGATGCAGGTCTGCCCGGAATTCAGCATCACCTGGGCGACGCCGCTGCTCACGGCGGCCTGCAGGTCGGCATCGTCCAGGATCACCAGCGGCGACTTGCCGCCCAGCTCCTGCGTCACGCGCTTGACCGTCGGAGCGGCGCTGACCGCCACCTCGACGCCGGCGCGCGTCGAACCAGTGATCGAGACCATGTCGACATCGCGGTGCGCCGACAGCGCCGTGCCGACCACGCGGCCTTCGCCGAAGACCATGTTGAATACGCCCGGCGGCGTGCCGGCGGCATCCATGATCTCGGCAAAGATCTGTGCGTCGAGCGGCGCGATTTCCGATGGCTTGAGCACCACGGTACAGCCCGCCGCCAGCGCTGGCGCCACCTTGGCCGCGATCTGGTTCAGCGGCCAATTCCACGGCGTGATCAGCGCCGCCACGCCGATGGCTTCGCGCAGGAGATAGCTCTTGCCGCGCTGGCTTTCGAATTCGAACTCGCGCAGCGCCTGCACCGTGGCCTGCAGTTGCGCCAGGCCGATCGCGGCCTGCAGGTTGGTGGCGACGGTGATCGGCGCGCCGATCTCCTGTCGCACTGCCTGCGCCAGGTCGCCCAAGCGCGCCTGGTACGCCGCCATGACGCGCTCAAGCAGGGAGATTCTGTCCTCGCGCGTGGACGCCGACCACGCCGGGAAGGCGGCGCGCGCGGCGGCTACCGCCTGATCCACGTCGGTGGCCGTGCCCATGGCGATTTTGCCCACCACAGACTCGGTGGCCGGATCGATGAGATCGGCCTGGGTCGCGCCCGGCGCGGGTTGCACCCACTGGCCGTTGATATAGAACTTGTCGACGAGTTTCATCGGGTTTGCCTCGCAGATCGATGGAAGAATCGAGTGGGAAGGGCCGCTCATACCGGACGGTCGCCGATGATGGTGGCGCGGTTCATGTGGCGCACGGCGGGGAAGTAGTCCTGCACCGCGTAGTGCTGCGTGGAGCGGTTGTCCCACAGGGCGATGGTGTCAGGCTGCCAGCGCAGGCGCACCTGGTATTCGGGCGCCGCCGCCTGGCGGTACAGGTATTGCAGCAGGTCCAGTTCGGCCGGTCGATAGTCCGAGCCGATGCGGTAGGACTGCTCCTTCATGAAGTTGGCGAAATGCGTGGTGAAGGCCTCGTTGATGAAGAGAATCTTCTCGCCGGTTTCCGGATGCGTGCGCACCACCGGGTGCACCATCGGCGGGTACTTGGCGCGCATTTCTTCATACTTTTCCTCGGACAGCGCGGTGCCAAAGGCGGGCATCGCGTCATGGACCGCCTTCAGGCCGGCAATGCGCGCCTTCACGTCCTCCGGCAGCTTTTCATAGGCTGCGGCCATGTTGATCCAGATGGTGTCGCCGCCCACCTCGGGGCAGGTAACACAGCGCAGCATCGAGCCCATCGAGGGGATCTCGCGCCAGGACACATCGGAGTGATACAGGTTCTCGCGCCCGCGCTTTTCGCCGTCGCGGCCGAACACCACCAGCTCGGGATGCTCGGGATGGTTGGTGAACATCGGATGCACTTCAAGTTCGCCGAAGCGGCGCGCTACGGCCACGTGCTGCGCCGGCGTGATCGCCTGCTTGCGGAAGAACAGCACCTTGTGCGTCAGCAGCGCGGCGCGCAGCGCGAGGTAAGTGGCTTCATCCAGGGTTTCGCGGAAATCGATGCCTTCGACTTCGGCGCCAATGGTGGGCGTGCAACGGCGCACGGTGAACGGCCAGGAGGCCGGGTCTTGCGCGCGGAACGCTTCCGGGCTGAGGGTCAGGGCAATGGCTTGCATGCGTTGTCTCCTTTGTGGTGGCTATTGCGGATGCAGTTCGCCGCCCGGACGAGCCAGGCGGCGAAGGGTTTTCAGCGGGCCGAGGCCTTGATCAGGTCTGCGGCCTTCTCGCCGATCATGATCGTGGGCGCATTGGTGTTGCCGCCGACCAGCGTCGGCATCACCGAGGCGTCGGCGACGCGCAGCCCGTCGATGCCACGCACGCGCAGCTCGGGATCGACGACCGCCATGTCATCGATCCCCATCTTGCAGGTGCCGACCGGGTGGTAGACGGTGTCCGCGTGCGTGCGGATGAAATGCCGGATGGCTTCTTCGTTGCTGCTGTCCGGGCCGAAATCGTCGGTCAGCAGCTCACGGCCTCCGTATTGCGCCAGCGCCGGCTGGGCGAAGATGCGGCGGATGGCACGCACGCCGGCCACCATGCCGGCCATGTCCTCTTCCGCGGACAGGAAGCGCGGGTCGATCAGCGGCGCGTCGCGCATGTCCGCGCTGCGCAGGCGCACGTGGCCGCGGCTCTGCGGACGCAGCACGCAGGCATGGCACGAATACCCGTGGCCGAGCTTGCTGCGCTTCTCCATGTTGCGGTTGCCGACCAGCGCTACCACGAACACCAGTTGCACATCAGGGATGGAAAGCCCGGGACGGCTACGGAAGAACGCGCCGGCCTCGGCGAAGTTGGACGTGACCATGCCCGTGCGGTGGCGCCGGTAGCGCATGACCTCGCCGGCCATGCGCAGCAGCCCGCTGGCGGTCTGCCCGAACAGGTCGGTCGAGTGCAGCTGCTTGTTGACGATGATGTCGAGGTGGTCCTGCAGGTTTTCGCCCACGCCTGGCAGGTCGTGGACCACGTCGATGCCAAGGTCGCGCAGTGGTGCCGCCGGGCCGACGCCCGAAGCCATCAGCAGCTGCGGCGAGTTGAAGGCACCCGTGCTGAGCACGATCTCGCGCCGCGCGCGCAGCACCTGCTTCTCGCCGTTGCGCACGATCTCCACGCCCGTGGCGCGCCTGCCCTCGAACACGATCCGCAGCGCCTGCGCGTCGGTCAGCACCGACAGGCCGCTGCGGCCGCCGTTGAAGGCCTTGTCCGCGGCATCGCCGCGATGCAGGTAGGCGCGCGCCGTGTTCCAGCGTTCGCCGTTGCGCTGCGTCACCTGGTACAGGCCGGCACCTTCCTGCGTCGGTCCGTTGAAATCGGCATTGGGCGCCATGCCGGCCTGCAGCGACGCTTCGACGAAGCGCTGCGAGAACGGGTTGGGCGAGCGCAGGTCGCTGACATGCAGCGGACCGTCGCTGCCGTGCAGGGGATCGTTGGCCAGCCTGGCGTTGTGCTCGCTGCGGCGGAAGTAGGGCAGCACGTCGTCGAAGCCCCAGCCCTTGCAACCCAGTGCTGCCCATTCATCGTAGTCGTTGCGATGGCCGCGCACGTAGAGCATGCCGTTGATCGACGAGCTGCCGCCCAGCCCGCGCCCCCGCGGCTGGTAAGAACGCCGGCCGTTCAGGCCGGGCTGCGGCTCGGTGTAGTACGCGTAGTTGCGCGGCCCGGCCTTGGGAACGGTGTTGGCAAAGCCAATGGGCGCCCAGACCGAGAAGTGGTGGTCATGCGGGCCTGCCCCGAGCAGCGCCACGGTCGCGCCCCGGTCTTCGGCCAGCCTTGCCGCCACGGCACAGCCCGCCGAACCCGCCCCGATCACGATGTAGTCAAAGTGCGCCGTCGCGCGGGCGGCGCCTGGTGTTGCGTGGGTATGCAATTGTGTGTCTCCTGAGTTGCCCGCATGCAAGGTCGGTTAGGGAAAGTCGGGGGCGCTGGCATGCGCTGGCGATGCGATACTGCCATTACCTGTTATAACAGGTCAATCGGCTTTACGACCTGACCTGTCATGATAGGTATAATCCCTGATCCCCGCATCGGAGCCGCCGCCAGGCGGAACACAACGTGGCGCTGCCAAGATTCAAGGAAATCGAGAACGAGATCCGGGAGCGGATCGTCCGCAACCAGCTGGGTCCGGGCGCCAAGCTGCCGTCAGAAGCCGAGCTGATGACGGAATTCGCCGTGAGCCGGATCACCGTGCGCCAGGCGTTGTCTGGCCTGCACAATGCCGGGCTGATCGAGAAGGTCAACGGCAAGGGCAGCTTCGTCACGCGCCCGACCGACACGCCGAGCCTTGGTGCGCTGACCGGCTTCTACGAGACCGCCCGTGCGCGCGGCCAGCTGGCCTACGGCAAGCTCGCGTCGGTCAAGCTGGTGCGCGCCCCGGCGTTCGTGACGAGCGTGCTCGACCTTGAACCCGCGGAGAAGGTGTTGAGCGTGTCGACCGTGCGCTTCTGGGACGATGCGCCGGTGGCGTATTTCACGCTGCTTGGGCGCGAGCCGCTGATGCGCCGGCTGGTGCAGGAAGACCTGGAGACCAATGACGCGATGTCCGTGCTTGAAAGCCGGCTCGGCTACCGCTTCAAGGAGTCGACGATGGAGGCAACCGCCGTTGCGGCGCCGGCTGAAGTGGCCAGGCGCCTGGGCGTAGCCGAGGGCGAGCCGCTGCTGCGGCTGCGTTCCACCCCGTACGACTTCGACGGCACGCCGCTGCTCTGCGCCGAACTGCTGTTCCGCCCGGACCGCTACGCGTACAAATGGACGATCAGGCGCTAGGCCGCTTTTCTGTAAGCGCCGAACTACGCAACGCCCCGGCCCTGCGGTAAGCGCGGTAAGTCGCGGTAAGTTTTACCCGCGCCGCGCACTTCTTACTGCAGCAAGCACGCAGACAGGTCCTTTCCCGGCGCCGGGTGGGCAACGGCAGCCCATTGCTGGCATCGCCGCCGGCTACTGGTACGTCAGTTGCGTGATGACGCAGCGCAGCGGCGATTCCAGCGCGCTCGCCGGCCGGTCCTGCGTCGATGCAAGGCCCGGCCGCAACCTGCAAGACGGAGGACCACATGAAAACGACGCTACGCATCAGCACTGCATTGCTTGCCTCGCTCGGCATCCTGGCTGGCTGCACCGCGACCGGCAGCACCAGCGGATCGGGATCGCTGTCGGGTTCCGGCTCGGTGTCTGAACAGCAACGCAGCCGCAGCGGCTATGGCTCGCCGAGTTCCAGCACTTCGACCGGCACGTCCGGCGCGACCAGCACCACCAGCCCTGGCGGCACCTCCAGCGGCTCCAGCGGCTCGACCAGCGGCTCGGGCACGGCGCGCTGAAACGCCCGCATGCTCGCGCGGCCGCCCGCACGCAAGTGCGGCGGCCGCTACCTTGGCTTCAGCGCGCTTCCAGTCGTCAGCGATCCCTTCCTGTATTCACGCGCTCGTCCCGGCGCGCACGCACTACGCCCTCATCGGCCAGCCGTTGCTGCAGGTCGTTGTTGGGCACGTGGATAAAGTCCTTGCCGATCTCGCGGGTCACCACGTTGGTGACGGAAGCAGGCAAGGTCTTGCGCAGCAGCCCCAGGAAGCGCGGTGCCGCGATCAGCACGAGTTCTTCATAGCGCTGCTTGTTGCGGGCGTCCGCCAGGAAATCTGCGACGCGGTGCGCGAACAGCTGCGCTTCCTGGTGCAGCTCGTCCTCGCCCGCGGACGACGTAACCGTGGACGGGCCGACCTGGTGCGCGCCGGGGTGACCGGCATCGCCCTGCGAGGCGGCCTGGCCACGCCGGCCGTAGGCGTCGCGGCGCAGGTCGGCGCGGTCAGCGTGCGCGGCGGCATCGGTAATTTCTTCGACCACCGCCAGCGGGGCGGCGTCTGCATGCGAGGTAAAGACGCGGGCGACGGATTCGTCCGCCACCAGGATCCAGATGTTCTTCATGATCGCTCCGGTTGCCGGCCCGAACGGTGGGCCTGATTACCGGTATTGCAAGGGGTACGCCACCGGCTGCCGGCCCGCGGCAGCGCTGGTTCGCGCGCTTCGCGGGCGTCCGGGTGCCGCATGCGGCATGGCGTTGCAGTATCGACAGGCATCCCGTGCAACTTTTTCAGGCGGGCGGCGGACGCCACAGCGTCGATTTTCCGAACAGGCTTTCCACCAGGTCCACGGCCAGTAGCCCGGTCTGGTTGCGCACGTCGCAGGCCGGGTTCAGTTCCATCACGTCGAGCGATGCCAGCCGGCCGGTATCGGCGATCATTTCCATGCAGAGCTGGGTCTCGCGGTAGGTCGGCCCGCCCGGCACGGTGGTCCCCACGCCGGGCGCAATCACGCAGTCAAGGAAATCCACGTCGAAGCTGACGTGCAGGTGCGTCTGCGCGCCAATGCCGGCCAGCGCCTGTTGCATGGTGTGGCGCATGCCGTTCTCGTCGATATAGCGCATGTCGTACACCGCCAGCTGCAGTTCGTGCAAGCGGCGCTTTTCCTCTGCATCGACGCTGCGGATACCGATCTGCCGGATCGCGCTGCGCTTCACCGCCGGCGCTGGGCCGGCCAGGGTGGTCAGCGGCGCGGGGCCGTGCCCGCACAGGCAGGCCACCGGCATGCCGTGCATGTTGCCGGTGGGCGTGGTGGTGCCGATATTGGCGTCGGCGTGCGCGTCAAGCCACAGCACCATCAGGGTCTTGCCGGTGTCGCGGCAATGGCGCGCCGCGGCGCTGATCGAGCCGATCGCCAGGCAATGGTCGCCGCCCATCAGCAGCGGCAGCCGGCCCCCCTTCAGCGCGCCCAGGCACGCGTCATGGACGGCACGGTTCCACGCCACGACTTCGTCGAGGTGGCGCATGCCCGCTTGCGGCGGCTGCCACGGATTGGCGGGGCCGCTCAGGTTGCCCGCGTCTTCGACCTGCAGGCTATTGCGTGCGAGCGCCTGCGCAATGCCGGCGACGCGCAGCGCCTCGGGGCCCATCGAGCAGCCGCGCGTGCCGGCCCCGACGTCGGTGGGGGCGCCAATCAGCGTGACAGGTTTCATGGCGGGTTGCGGTGAATGCGGACGCCCATGCGCCTGCAGGTTCCGTACCCGCCTGGCTCACCACACGCCGAAAAACACGCCGGCCTGCTTGTACACGTTGGTCTTGGCCGCGACCTCTTCGTTGGTCACGGTCACGCGCGGCTTGAGCGTGCAGAACCAGTCCAGCAGCCGCAGGCGCATGGCGTTGCGCACGGCTTCATGGCCGGGGTCGGCGCCCAGGTCGAAGTACTCGTCCGGATCGTTCTCAAGGTCGAACAGCTGCGGCCGGAAGCCTTGCCAGAGGACATATTTCCAGCGCGCGTCGCGCACCATCCAGGCGCGGCATTCGCCCGGGTGGCGGCCCAGCGCGACCCGGGCGCCGCGGTAAGCATAGTCGAGTTCGGAAACGACAAAATCGCGCCATTGCCCTGCATCGCGCGAGCGGGTCAGGTCCAGCAACGAGCGGCCTTCGATGCGATGGTCGGCCGGCGGCAGCCCCAGCGCATCGAGCACCGTCGGTACCACGTCGACCGCCGACACCATGTTCCGCTGCGCGCTGCCGCGGGTGGCATCGGCTTCGGGCGAGGGGTCGTAGACGATCAGCGGCACGTTCTGGACGGTGTCGTAGAACTGCTCCTTCTCGCCCAGCCAGTGGTCGCCGAGGAAGTCGCCATGGTCGGCGGTAAAGACGATCAGCGTGTCCTGCCAGCGGCCCAGCCGTTCCAGTTGATCCCACAGCAGGCCAAGGCGGTCATCGATCTGCTGGATCAGCCCCTGGTAGGCGGGACGCACCGCATCCGACACTTCCTGGCGCATGAAGTTGGCGCATTCCTCCTGCGTGCGATACGCCGACAGCACCGGATGCGGGTCTTCCAGTTCGGCGGCGTGGCGGCGCAGCGGCAGGCAGTCGTCGAGCTTGTACGCGGCGTGATAAGGCGCAGGCGCGAGGTAGGGCCAGTGCGGCTTGACCAGCGACAGGTGCAGCACCCACGGCTCGTCGCCGCGCGCGCCGATGTACTGCATGGCCTGGTCGACGGTGTAGGCGGTTTCGGAATGCGGCTCGGCCACGCGGGCGGGCAGGCCGGCATTGCGCATGTGCCAGCCGGAGACGACCTCGCCTTGTGCGTTCTCGGCGCTGATGACGTAGTCCGTCCACGGGTCGACGCTGTCATAGCCTTGCTGGCGCAGCCAGTCGGCATAGGCGCTGCGCGGCTCGGCGTGGTGGCCGTCGTGGCGGTCGACCTCGGTGAAATGGCCGCTGCGCAACAACGTCTCCAGTTCAGTGCCGCCGTCCAGGTGCAGGCGCTTCAGGTTGGCGCTGTCTGGCATCACGTGGGTCTTGCCCGCCAGCGCCAGCGCGCGGCCGCTGTCTTTCAGGTATTCACCCAGCGTGACCTCTCCGACCGACAGCGGCACACGGTTCCAGGTGGCGCCGTGGCTGCTGACGTAGCGGCCGGTGTAGAAGCTCATGCGGCTGGGGCCGCAAACGCCGGAGGTGACGAAGGCGCGGTCGAAGCGCACGCCGCGCCTGGCCAGCGCGTCGATATTGCGCGTGCGCAGCGTGGGATGCCCATAGCAGCCCAGGTGGTCGCGGCGCAACTGGTCGCACATGATGAACAGGGTATTGCGGATCGGCATGGTGGCTCGCTACGGCTGGTTTCCGTCAATGGGCTTTAGTCGCCGGTATAGCCGGAGGCCTTCACCACCGGCGCCCACCGGGCAGTGTCCGACTTCAGCAGGCTGGCAAACGCGTCAGCCGTGCCGGTGGCCGGTTCCAGTCCAAGCTTCAGGAACTTGTCGCGCACGTCGGGCGACTGTACTGCCTTGACGATGGCGGCGTTGAGCTTGTCCAGCACCGGCCGCGGCGTGCCGGCAGGCGCCAGCACGCCGTAGCGGCCTTCGCCCTCGATGCCCTTGTAGCCAAGTTCGGTGAAGGTCGGCACATCGGGCAGCGCCACCGAGCGCTGCGTGCCGGAAGTGGCCAGCACGCGCACCTTGCCGGCGCGGTGCATCTCGGTCAGGTCGGCCAGCGTATCGACCGAGGCCGGCACCTGTCCGCCAACCAGCGCGCTCATCAGCGGCGCCGAGCCGTTGAACGGCACATGCAGCATCTCCACACCGACCTGCTTGCCGACCATCAGCCCGAAGAAATGCGGGATGCTGCCCAGCGCCGGCGAGGCATAGGAGTTGTTCTGGGGTCCTGCCTTGAGCCACGCCACGTAATCCTTGAGCGAGCGCGCCGGGCTGCCGGGGCCGGTGGCCAGCGCCAGCTGGAAGTTGGCTGCCTGTGCCACCGGCACAAAGTCGCGCTGGATGTCGTAGTTGAGCTTGCGGTAGACCAGCGGCGCGATCGTCATCACGGCCGAATTGGCCACCACCAGCGTATGGCCGTCGGCGGGCTGCGTGCGCGCGTAGTCCATCACCAGCCGGCCGCCGGCGCCTGGCTTGTTTTCCACCACGACGTTCTGGTTCAGCGTCTCGCGCAGCTTGTCGCCGACCAGGCGCGCGGCCAGGTCAGCGGTGCCACCGGCGGGGTAGCCGACCAGAATGCGCAGCGGGCGTTCCGACTGCGCGCCGGCGGGCAGCGCCCAGGCGGTGAAGGCGGTGGCAGTGGCCGCCAGGCAGGCGGCAAGGCGGGAAATGCGGTTGCGGGGGCTCACGGTGTCTCCTCGGTGCGGGTTGTGGTTTGGTTGTCGTTTGGTATGGGTGGCACGCTAACACCCGTCGATATAATTGACAAAGTCAACTAATTCGCGGATGTGGCATGGCACACGACGACGGCGGCAGCCGGCTGCAGCGTCCCAGGCGGCTGGGCGATTTCATTAACTACCGGGTCTATCACTTGAACCGCGTCGCGCTGGGGGCCGCGGGGCTGCATCTGCGCGCCAGGGCTGGCGTCACCCGGCGCGAATGGCGCATGATTTCCTTCCTGGGCGAGCAGCCGGGCACGCGGCTGACCGAACTGGCGCAAAGCGCTGGCCTCGACAAGGTGCTTGCCAGCCGCGCCGTGCACGCGCTGGTCGACCGCGGCCTGGTGCGGCGCGAGGCGCGTGCGCAGGACCGGCGCGCCGCGGCGTTCACGCTGACGGAGGAAGGGGAGGCGGTCTACCGTCGCGCCTTTGCGCAGGCCCGTGCCTTCAACCGGGAACTGGCGGCGTGCCTGAGCGCCGAAGAGGCGCGCGTGCTGTCGCGCTGCCTGGACAAGCTGCAGGCGCGGGCCGAGGCCATGATGGAGCAGGCGCAGGCCTTGCCGCAGCCCGAAGACGCCGCGCCGGCCTGGGATCCGCTGCAGGTATGGCGGGGCGGCAAAGGGTAGGCAGGCAAACGTTGCCACGCCATGGAGCGGTTCTTGCGTGGCAGCTGGCGCCGGGGTGGCAGGAGCGCATCATGTCAGTCTCACTACGATCTTCGCTGTGCCAATGGTTTCTTGCCTGCTGCCTGGGCCTGGCGGCGTGCAGCGGCGGTGGCGGCGATGGCGGCAGTTCCGGCAACGCCGGCGGTAGCGGCAGCAGCGGCCCGGGAACGCTGTCGTTGACGATAACCGGTCTGCCATCCGGCACACCGGCCGCGGTCACGGTGACTGGCCCGGGGGAATACCGCCAGATTGCCGCCCAGTCGACAACCCTGTCCGGCCTCGCCACCGGCACCTACACCGTCAGCGCCGCCGCTGTACTCGCCGGCACCAGCCAATACCAGCCGCAGCCACCGGCCCAGTCGGTGAGTGTCGGCGCCGGCGCGGGCGCCACCGCAAACATCGTCTATGGCTCGCCCCAGTCGGTGCGCCTGTCGCTGACGCAAGTGGCTGGCGGGCTGGCCGAGCCAATCTATCTCACCGCGCCCGCAGGCGACGCGCGCCTGTTCATCGTGGAGCGTGCCGGACGCATCCGTGTCGTGCGCAATGGCGCGCTGCTGGCCACGCCCTTCCTCGATATCGATGCGCTGACCACCACCGACGGTGAGCGCGGCCTGCTGTCGATGGCATTCGACCCGGCCTATGCCAGCAACGGCCGCTTCTACGTCTACTACACCGATAACAACGGCGCCATCACCATTGCGCGCTACCAGGTTTCCACGGGCAATCCTGACGTTGCCGACACGGCCGGTACGGTGTTGCTGTCGATACCGCATAGCAACTTCCAGAACCACAACGGCGGCCAGCTGGCATTTGGCCCGGACGGCATGCTTTATCTCGGCACAGGTGATGGCGGGGGTGGGGGCGATCCGTCCGGCAATGCGCAGAACCTGGGCGTGCTGCTCGGCAAAGTGCTGCGCATCGATGCCAGCGGCGCATCGGGGCAGCCCTACGGCATTCCGGCCGGCAATCCGTTTGCTGGCCAAGGCGGCAGGCGCGGCGAGATCTGGGCATACGGACTGCGTAATCCCTGGCGCTTCACCTTCGATGCCGGACAGTTGTATATCGCGGATGTGGGACAGGACCAGCGCGAGGAAGTCGACATCGCGGCGGCCACCAGCGCCGGGCTGAACTACGGCTGGAATCGCATGGAAGGCACCGCGTGCGTGGGCGCTGCCACGTGCGATACGACCGGGCTGACGCTGCCGGTGTTCGAGTACAACCACGATGCCGGCGGCTGCGCCATCGTCGGCGGCTATGTGTACCGGGGCAATGGGCTGGTTGCGCTGCAAGGCCGCTACTTCTATTCGGACCTGTGCACCGGCAAGCTCCTGAGCTTTGTGTTCCGCGACGGTGGCGCGGCCGAGCAGGTCGACTGGAACGTCACGATCCCCGGCAACGTGTATTCCTTTGGCGTGGATGCCGCGCAGGCGCTGTATGTGCTGTCTGATGCAGGGACTTCGGCGACCAGCGGGGCGGTGTATCGGGTCGATGCGACGGTGGGCGGTCAGTAGGGCGCCGCCGTCTCGTCACACGGCATCGAAGGCTGCGCGCATGCAGCTGACAAAGTCGTTGACGTGCGTGTCGCGTGGCGCCAGCTGCGCGCGCAGCATATAGCTCCTGAACGGGATGTCGGGCTTGAACGGGATGGCAACCACGCCCGGGAACTTCATCGTCCGGCTGACGATGGGATTCAGCAGGCTCACGCCGAGACCTTCGCTGACCATCCTGCAGATCGTCGCGGCGAAGGGCGTTTCGAGCGCCATGATGCGGTCGCCCTCGCGGAACACGGCGTCGATTGCGTGCCGTGACGAACTGCCGCCGGGCAAGGAAATGAAGCGTTCCCCGGCGAGGTCTTCCGGGACGAGCCGCTTCTTCTTCGCCAGCCGGTGACGCGCCGGCACGACGCACACCGCGCTTTCGGTATGGATGACGGACGCCACTACCCCCGCTTTGTCGGAGATATTGGAGACGAAGCCGATGTCGCAGTGCTGCGTCGCAATCCAGTTGGCGATCACGTGAGATTCGCTGGTATCGCAGACGATGCGCACCTGCGGGTACTTTTCGCTGAATCGCCGGACCGCCAGCGGCAGCACGCTCAGCGATATCGATGCTGCGGCCGCCACGCGCAGCGTGCCGACGCCGGCATCGCGTATCGCACGCGCCGAGTCGCTCAGGCTGTCCAGTCCGACGAAGGCGCGCTCCACTTCCTTGAATAGTGCCTCGGCGCCCTTTGTCGCTACCACGCGCCCCGGCAGCCGGTCGAACAGCTCGAAGCCGAGCTCCGCTTCGAGCTTGCCGATGACGCGGCTCACGTTCGGCTGCGACGTATGCAACTGCTTCGCCGCGACGGTCATGGAGCCGGTCAGCATGACGGTGCGGAAGGTTTCAATCTGCTTGAAGTTCATGCCGGCAATGGTACAGGCATTGCCAGGTGCCCATATCAAAAATGCATGCGCCCACCGGAAGCTGTCATTTGACCGGTATGTTGCCGCCTTCGATACTTGGTTCATCACACAACGCACCAACCACCATGGAATCGAAAGTCAGCCGCCGGCTCAACGAGCCGCTTGCCCAGGAAATCTGCGAGCACATTTACGGTCCGCGCCTTGCGCGTGACTTCACGAGACAATTCGCCTACCTCACCGAGGTGAATCAGGCGCACCTGCTGATGCTGCACAGGACTGGCCTGGTTGCGCCAGAAGTTGCGCAGAAGCTGGCCAGCGGCCTCCGGCAGATGGAAGCCGAAGGGCCCGACGCGGTGACGCTGGATCCGGCCCGCGAGGATCCTTACTTCAACTATGAAGCCCGGCTGATGGAAGTCAGTGGCCGGGACATCGGCGGTCGCCTGCACATGGCGCGCAGCCGGAACGACATTGCGGCCACCATCGACCGGATGCGTTCCCGCAGCATCGTGCTCGATACGATCGAGGCGCTGGGCAGCGTACGCAAGGTGGCGCTGCAACGGGCCAGCGAGTTTGCCGACGCCGTCATGCCTGGCTACACGCACCTGCAGCCCGCGCAGCCAATCACCTTCGGTTTTTACCTGAGCGCCGTCGCCGAGACGCTGGGCCGGGACATGGACCGGCTGTATGCGGCCCTGGCGCGGATCGACGCCATGCCACTGGGCGCGGGCGCGCTCGCCGGCACGCGCTTCCCGATCGACAGGGGCGTCACCGCGGCCGGGCTGGGCTTCGGCTCGCTGGTGCACAACACGCTGGATGCGGTGGCGTCGCGCGACTTCGCGTGGGAGGCCATGTCCGCTATGGCCATTGTCGCGCTGACGTGGGGTCGCGTGGCGCAGGACTTCTACGTGTGGTCCACGCCGGAGTTCAGCCTGCTGTCCTTTCCGGACCGCGTGGCGAGCACCTCGAGCATCATGCCGCAGAAGAAAAATCCCGCCGTGCTCGAGTACCTGCGCGGCAAGAGTGCCCACGCCGTCGGCCTGTTGACGACCGCGCTGATGGCAGTCAAAGGCACCCACTTCACGCACACCGGCGACAGCAGCCGCGAGAGCATCCGCAGCTTCTGGGAGTGCGCCGAGGAAACGGCGCGCTGCCTCGCGCTGTTCAAGCTGGTCGTCGGCAGCGTGGAGCCGAAGCGGCAATCCATGCTGCAGCGGGTCAGCTTCGACTTCTCAGTGGCGACGGACTTGGCCGACGGGCTCGTGGCCGAGGCGGGACTGTCGTTCCGCGACGCTCACCACGTCGTGGGCGGACTGGTGCGCATCGCGCTAGATGCCGGCCAGTCGGCCGGCGAGGTGACCAGCGCCATGCTCGACCGCGCGGCGGTGGACGTGATTGGCCGGGCCATCGAATGGCCCGAGGCCAAGCTGCGCCAGTACCTGGACCCCGTCGAGAGCGTCAACGCGCGGCGTAATGGCGGGCCGGCGCCAGCGGAGGTGATCCTTGCCATCGAGCGCCAACGCGCTCATCTTGAAACCGTGCTGGCTGCCGTGACGTCGACGCGGCTGCGCCTCGACGCGGCGCACGACCAGATGAAGCGCGATATTGCCGCCCTGGCGGCGGCGTGATCCATCCATCCTCTTCCTGCCCAAGCACCATGAAGCTCATCGCCAAGTTGCTGATCGCTGCCGTAACAACGGCTTGTGTTGCCACCGGCGCGTCCGCCGCGTATCCGGACAAGCCGATCCGCCTCATCGTTCCGTTCCCGGCCGGAGGCACCGTCAACCTCGTCGGCCGCGTGCTGGCGCAGCGCCTGTCCGAGACGCTGGGCCAGCAGGTCATCGTGGAGAACAAGCCCGGTGCGGGCGGCACGCTGGGTGCGGACCTGGTCGCCAAGTCGCCGCCTGACGGCTATACGCTGCTGCTCGCGTCTTCCGGCCACCAGTCCATCCATCCGCTGATCTACAAGAGGCTGCCGTACGACGCAAGCAAGGACTTTGTGCAGGTGGCGCTGTTCGCGGCCGTGCCGAACGTGCTGGTGGTCTCGAACAAGGTACCGGCGAAGACCGTCAAGGAGTTCGTCGCCTATGCAAAATCCGGCGGCAAGCCGCTGTTCATGGGCTCGGCAGGCAACGGCAGCGTCAATCAGATGGTCGGCGAGCTGTTCCAGCACAAGACCGGCACCAGCTTCGAACATGTGCCCTTCAAGGGCGCGGGCCCGGCGGCAGTCGACCTCATGTCGGGCCAGATCGACCTGATGTTCGTCAACCTGCCGAACGTCCTGCCGCACATCCAGGGCGGGAAGATGCGCGCCCTTGCGGTTGCGAGCTCGCAACGGGTGGCCTCGCTGCCGGACGTTCCCACCATGGCAGAGGCCGGCATCCCTGACTTCGTGGTCGACTCCTGGTCTGGAGTGCTGGCGCCGGCGGGAACGCCCAAGCCGATCGTCGACCGGCTCTCGCTCGAGATCAACAGGATCGCGAAAGAGAAGAAAACTGCCGACGGCCTTGCCGCCCAGGGGGCCATCCCGATGTCCGGCACCAGCGCCGAATATGCCGCGCTGGTGCGCGTCGAGACCCGGCGCTGGGCCGAGGTGATCAGGAAGGCGAACATCACGCTGGATTGAAGCCGCAGCGAGGGCCACGCGGGCCGGATGCGTGTATCGCACGGATCCGGCCATACCCCGCCTCCCTGCCGCGAGGCCCGGCGCTCAGAACAGAACTTCCAGCTCGTCGAACAACTCGCTGTCCTTCTGCGCCGCCGAGCGCGCGCGGCGCCGGATCTCCTGCAGCAGGCAATCGGTGAAGCACTGCGCCGCGGGATTGCGCACCGCGTTGTGGCGCGTGATGATGCCGAGCCGGCTGGTTTCGAACTGCTCGGCCAGGGCAATGGCGTGGACCCAGCCACGCATCGGCTCGGTCAGCAGCAGCGGCCGCGGGCAGTAGCTGATCATGCCGGCATTGCGGATCAACTCCAGCAGTAGCGCGGTGGAGTGCGCGCAATGCAGCCGCGCCGGGTCAATCCGTGCGTCATGCTGCCAGGGCTCGCCCGCCAGCGTCGGCACCGCGGATGCGTTCAGGCCAGTTCGCCGGAAGGCTGCGCCACTTCGTCGTGCTGGGGCTCCTCGGCATGTTCAGCCTTGCCGCCCGGCAGCACCAGGTTCAGCGTCACCGCCACCAGCGATCCCACCGAGATGCCCGAGCCGAATACTTCCTGCACGAACAGCGGCAGCTTCGACAGCAGTTCCGGGCGGAAGGTCACCGCCAGGCCGCAGCCGATCGATACGGCCACGATCAGCGTATTGCGCTGCGTGAACTCGATCCGGCTCAGCATGTTGATGCCGCCCGAGACGATCATCGCGAACATCATCAGGCCGGCGCCGCCGAGTACCGGCTGCGGAATCGTCACCACCAGCGCGCCCAGCACCGGGAACAGCCCGGCCAGCAGCAGCATCACGCCGGTCAGCGCCACCACGTGGCGGCTGGCGACGCCGGTCAGCGACACCACGCCGACGTTCTGTGCGAAGGTCGACAGCGGCGGGCTCGAAATCAGCGCGGCAAAGGCGGAGCCGAAGCCGTCGCACAGGATGCCGCGCGACAGCTTGTTGCCCGTGATCGGCGTCTGCGTGGCCGAGCCCAGTGCCATGAAGGTGCCGGTGGATTCCACCGTCGTCACCAGGTAGGCAATCGCCATGGCAACGATGCCCGACACCGGGAACGTCAACCCGAAATGCAGCGGCTGCGGCAGCGCCAGCACCGGCGCATTGCGCATCTGCGTGAAATCGACCAGCCCCAGCGCCAGGCAAAGCAGATAGCCGCCCAGGATGCCGATCACGATGGCCGAGGCCGAGATCATGCCCTTGCCCCACTGCACCATCGCGATCACCAGCGCCAGCACGAAAGCCGCGATCGCCAGGTTGCCGACCGCGCCGTACTGCGGGCTGCCGCGGCCACCGGCGGCCCAGTCCACTGCAACCGGGATCAGCGACAGGCCGATCATGGTGACGACCACGCTGGTGACGGCATGGGGGAAGAGCTTGCGGATGGTCGGCATGAAATGGCTGCCAACGATCATCAGCAGCGAGCCGGCCAGCGCCGAACCCAGGATGCCCGCCACGCCGTGTTCGGCGCCAACGCTGATGGCAGCGCCGACGAAGGAAAAGCTGGTGCCCATCACGCACGGCAGGCGGATGCCGACCGGCCCCACGCCCTTGCATTGAATAATGGTCACCACGCCCGAGCCGATCAGCGCGGCATTCACCAGGGCAATGATCTCCGCGGTCGGCAGTTTTAATGCCCCGCCGATCACCAGCGGCACCGCAATAATGCCGCCGAGGGCGGCAAGCAAATGCTGAAGCGCCAGCAGCACGGTAGTGATGCGCGGCGGACGGTCTTCCACCTTGAACAGCAAAGGTGCCATTAACGTCTCCTGTTTATGCGGGTGGATGTTTCCACCTTTGTCATTTGTTCCGGGCCGGCCGGCATTTGCCGCCGGGAGGGGCAATGCGAGCGCAGCAGAAGCATCGATGCGGCTTCCGCGGCGCGCCCGGCATGCTATCCGGAAAGTAAATGAAAAATCAATCTATTTGATTATTCTGGTGCTGTGATGCTGGCGAGATGGGGGATGGGGTATATAGAAATTATCGGAAAAAATCTGTTGTCGTCCGATAATGGCGATGCACGGTTCTTGTTGTGGCGGGAGTGGGGTCGTGATTGAGTCGGTGGCCAGAATCGGTAGCCCAGCCTGTAAAATCGATAATCACTGGCGACATATATTTTCATTGAAAATGTCGCCGTTCAAGCTGTGCAAATTGTGCCGATTATTGTCTTGAGAGATTGTCGTGCGGGAAATTAAGAGAATTTTTCCAACAACGTTCAGCAACAATCTCCGGCCCCGGGATTTTTCAGATCGGCTGGCGCCCCCAGATCGGCGGCGCCGGGCTACAAATCCGGACCGGCGAGCCGAGCAGGCCGTGTCGACGGCGCCGCCTTGGTGATCCCCGTTCCGCGCTGATGACGCGTCAGCGTCCGTTTGACAGCAGTCCATCCCGCCCCCCGAACGGGATGGCCCCACGCCATCAGCCCACCCACTAGCGTTGGAAGGGATCGATGTTGAGGAACGGCTTGAGGCCGCTGCTCGCGCCGCCCGCACCGACCGCGCCTATGCATTCCGTGTTGTCCACGCCGTTCCCGGTGCTTCCGTCCTGCAGCAAGGCCCCGGTATTGCTGACCTTATGCCCTTGGGGGAAGCACAGCGAGGGATGATCGAACGGCGCTTTGCGATAGCGCACGCGGTCATCACTCAGGGCAAGCAGAAAAGCCACCAAGTCTTGCTTGTCCGACTCTGTCAAGCCGAGCGGCCTGATGCCCCGGTCCAGGTTAGCCGTGTTGACGTCCGCAAAATCGCCGCCGCGGTTATAGAAGTCGACCACCTGCATCAGGGTAGATTTGCCGCCGTTATGGAAATACGGGCCGGTAAACTCCAGATTGCGCAGACCTGGTGTCTTGAAGGCACCGTCAACAGCCACACGCTCGCTAGGGCCGACTGCCGTCTCCTTGGTGGTATCAAAGCCGTTGCCCAGCAAATGGGTCTTACCCTGTTGCGCCATCCGCGTTTCGGAAAGCGGATTGCCGAACGGGTCAATACCGCCTACGCCGAGATCCTCTGCGGTCGGTTGCACGCCGATGTTGTAGAAGCCGCTGTCATAGACAGCTTCCAGTCCATTTCCCATCGGCATCCGCCTGAGCCGCTGCCTGGTCACGCTGGAAAATGAGGCGGCAGTGAATTCAGGACCCGAGTGACAGAAGGCGCAACGCCCGGCCCCGGTGAAGACTCTGGCGCCACGCAACTGCTGCTCATTCAGGGCTCCGGTCTGGCCCTCGAGGTAGCGGTCCACGGGCGTGTCGTTGGCAATCAGGGTGGACTCGTAAAGATGAACGGCGAGGCCGAAGAAGAGCGCGAAGTTGGCTTCCATCTGGCTCACCTCGAATTTCCCGGTACTGCGCTTGAACTGGCGGGCGGGCATCAAATCCATCGAGGCGAATTTCGCCTCATCCGCAGCCGACATTTTCAGCAGCGTCGGCGAGCTCCAATACTGGGAGCGGAATGCCTTCTTGACCATCTCAGAGTAGGTCGGCACCTGATCCTTGCTGCGTAGTAACACCAGCGGGCCAAGTACGCTGTCGTCGGCCGCGATGGCCTGGCCGGCCAACGGCCGCTGGCCAAGCAGCTTCTTGCCGAGTTTCATGAATGACCGTCCATTGCAACTCATTTCGACCGAACTCAGGGGAGGGCCGTCACCTTGCGACGCCAGGGAGGCGCCTGGAATGGCCAACTTGGCTTGCCTCAGCACGCCGCCTTCATTCTTCCACACCAGGGCTTCCGGATTGCGCATGCCAAAGGGGTCGCCGCCGTTGTATATGTTGTTGGCGCGCCCATCCCAGAAGTTGCGGAAATTGAATACCGCATTGATGACCGAGGGGGTATTGCGTCCGGTCACCTGCCGCGTGTTGACGCCGTTGATGTTGAATCCCGTGCCGCCGTGGAAGATGTCGTCGGAAACATTGGCGCAGACATCGCCCGAGCTGCCCGTTCCGAATTCAATGAAGTTGGCCGTGAATACCCCCTGCGAGCCGGAAACCTCGTTGACGTTCGAAAGTTGCGGCTGCGCTTGGTTCACCTGCACATGCTTGGTGAACCCAAAGTCTTCCGGCTTGAAGGTGTAGTTTGGCCCGCCCAGCTGGAAGGTTCTATCGGTGCCCGGCAGACCTGAACCTGGAGAGAGCTGGTTCGTGATGCGGTTGTCGACACCGGCATGGAAGTGGCAGCTTGCGCAAGAGGTCTTGTTGTCGCTGCCTACCTTCATGTCCCAGAACAGCGCCTTGCCGAGCTGGATGGCGGCCGCCTTGTCCTTGACGAACTCGTCCAGGACTTCGGCAGGCGGACCGGGAACCGTAACGGTTTTGAGCGAACGCAGGCCGGCCAATGGATCTACCACTTGTGCCTGCGGTGCGCGCGGCGTGAGACCTATTGCTGCCGCCAGGATGGCAGCCATGAAGATAGGCTTGACTGGGCCATTGCAACTTTTGCTGAACATATCTCTCCCCTCAACCGTAGGCAATTGCACCCCATGAACTTGTGTGGCGTTGTTTTGTTTGACTTCGCCAACGGACCGCTCCTGTCAGGATTGAAGTGGCCCTCACGCGTTGGCTGCTGCTGCCTTGAAAGCGGACCCGCAGGAAACCAATCGCTATTAATTTGTAGGGGCGGCGCGGTGTCGCATGAACCGTCTATGTGCGGTACCGCACATAGACCTGATGGACCAGTCATGGGCCTTCGCCAACGCACTGGCATGGCCGGATAGCGTTGTCGCAAAAGGAGAGACGAGGGGATGCCCGCAACGCGCGATCATTTTCTGGTGCAGCGCGATAACAGGTAAGCAGGGAGCGGATTGAGGCATACCGCTGAATCAGGCCATGGGTGGCCCGGTTTTTGCAGTGATGTGCCAGCCGATCGCCTCCGCCTTTGCTGTGCACCACGCCGAAGCGGCCATGAACCTCGTCCGTACATACCCTCGGTTGACGATGAAATTTATGAGGATAAAATCAGATTCACCGTCATGAATAAATGGGGCGCGGCGACATAACGGCGCGGCGGCCAAACCGGAGACAGCACAATGACCATCAACCTGCGCCGCCGCGTGCTGCTGTGTGCCGCCGTGCTGGGCACTCTGCCCACGCTGGCCTGGAGCGACACCTATCCCAGCAAGCCGATCCGCATGGTGGTGCCGTTTTCTCCTGGTGGCGCCACGGATGTGGTGGCGCGGCTGATCTCGCAGAAGCTGGGCGAGGCGCTGAAGCAGTCGGTGGTGGTGGAGAACCGCCCTGGCGCCAACGGCATCATCGGCACCGATATCGTTGCGCGCGCGGCGCCGGACGGCTACACGTTGCTGCTCAACACCGCCGGCGCGCAGACGCTCAGCCCGCTGCTGTACAAGGCTGGCTATGAACCGCTGAAGAGCTTTGCGCCGATCTCGCTGATCAGCAATATCGGCTTCGTGATGGTGGTGCACCCGTCGGTGCCCGCCAAGACGGTGCAGGAATTCGTGGCGCTGGCCAAGTCCAAGACCCGGCCGCTGAGCCTGTCGGCAGGCAGCAGCATGATCGAGCTGATCGGCGCGAGCTTCAAGGCGAATGCGGGCATCCCTGATGTCGTCAGCGCCTCGTACAAGGGCACCGGCCCGCAGATGCAGGCGGTGGTGTCAGGCGAGGTCGACATGACCATCGATCCGTTCAACTCCATGGCGATGATCAAGGCGGGCAAGCTGCGGCCGCTGGCGGTGTTTGCCTCCAAACGATCGCCGGCGCTGCCGCAGGTGCCGACCATGCAGGAGGCGGGCTTCGACGGCATGGCGTTCAACTCGTGGGCCGGCCTGCTGGCGCCAGCGGGGACGCCCAAAGAGATCGTCAACCGGCTGAACCAGGAGGTGACGCGCATCGTCGCGCTGCCGGAGATGAAGGAGAAACTGGCGGCGATCGACTACGAAGCGGTCGGCAGCACGCCGGAGCAATTTGCTACCACCATTGCCGAAGATGCGGCCCGTTGGGCCCGCATCGTCAAGGAAACCAACTACAAGGCGGGTTCCTGACCGACTACTAATCCATGGCGCATATGGGTTGACCCGCTTCCGACGCTGGCATTACACTGCGCCCCGTTCTGATAAACGGAGCTATCCGTGGACAGTTGTTCCAGTCATTCTCGCGGAAGGGGATCGCCCCGGGTCGCCATGGCGCGCTGAGCAACTGCAGTCTTGCGGCTGCAGGCGCGGCATCGCCGCCTGCAGTGGTTTCCATTGGCATCCATCCTGGTGAGCGCGCGTGCAGCCGCGCGCGCTGTCGCTGAGCCGGCGGCATCCCTTTCCTGTCCATCGAAATCGTGTCACGACCGTCGTGTATCGTCGTCGGCCGTGTCCCGCATGTGTCCAGGAGGGTTGCCATGGCATGGCACCAGGTTTTTGTCCGTCTCGCCGCAGTGGCCTTGCTGGCCGCCGCCTGCCGCCCCGCGATCGCTGCGCGGCCGCTGATTACCGACGATGCCCGCATCGTCGATCCCAAGTCCTGCCAGCTTGAATCGTGGATGCAAGTCCAGTCCGCCGGCAATGAGTTCTGGGCGCTGCCGGGCTGCAACCCGACGGGAAATCTCGAACTGACGCTGGGCGGCTCGCTGCGGCGCGTGGACGGCGGCACGGATTTCACCAACGTGCAGTTCCAGGGCAAGACGCTGCTCCGGCCGCTGGAAACCGGCGGCTACGGTGTCGCCTTTACTGCTGGCGTGATCCACCATCCGACTGCGGAACAACGCAAAGTGTTTGGCAACGTCTATGTCAATGTGCCGGTGTCGTTCTCGTTTGCTGAAGACCGCTTCCTGGCTCACCTCAACGTCGGCGCCAACCGCGATACCGAAGCGGGACAGACGCGCATGACATGGGGTGTCGGCACGGAGACCCAGGTGCATCCGCGCGTGGCCATCGTGGCCGAAACCTTCGGCGAGAACCGCGGCAAGCCATCGTTCCAGGCGGGTCTGCGCTTCTGGGTCGTGCGGGACCGGGTGCAGGTCGATACCACCTATGGCAATGTGTTCGGCGGTGGGACTGGCGAGCGGTTTTTTACGATCGGGTTGCGGCTGTTGTCGCCGGCGTTTTTGCCGTAGCGTGCGGAGCCTGGGAGCGGGTATCGGCCCGCTCAATGAAAGGCTAGCTCAAGCTCTATGCCGCTATAGTGGACGCGTGGTGCGAGCTTGCGGCGTGGCCCTTGCTCGAAGTGAACCAGCCCGTAGCCTTCCATCGTACGCAACGTCCGGGACAGGTTTGACACGGCACGTCCGGTGCGTTGGGAAAGCTCATCGAGCGATTCAGGATTGACTTCGGCGATCACGGCAAGCAGGTGGCGGTTGGCCGGCGACAGTACCTTGGCAAGGACGTCCAGCGACTGAAACCAGACCTTGGGCTCATTCTTCCCGGGCTTGAGTTCTCCGCGGGCAATTGCCATGGTCCGGGCTTTGAAATCCTCCAGTGACGCGATGCCGATCTTGAGTTTTCTGGTCATTGTTCACTCCTTGAGCCGCAGGATCTTGCCAACCTCGGTCCAGAAATCTTGCAGCAAGCTGGACGCATCCTTGTAGTCATAAAACCGAACCCGGGCTCCCACATGCTGGTGGTCGTATGTAATGCGCGTACGTGCGCCGCGGCCGCATCGGTCGCGGATGCCATGAGCATTGTCGAAACCAAGCAAGCGGCGGCCACTACGTTCGTGCAGGGTCAGGCAATACCTGAGCCCGTGTGGACGTTCAGGCGATACAGCGCAGACGCTGATATCGAACTTCACCCAGCAAATGCCCGCCTCGTCGAGAACGAAGCGAGTGCCATTCAGATCCAGCAATGTGTCGAGGCCAGGGTCGCGCATTGGTATGTTATCACAGTATGATAATAGTCCAACGCCCGATCGCAACTAAATTCTCCGACGCGCATTGCGCGCGGAATTGCGGTCAGGCTTAGCGCAACACATTGCCAGCCCGATGGTATGGAATCGTTACTTGCGGTGGTCGGTACCGCCTACCGCGTTGCGGCGATCATGCCCTCAACTTCCTCGCGCGACGGCGGATACGCCCCAGCCCGCGTCGCGGCTACTGCTGCGGCTGCCGCAGCAAGTCGCGCCTGCGCCGTCAGATTCTGCGCCGCGCCCGACAGCACACCGGCCATCCACCCGCCCATTGCAGCATCGCCGCAGCCGACCGTGTCGGCGACTTCTACACGCAGCGCAGGCTGTTCGACCTTGGCACTGCCTTTGAACAGGGTCATGCCCTGGGCACCGCGCGTCAGCATCACGGTGGCATCCGGCGCCATGGCGCGCACCTGCGCGAGTGCGGCACCGGTGTCGAGGGTGGGAAACAGGCCTGCCAGGTCTTCGTCGGAGATCTTGACGTAGCTGGCCAGGCGCAGCATATGCGCCAGCACCGCGGCGTAGCCGGGCGTGCGCATCAGGTCGCGGAAATTGGGATCGAAGGCGATGTGCTTGCCGGCCTGGGCGGCCTGGGTGGCCTCTTCGCACAGCCGTGCGGCCAGCGGCTGGCGCACCAGGCTGATCGAGCCGAAATGCACGACTTCGGCAGCCTGGCGCCAGCCGGCGGGCAGCGCGGCGGGATCGAAGTGCAGGTCGGCGCTGTCGTCGCCGACAAAGAAATACTGCGGCGGATGGCGCGAGGCGACGAAGGCAAGGAAGGGCGAGCGCGGCACGCGCTGCAGGAAACGCGCATCGAGCCCGGCCGTGGCGCTGGCGCGGGCGAGGTCGTCGCCGAACAGGTCCTGGCTGACGGCGCCGGCGAACGCGGTGGCAATGCCCAGCCGCGCGCCGGCGCGCGCCACGTTCCAGCACGAGCCGCCAGGCAGGCCCAGCCAGCTGCCGTCGGGCTGGCGCACCATGTCGGTCAGGGCTTCGCCAAAGACGACATAGCGGGGCAGGGAGGTAGGCGTGGACATCGGGTATCTCCGGCGGAAAGTTCAGGCCGCGGCGCCTTGCGGGGCCAGAGCGGCCTGCGCGCGGCGGATCAGTGCGGCGGTGGAGGCATCATGCGCGGCCGCGGCCGCCGTGCCTTCCAGCTCGCGCTGGATCGGCGCGGCCAGCTTCTTGCCCAGCTCCACGCCCCACTGGTCGAAGGAATTGATCTGCCACAGCGCGCCCTGCACGAAGGTCCGGTGCTCGGCCAAGGCGAGCAGCGCACCAAGGTGCCACGGATCCAGCCGCTGCAGCAGCAGCGTATTGCTGGGCCGGTTGCCTTCGAACACCAGGTGCGGCACCAGGGCTTCATCGCTGACGCCTTCTGCCCGCACTTCGTCGGCCGTGCGGCCGCGCAGCAGGGCCTCGCCCTGTGCAAAGCAGTTGGCCAGCAGCTTGGTATGGTGCCCGGGCAGGTCGCTGACCGGCTCCAGCGTGGCGATGAAGTCCACTGGAACCAGTTGCGAGCCCTGGTGCATCATCTGGAAATAGGCGTGCTGGCCGTTGGTGCCGGTCGTGCCCCACACCACCGGGGCCGAGCCTGCCTGGATGCTGCCGCCGTCGAGCCGCACCGACTTGCCATTGCTTTCCATCTCCAGTTGCTGCAGGAATGCAGGCAGCAACTCGAGCGGTTCGCAGTAGGGCGCCACGCAGCGGCTGCCGGCGCCGAGGAAGCTGCGGTACCAGACATCGAGCAGCCCCAGCAGCATCGGCAGGTTCCGCGCTGCAGGCGCGCTCGCAAAATGCAGGTCCATCGCGCGCGCGCCGTCGAGCAGTTCGCGGAAGCGCGCAAAGCCCACTGCCACGGCGATCGACAGGCCCACCGCCGACCACAGCGAAAAGCGTCCCCCCACCCAGTCCCAGAACGGGAACATATTGGCCGGGTCGATGCCGAACGCGGCCACCGCGTCGCGGTTGGTCGAGACCGCCACGAAATGGCGCGCCAGGTCCGCGCCAGACGCACCCTGCTGCACGAACCAGTCGCGCGCCGTGCCCGCATTGGCCATGGTTTCCAGCGTGGTGAAGGTCTTGGAGCAAACGATCACCAGCGTGGTCGCGGCGTCCAGCGGCGCCAGCGTGCGTGCCAGGTCGCTGCCGTCGACATTGGCGACGAAATGCATGCGCGGCCCGGCGCTGTCGGTGCTGTCGGCGCTCGCCAGCGCGCGGCACACCATGCGCGGTCCCAGGTCTGAGCCGCCGATGCCGATGTTGACCACATCGGTGATCGCGCGGTCGTCAAAGCCGGTCCACGCACCGCTGCGCACGGCATCGGCAAATCGTTCCATCTGGCCCAGCACCGCGGCGACGTCCTCGCCAACCGGCACGCCAAGCGCGCGGTAGCCGTCCTCCGGGTAAGCGCGCAGCGCGATATGCAGCGCTGCGCGGCGCTCGGTGGTATTAACTGGTTCGCCGGCGAACATGGCATCGCGCCGCTCGCTTACGCGCGCCTGTGCCGCCAGGTCGAGCAGCAGTTGCAGTGTCTCGTCGGTGATCCGGTTCTTGGCGTAGTCGAGCGTCAGGCCGCAGGCCTCGGCGGTGAAGCGATCGGCACGCGCAAGGCCATGCGGGCCGTCGAAGCAGTCGCGCATATGGGTGCGGCGCATCGTTTCGGCATGGGCGCGCAGCGCTTGCCAGGCGGGAAGAGTGGTGGTCATGTCGATGGCTCCTACATTTCTTCGTGCCAGGCCTGGCCGTCGCGCGACAGCAGGGCGCTGGAGGCCGCCGGCCCCCAGGTGCCGGCGGTGTATGGCTTGGGCGGCGCGGTGGTGTTCTCCCACGCCTGCAGGATCGGCGCGACCCAGCGCCATGCCTGCACCTGCTCGTCACGGCGCACGAACAGGCCCAGCCGGCCGCGGATCACATCGAGCAGCAGGCGTTCATAGGCGCCCACGCGCCGCACGCGCGGCGCCGCGCTCGTCAGTTGCAGGTCGAGCGAGGCAGGCAGCAGCGCCTGCGTGTCGCCCGGCTGCTTGGTCAGGAAATAGAGGCGGATGCTTTCCTCCGGCTGCAGCGTGATCACCAGCCGGTTGCCGGCCATGGTGCCCAGCGGATGCGGGAACAGCGAGTAGGGTACGTCGTGGAAATGGATCACGATCTCCGCCACGCGCGACTGCATGCGCTTGCCGGTACGCAGGTAGAACGGCACGCCGGCCCAGCGCCAGTTGGCGATCTCGGCGCGGATGGCCACGAAGGTTTCGGTGCGGCTGTCGGGGGCGATGCCCGGCTCGCTGGCATAGCCGGGTACCGGGTTGCCGCCCGCGGCGCCGCGGCAATATTGGCCGCGTACCGCTTTCTCGGCCACGTCCTCGGTGCGGATCGGACGCAGCGCCTTCAGGATCTTGAGCTTCTCGTCGCGGATGGCGTCTTCCGACAGGCTGGTGGGCGGCTCCATCGCCACCATGCACAGCAGTTGCAGCAGGTGGTTCTGCACCATGTCGCGCAGCGCGCCGATGCCGTCGTAGAAGCCGCCGCGGCGCTCAACGCCCAGCTCCTCGGCAATGGTGATCTGTACCTGCCGCACCCATTCGCGCCGCCACAGGGGCTCGAACAGCACATTGCCGAAGCGCATCGCCATCAGGTTCTGCACCGACTCCTTGCCGAGGTAGTGGTCGATGCGGTAGATCCGATCCTCGGCGAAATGCCGCGCCACTTCGGCATTGATGGCTTCGGACGAGGCCAGGTCATGGCCGAGCGGCTTTTCCAGTACCACCCGGCTGCGCTCGCCGGCCAGCCCCACGCGTGCCAGTTGCGCGCAGATGGTGGCAAACAGGTGCGGCGCGGTCGCCAGGTAGCACACCACCACCGGCGCGGCGCGGGCGTTGACCAGTTCGGCCAACGCGTCGAAGCCGGCATCGGCGTTGGCATCGACCTGCAGGTACACGATGCGCTCCAGGAAGCCTCGCCACGCTGCGGCATTGCCGGCCAGCGCCGGCAGCACCTCGTCGTTCAGCATGGCCACGTAGGCGTCGTGCGACAGCGGCTGGCTGCCCAGCGCCAGGATGCGCCCGCGCGGGTGCAGCGCGCCGGCGGCGTGCGCATCGAACAGCGCCGGCAGCAGCTTGCGCCGCGCCAGGTCGCCGGTGGCGCCGAACAGGACGAAGTCGAATTCGGGCGCGTGGGCAGCGGCAGGAGCCGCGGCGGAAAGGCTGTGCATCATGTCGGGAAGAAGCAGTGCGTTCGGCAAGGGGATTGGAAAGATGGCGGGCCTGCCGCTCATCGCGGCGCGGCCCAGCCCTTGTACTGGCCAACGTTGGCGCGCGTCACCAGCGTCGACGGCAGCAGCACGGTCGGCGTGGCGGGACGCTGGCCGTTCATCATGCCGACGCCCAGCTGCACCGCGGTGCGCGCGATCGCCCACGGATCCTGGCTGGCCGAGGCCTGCACCAGGGTATCGGCCTTCAGCGCGGCTTCGATATCGGGCGCGCCGTCGACCGAAGCGATCAGGATGCCGCGGCGGTTCAGCTGGCGCGCGGCCAGGTCGGCACCCACGGCCTGCGGGTCGTTGATGGTGAAGACCGCGTCGACCTTGGGAAAGCGCGTCAGGTACAGCTGCATCACGTTCAGGCCGCCCTCGCGCGAGCCCTTGGCGTCCTGGTCGTCGGACAGGATGCGGATGTCTGGGTGCCGCGCCAGCACGGCCTTGCAGCCCTTGACGCGATCGAGCACGGCCGACACCGGCGGCCCGTTCTGGATGATCACGTTGCCGCGCCCCTTGAGCCGCTCGGCGATAAAGCCGCAGGCCAGTTCGCCCGCCTGAGTGTTGTCGGTCTGCACCGTGGCATCGGCGCCGGCGGCGGCCACGTCGACGGCGACCACCACGATGCCGGCCTTGCGCGCCTTGCGCACCGCGGGCTCGATCGCGCGCGCATCCGCCGCGTTGATCAGGATCAGGTCGACCTTGGCGACGATAAAGCTGTCGATATGGGTGAACTGCTTGTTCAGGTCATAGTCCGCCGACAGCACGGTGACTTTCACGTCGGGATTGACCTGCCGGGCAGCAGCTTCGGCGCCGCGCGCCAGCGCGACGAAGTAGGGGTTGCCGAGCGAGCCCAGCGTTACGCCGACCTTCTTGAGCTGGCGCTGCGGGGCTTGTGCGGCAGGCTGCGACGGTGCCTGCGCAGCGGCCGGCAGGGCGCCGAGCGCGGCCATTGCGACCGCTGTCAGCGCGCAGAGGAAGGGAAAGGAAAAGGGCTTGATCATCCATCTGTCTCCTGTCAGTGCGTGGCTCAGGTCCGCGCCGAGCCCTTCTGCCGGTAGCGGTCCAGCGCCACCGCGCCGATGATCACCAGCCCCTTGATGATGTATTGCCAGATGTCCGACACGCCCAGCAGGATCAGCCCGTTGGACAGCACCGCGATAATCAGCGCGCCCACCAGCGTCCCGGCAATCGATCCGACCCCGCCGACGAAGCTGGTGCCGCCCAGGATGACCGCGGCGATGGCATCGAGCTCATAGGACTGGCCCAGCTGCAGGCCGTTGGCCGCATACAGCCGCGACGCCGACATGACGCCACCCAGCCCCGACAGCAGCCCCGACACGGCATAGACGAACAGCAGCACCACCCAGACCTTGATGCCCGACAGCCGCGCCGCCTCGGCATTGCCGCCGACGGCGTAGATCTGCAGGCCCAGCACCGTGCGGCGCAGCACCAGCCACGACACCGCCACCACTGCCGCCGCGATCACGACCAGCCAGGGGATACCCAGCAGGTCGCCGTTGCCGATGAAGGCAAAGGAGATGTCAGGGTTGTAGACGGTGCTGTCATCCCCCACCAGCCGGGCCAGTCCGCGCACCGCGGTCAGGCTGCCCAGCGTCACGATAAAGGGGGGCAGCTTCATGAAGGCGATCAGCGCGCCATTGACCAGGCCGAACAGCAAACCGCACAGCAATGCCGCCGGCACGCTCAGCGCCGCCAGCTGCGGCATCAGCGAGACCAGCATCGCCACCACCGCGGACACGGACAGGATCGAGCCCACCGACAGGTCGATGCCGCCGGTCAGGATGACGAAGGTCATGCCCGCCGCCAGCACCAGGTTGATCGACGCCTGCTGCGCGATGATCGACAGGTTCTGCAGGCTCGCGAAGTTTTCGGTCAGCAGCGTGAAGCCCAGACAGATCAGCACCAGCACCGGCAGCATGCCGAGCGCGCGCAAGCGTTCCTGCGTGGTGGCGCGGCCGGCGGCGCCGGGCAGGGCGGGGCCGCTGGATGGGGCGACCGCGGCAGTGGCGTGGGCGGTGGGGTGGAAGGGGTTGCGCATGGTGTCTCCTTGTCGGAACGTCGTACCTGCGTGGGCCGACTTGTGTACTGCGTTCTATTTCTTGCGATGGCGATGGCGATGGCGAGCTGACTGTTTGCTCCCCTCTCCCGCATGCGGGAGAGGGGCGGGGGAGAGGGCCGGAGCGTCCACGAAGTGAAGCGTCGACATGCTTGCCACACGCCTGCCCTCTCCCCCGGCCCCTCTCCCACTTCGTGGGAGAGGGGAGCAAACCGCCGGCCTTGTCAATGCAGTGTGGTGTGTTGAATGTCCCCACCCGCGCCTGTCGCGAGCCCAATGATCCGTTCCTGCATGCCGGCCGCATCGGCGCTGCCGGCCACTTCGCCGACCAGTTCGCCTTCACGCATCACCAGCACCCGATCACAGAGCCCAACCACCTCGGGCAGCTCGCTGGAAATCAGCAGCACGGCCACACCCGAGCGGGCCAGCTCGTCCACCAGCCGGTAGATCTCCGCCTTGGCGCCGATATCCACGCCGCGCGTCGGCTCATCCAGGATCAGCACGCGCGGCCGCGTTTCCAGCAGCCGCGACAGCATCACCTTCTGCTGGTTGCCGCCCGACAGCGCGCCCACGTTGACCTGCGGATGCGCCACGCGGATGCCGAGCGCGCGGATAGCCTGCGTGGTGCGCTGGCGTGCGCTGGCGCGGTTGAGCCGGCCGCCGCGCAGCGCGTCGCGGGCCGCCACGATCAGGTTGATGTTCTCGTGCACGCTCTGGTCCAGGAACAGGCCCTGCAGCTTGCGGTCTTCGGTCAGGTAGGCGATGCCGGCATCGATTGCCTGGCGCGGACTGGCAATAGCCAGCGGCGTGCCGGCGACGAACACCGCGCCATCGCTGCGTGCATCGGCGCCGAAGATCAGCCGCGCCAGTTCGGTACGGCCGGCCCCGACGAGGCCGGCCAGCCCCAGCACTTCGCCGGCGCGCAGGTCGAAGCTGCACGGCCGCACGCGCCGGCCATCGGACATATTGCGCACCGACAGCATGATCGCGCCCTCGCGTGTCTCGCCATGGGTCTTGGTGTAGAAGCCGGACAGATCGCGGCCCACCATCATCTTGACCAGCGCGGCCTGGGTCAGGTTGCCGCGCTCCAGCGTGCCGACGAAGCAGCCGTCACGCAGCACCGTGACGCGGTCGGCCAGTTCGTCGATCTCGGCCATGCGATGGCTGATGTAGATGATTGCCATGCCTTCGGCGCGCAGCTGGCGGATCAGGGCGAACAGCCGGCCGGTCTCGCGGGTTGACAGCGGCGTGGTGGGCTCGTCCATCACCAGGATGCGCGTCTCGAAATGCACCGCGCGCGCAATCTCGACCAGCTGGCGCTGCGCGATCGACAGCGTGTGCACCGGCGTGTCCGGCGTGAAGTCCGCCCCGAGCCGTGCCAGCGTGGCTTCGCACGCGCTGGCCATCGCGGCGCGGTCGACCATGCCATGGCGGTGCAGATGCCGGCCGAGGTAGATGTTCTCCGCCACGCTCAGGTTCGGCGCCAGGCTCAGTTCCTGGTAGATGACCGCGATGCCATGCTCGCGTGCCGCGGCCGGGCCGCCGAACGCGACCGCCTCGCCGGCAATGCAGCACTCCGCGCCGGGATCGGCGGTGTAGGCGCCGGACAGGATCTTCATCAGTGTCGACTTGCCGGCGCCGTTCTCGCCCATCAGCGCATGGACTTCGCCCGCGTAGACGGTCAACTGCACGTTGCTGAGCGCCTTCACGCCGGGAAAGGTCTTGGAGATATTGCGCAGCGCAAGCAGTGGCGCAAGCAGTGGCGCAAGCGGCGGCGCGGCAGCAGCGGCGCCATGGGGGCGCTGCTGCTGAGACTGGGTCAGGGTGCTCGATGCTTCAGACCATGGCATGGCTGGCCTCCGGGACGATGGCCGAGGCGCCCTTGAGCAGTTCGGCACGCGGCGAGAAGTTCATGAACATCGGCAGCGACGCGGCGCCCACCGCGCCGGCGTTGGCGCCGAAGCAGCCGCGCACCACGGTGGCGGGCGTGCGCGCTTCAGGGGCGCTGTCATTCAGGGCCTGCTGCAGCCGCTCGATCAGAGCCGGCACCAGCCCCCCGTCGATGTCGGCGTCGAAGATCACCAGCGGCACGTCCAGCACCGCCAGCGCCGATTGCAGCGCCGGCGCCAGCGCGTCGACGCAGTCGTCGATCCATTGCGCCACCGCCGGGTGGCCCAGCTCGGCCTGGCGCTGCAGGTCGGCATGGCCGTCGATTGCCACGCCGTGGTAGCGCAGGTGGCGCGTCAGCGCATTGAGCGAGGCGCGCGACAACAGCAGGTCGCGCCGCGTGCCGGCGGGGGGCGGCGCAGAGGGCAGGGTGCTGGGCGGCACCGGCATCATGGCGATATCGCCGGCATTGCCGGAAACGCCGCGCACGCAGTCGCCGTTGAGCACCACGCCGCCGCCGATGGCCGGGCCGAGGAACACATAGAGGAAATGCTGCGCGTGGTGACGCCCGTAGAACAGCTCGGCTACCGCGGCCGCGGTGCCGTCGTTCTCACTGAACACCGGCAGGCCGGTGACGGCGTTGAGCATCGCAGCGAAGTCGGCTTCGTCCCAGGCGCGGAAGCTCGCCTGGAAGTCCTCGCCCTGCACGTCAAGCTCGCGCAGCCACGCCCCGAGGTTATAGGGTTGCGCCACGCCGATGCCGAGCAGCCGCTTCTGCTCGCCCGGGCTGAGCCGGGCGCGCATCGCCTCGATATCGCGCCGCACCAGTTCCAGTGCCTGCTCGGGATGGGGCAGCACCAGCTGGTGCGCATGGCTGGCGAGCAGCTCGCCGGCGAAGTCCACCATTACGGTCTCGATGCTGCCGCGGTCCAGCCTCACGCCAATGCCGAAGGCGCCTTTGGCCTTGAGCCGGATCAGACTGGCTGGCTGCCCGCGCTGGCCCTCGGTGCGGCGGCCGGCCTGCTCGACCAGGCCTTCGTCGGCCAGGGTCTGCACAATGCTGCCAACCGCGGTGTTGGTCAGCTGCGCCATCCGCGCCAGATCGGCCTTCGACGCCTCGCCGGCGCGGCGCAACGCCAACAGCAACGCGCGTTCGTTGTACAGGCGCAGGCTGGCGGAATTCACGCCACGGCCTGCCTTGGATGCGGTCATGTTGTCTCCGTCCTCTGGCCGACGCGGGTGCGCGGCGGCCTTGGTATTAATTAATTCACGTTGAATTAAAGAATAATCAGCGACAGAACTCAACCGAGGGAAAACCCGGAAGGTGAATGCTTTGCAGCAGCCTGGAGATACTTGAACGGCACTTCACTTGCGCGCCGGCGCCAGGCTGCCTAGCGTAGAAACCGGACTACAGAACGCCGAGGCAAAAGATGAAGGCCCGCGCCGCCGATACTGGCCACTGGAGCCGCTACTACGTGCTGGATTTGAAGAACCGGCCGGTCGAGGTGACGGCCCGTGAGGAATGGGAGCGCTGGATGGCTGAAAACGATCCAGTGTTCCGCCGCACACTGCTGCAGGACAGCGGCGGCGTGGTGACCACGCGCTTTCGCGGACTGGCGCAGGCATCAGGCGACGCGCCGCTGTTCGTGACCCGTGTAACTGGTATGGGCGAGCAGGACAACGAAAGCTACGGCGCGCCGACGCTTGCTGCCGCGCTGGCGCTGCACGACGAAATCGTGAAGAAGCTTTTGCGGCAGCTCGGCGGGACGGTGCCGTAGGCGTCAGGTGCCACTCAATCCGGCAGCGCCCCGGCCTGCCGCAGCGCCGCGCGCGCGATCTCCATCCGCGCCTTGGCGTGCTCGGGCTTGATCAGGTCGAGATTGAGCGCGAACAGGTAGTTGTCGCCGCCGCGCTCCACCCACCCCACCAGCCATCCGACTGCCGGCTGCGCGGAATCGGCCCAGCCGGTCTTGCCGTGCAGCGTATAGCCTGCGGTGCGTTCGATCACCGTCAGCCGGTCCACGCCATCGAACGCGGCCGGTGAGAACGGCAGCGTGCGCTGCACCAGCCCTTTGAGGAAATCGATTTGCTGGTAGGCGGAGATCTGCAGCCTGCCATTGAGCCAGAAGCGATCGACCGGCCCCGAGCTGTCGGCATTGCCGTAATGCGAGGCGGTCAGGTAGCGCTGGTAGGCCTTGCTGCCGACCCGCCGCGCCAGCGCCTGGTAGGCGGGCACGCATGAGTTGGGGAAGGCCACGCGCAGCGGCACGTCGGCGTTGCAAGCTTCAGGCAGCACAGCCTTGCCGCCGACCAGCCAGACCTTGCCGTCCCACGGCAGTTTGTCGTGGTCGATATCGGCCACGGCGCCGCTGTCCAGGCCGATCAGCGAGTTCATGATCTTGAAGGTCGACGCAGGCGAGTACGGCGTGGCCGCGCGCACAGCGTTGTAGGTCAGCACGCGATCGCGGCGCAGGTCATGGATGACCATGGTGCCGGTGGTGCCGGCCTGGCGGAACAGCGCGTCTACATCGAGCGGCGCCGCTTTGGGTGCGGCGGTGGCGGGCAGGGCGGCGGCAAGCAGTGCGAGTCCCACGGCAACCGGGGACAGCAAACGGGCGATTCGGATAGGCATGGCAGTAGCGTGTTGGGTTGGATAGGAATCTTCTGGTGGCAATCCGGGCCCGGACCGTTGGTGCGCAGCATAGGAGAGCGCCCCACGCACGCCAACCGCGCACGCTGTAACTTGCGTAACATGACGGCGCTGCATCGCCCTGACCCTCAGCCTGCTACGACTTCAGCCATGCCCGCCGCCCTGCTTTGTATCGACGTCTGCGCCCCCTACCGTGTCAATGGCGAGCCCGCCCGCTTCCAGTCGGTCTGGCTGCTGGCGCGCGCCTGGCATGCGCAGCGCAGCGGCGGTGACGTGAAAGTGGCGGCAGTGCGCAGCGCCTTTCCGGCCGCCGCCAACCTGCGCATGCTGGTATCGCGCGCCTTCGCGGACTTTGCCCGGTGGGGCGTGACGCTGGGCTGGGGCGCGGACCGGCAACGCGACCCGGCAACGACCAATCCCGCGCAACGTAGCCGCGGACCGTTCTGGATGACGGCGGCGCAGGCCGCGCGGCTGCGCTTCGTCGCGCACGGACGCACGCTGGGCCCGGCGGCACTGGCGCGGCAGCTGGGCTTCGGCGATGCCGCGGCGCCAGTGTCCGGCATGCCGGACGGTGCGGCCTACGTGATGCGCGACATGGCCTTCTGGAGCGAACTGACGCAGGCCATGCGCAGCGCGCAGGACGGCTATGCCGGCGCGCAAGGCACCGCCGTGGCCGAAGCGTTCCGCACGGCGCAGCGCAGCGCCGGCGATCCGTTCCAGCAGGCGCTGTCGCTGCTAAAGGAAAGTTTGGCCTGGCGCCGCTGTGGCAGCCTTGAGCAGAGCCGCGCCGCGTTGGCCCGCTTTGATCGGCTGGCCCGGGCAGGCAGCCCCGGCGCCGCCATGCCCACCTTCGCGGCGATGGCGCACGTGGTGCGCGCCTGGGCCCGCTATACGCGCGGCGACCACGAGGGCGCAGGCGCCGGGCTGGCCGCACTGCGCGCGGATCCGGAGCTATCCCCGGCGGTGCGCTACAACCCGCGCCTGCGCTTCGAGGTGCTGAACCTGGAGGGGCTGCTGTACAAGGCCGGTGCGATGGGCAAGGCCGCTGCCGGCAAGGTGGCGCCGGCGCTGTCGGCGCAGCATGCCCTCGATGCCTTCGCGGCAGCGCTGCAAGCCGCTTACGAAGCCGATTCGGTCGACGCCGTACAGCATGCCGCGGCCAATATCGGCCTGTGCCTGTGGCTGTTCTGGCGCCATGGGCTGGTCGATCCCGGCCGCGCGCTCGATGCCGGCGCGGTGCAACGGCAGGCGATGCGCTGGCTGGGGTTGTCGGAATGGATCTGCGATCGCTTCGGGGTTGGCGGCGGCACCGCATGGAACGCGATCTTCCTGTTGCGCATCGCGCGCGGCAGCTGCGGGCCGGATGCGCCCGGCGATAGCGGAACCTGCGCAGGCGGGACCGGCGCAGGCAAGGGAGTGGAGAGCGTGGCCGCCTTTCGCCGCCAGCGCCCGCTGTCCGTGGCCGACGCCATCGATGCGCTGCGGCCCTTCCACGCGCCGTTTGCGCCGGCCAAGGGTTTCGTGCGTTGGTCGGCCGTGGCCGCCTTTGCGCTGGAGGACCACGACGCCGGCCATGTCAGCCTGGGGCCGTTGCAACTGGCCAATCTGTTGCTGGAGTCGGCCTGGTACCTGACACAAGAACAAGGCGCAACGGCGAAAGCCTGCGCGGCGGTGGAGCGGCTGGCAGCGCAGTTGCCGGCGCTGCGCGCGGCCGAGCGGGCGTTCTTTGCGGCGGAGATCCGCGCGCTGCCGCCGGAACTGCGCGACGCGGCGGCGGAGGTTGCGCGCCGGCGCCGCAAGGGATAGCGGGATCGCCGGCGCATCTGGGGGAATGCGCGGTAATGCGGCGGGGTATTGCGTGCAGCCAGCGGCGCGCAGCCAGCGTTCAGTCGAACAACTCGTGCCAGATGCTCTTCTTGCGATAGTGCTTCTGCTGGCGTTCGTCGTAATAGCGATCCCGGTCATGGTCACGAGGGCGGTCCCGCTCATGGCCGCGGTCCCGGTCGCCGTAGCCCTGCTGGGGCGGCGCGGCGGGCGCCATGGCCTGCGGCGCGGGCGCCGCGGCGACGGAGCGCTCCAGGATCTTGTCGAGCTCGCCGCGGTCCAGCCATACGCCGCGGCACTTCGGGCAGTAGTCGATCTCGATGCCCTGCCTTTCGGACATCACCAGTTGGGTTTGCGGGCACACCGGACAATCCATGCCTTCTCCTCGTTGCTGTCGATAAGTCGAGATATGACCAGCCCGCCCGATAATGGTTCGGCGGTGTGTGCCAGCCGCCCGCGCAGTGACGCGCGCGCCACGTGGCAGCGTGCGGAATTTGTCGGCCGTGCCGCCGTCGAAGCGGATATGCCTCAATTCGATCCCCATCGCGGACCGGCTCCGGACCCGACCGCTGAACCCGCATCGGCGCGGTACGGCGATGCGCCGGGCCGCCGGCCACTGGTCGGACGCCTGGTCTGGCCGGCGGTGGTGGCGGCCATTTTGTGGGCCGCGTGGCCATGGCTGCAGCCCCAGCTGGAACGCGCCATCTATGCGGCGCGGCTGGCGGCCCGCCCCGCGCCGACGGTGCTGCCGGTCCCGGTGCAAGGCGTCGCCGCGCGCGCACTGCGCGACACCTGGCATGGCGCGCGCTCCGGCGGGCGCAAGCATGAGGGCATCGACATCTTCGCGCCACGCGGCCGGCCGGTGCTGTCGGCTACGGAAGGCATCGTCTCGCGCGTCGGCACCAATTCGCTCGGCGGCAAGGTGGTATGGGTAATGGGACCGGGACGGCAGATGCATTACTACGCGCACCTCGACGACTACGCGGCGATACGCGCGGGCGATATCGTGGCTCCGGGCACGGTGCTCGGCTATGTCGGCACCACCGGCAACGCGCGCGGCACGCCGCCGCACCTGCACTACGGCATCTATGCCGCCGGGGGTGCGATCAACCCGTATCCGCTGCTGAAGCTGCCCCCGACGGCCAGCGCGCAGCGCCGCTAGCCGGGCCCGCCGCGCGCCGGACGGGTCAGCGCTTGGCGTCGGCCAGGGCCTTCTGGATGGCCGCTTCGGTCTGGGCATAGTTGCCTTCGCCGAAGTGCTTGTAAACGACATTGCCGCTGGCATCGACAAGATACAGCGCCGGCCAATACTGGTTGCGCCAGGCATTCCAGGTGGCGTACTTGTTGTCCTGCGCCACCGGGTAGCGGATATCGAAGCGCTTTAGCGCGGCCTGGACATTGGCGGTTGACTTTTCGAAGCCAAACTCCGGCGTATGCACGCCGACCACCACCAGCCCCTTGTCGCGGTATTTGTCGTACCACTGGCGCACATGGGGCAGGGTGCGGATGCAGTTGATGCAGTCGTGTGTCCAGAAATCGACCAGCACGACCTTGCCGCGCAGTCCGGCAAGGGTCAGCGGTTCGGAGTTGAGCCATTTCTCGATGCCGGTGAATTCCGGCGCCTTGCCGAAATCCGCCGACGCGGCGGCAGCGGGAGCGCCGTGGGTGGCGGCGAGGATGATGGTGGCGGCGAGCAGGGCGCGCAGGATGCGGTGCATGGTGCAGTCTCCGTGTCAGACAGTCGAGGAAGGATTCAGCGAGAACAATTCAGCCAGGGATTTCAGGTCAGGGAAACCGCCGACGCCAGCCACGCGGCGGCGCGGTTGTCGTACTGGCCGTCGTAGGCGATCAGCAGCATTGGAGCGCCTGCACGTATCCCGCTTGTTTCCGTGCAGCGGCCAGCATGCAATATTTCGTGTCCGGTGCCGCGCCAGATACAGTGCGATACAAAAGTGGCGGGGTGGTCGCGGCAGAGGCCGACCGCTCCTCGGCTCTGGAAATGGACGCCTACGTGGTCGGATTGCATTGTCAATCGGGCACGCCAGATTCCGATGGATGACGCGGGCATGACGGTACTCTGGCAGGCGCTAAAGCCTCGAATCCCGCATTGGTGCGATAGCCAACACTGCAGCCATTCCCTCTGCGCGAAGCCGATAGCGCCATTGATAGACTATGTCTTACCGGTCAGACCCCGGCACGCCGCCCGTCGGCGTCGCGGCTGATGTGGTCAGTCCGCTTTGCGCAAGGGGCACCATGGGCAACGATGCACAGCAGGGCGCCGCACTGAGCCGGCGCGATTTCCTCCGCGTTGCAGGTTCTGGCGCCGTGGCGCTGGGCGTCGGGGCGGGCGCAAGCGCGGCATCCGCAGCGACAGCGTCCGGCGCGTTGCCGCAATCCGCAGGGCAGAAGGGTGCAGCCGCTGGCCCCTACAACATCCTGCTGATCCTCGTCGATCAGGAGCGCTTCTTTCAGCCCGGCGAACTGCCGGCGGGCTTCGAGCTGCCGGCGCACCGGCGCCTAATGAAGCGTGGCACCACTTTTGTGAACCACCGCATAAATTCCTGCGTCTGCACGCCGTCCCGCTCGGTGCTCTACACCGGCCAGCACATCCAGCAGACGCGGATGTTCGACAACACAAACTTCCCGTGGATCGGGAGTATGTCGACGGACATTCTCACGCTGGGCCACAGGCTGCGACAGGCGGGGTATTACACGGCGTACAAGGGAAAATGGCACCTGACCAAGGAGTTCGAAACGGTCAACAAGCTCGGCACCCCGACCAAGATCTTCACGTCGGAGATGGAGGCCTACGGCTTTTCCGATTACGTCGGCATTGGCGACATCATCGCCCACACCCGCGGCGGATACGCGCACGATGGCGTGATTGCCGCCATGAGCACCAGCTGGCTGCGCAGCAAGGGGCGCGACCTGACCGCGGAGGGCAAGCAGTGGTTTCTGGCGGTGAACCTGGTGAACCCGCACGATGTGATGTTCTACGACACCGACCCGCCTGGCGACCCGGTGCAGACGCAGCGCGGCATTACCCACGTGGCGCGCGAACCGCTGGATCCGCTGTATGCGACACAGTGGAAATTCGAACTGCCGGCAAGCCACGCGCAGGCGCTGGACGCACCGGGACGCCCGCAGGCGCATCGGGACTTCCTGCGCTCGCACGATGCGCTGGTTGGCGAAATTCCCAACGAGGTCGGGCGCTGGCGCCGGCGGCATAACTATTACCTGAACTGCATGCGGGACGTGGACCGCAATATCGCGGCCGTGCTGGCAGAGCTGGATGCAGCAGGCCTGACGGAAAAGACCATCATCATACTGACGTCCGATCACGGCGATATGGACGGCGCCCACCAGCTGCATGCCAAGGGCGCCGTTTCGTACCGCGAACAAAACAACGTGCCGCTGGTCATTGCGCATCCGGCTTATCGCGGCGGCGGGCAGTGCCGGGCGGTTACCTCTCACCTGGATATTGCGCCGACGCTGGTTTCCATGACGGGTGTGTCGGCCGACAAGCGCGCCGGCCTTGTCAAAGGGCTGCCGGGCAAGGACTTGTCCGGGCTGCTTGCCGCGCCCGAGAGGGCAGAGTTCAGCGCCATCCGCGACGGCGCGCTGTTCTGCTACAACATGCTTGCCTATCTGGATGGTGATTTCCTGTTCAAGGCCACTGCCTTCGTACAGAAAGGCGGCAAGCCGGACCAGATCAAGAGCGCGGGCATCCGGCCCGACCTGATGAAGCGCGGCGCTGTGCGCGCTGTCTATGATGGCCGGTACAGTTTTGCGCGCTACTTTTCTCCCAAGCAGCACAACCGGCCGACGACGCTGGAAGAGCTCGTTCGCTTCAATGACCTGGAACTGTATGACTTGCAAGTGGACCGGTTCGAGATGGTGAATCTGGCTGCCAGTGGCGCGCAGCATCGCGAGCTCATCCTCGCCATGAACGAAAAGCTGAACCGCCTGATCGACACGGAGGTGGGCGAGGATCGCGGACAGATGCTCCCCGGCGGCATTGATGCGGGATGGGAAGTCACGGCGGAAACGATGGCAGGCGCCTGAGGTACCGGCTGGTGCCGAAGGCATATGCAAGCCCGCAAAAAATAAAGATACTCGTGCGCGAGGGACTAAGTCATATTTGCGAATGTCGCGACAAGGCCCGGCTCAAAAAACTCCCAGAAGCTCGCGCGGCACCAGGCCAAGCCGGGCAAGGCGTTCCGGCCAGAACTGGGTAATGTTTCCCCCGAACGGGGATTGTCCTGAATCACGGAATGCGGCCAGAATCCGCACCGGGAATTTGATGCAGGTTGTAAATTTGTTTGCGAATGTTCACGATTTGATTTTCGCGGCGCCATTACACTTTCCCCTGATTTGCGGCAACGCACCCCGCCACTGGCGGCGGTAGCGTCTGCACGACGCCAGGCCCATCGCGGGCTGGCCATCCGGCGTGGTTCCTCGGTGCCCGCCGGATCCCGTAGGCCTGTCCTGCCGCCTCTCTCCTGCGGCCAGGTCCGATCGGGTTCCGTGTCTCCGTGCCGCATGTCATCTGCCGATAACGGACCCCAGGCGCGCGCACGCTTCCAGCAGGCGGGCCGGCGCTCGGGCATGAAAAGAGACAGGCTGCGAATCCCATGGATTCACTGATGACGCAACCTTCGTGTGCCGGCACCCGTCCCGCCCTGCGTGGGACCTTGCGCCGGCGCATGCCGGCCGGGCTCGCGGCCGGCGTGGCGGCGGCACTTTGCTGCATGCCGGCACCCGCGCAGGCTGACGCCGAATACGACGCCCTGATCCAGCGCGCCCGCGCCGGTGACTACACCAGTGCGCTGACGATGCTGCGCGAGCGCGTCGCCAGCGCTCCCTCGGACCGGCGCGCGGCGTTTGACCGGATCATCATCGCCGGCTGGGCCGGAGGTTTCGATGAGGTGCTGGCCGCTTACGGAGAGCTGGAGCAAGCGGGCGCCGCGCGCACCGCGCCGCCGCAGGTGCTGGCCGCGGCGGCGGGCGCGCTGCGCGACGAGAAGCGCTGGGATGAGGCGCTGGCGCGCTACCGCGAAGGACGCCAGCGTTTCCCCGCCGAGCCGGTGTTTGCGCTGGGCGAGGTTGGCGTGCTGGCCGACAGCGGACAGGCCGCGCAAGCCGTCGCCGCGGGCCAGGCACTGGTGCGCAAGCAGCCGGATGACGTCGACAGCCGTCTGGCGCTGGCCTATGCGCAGGCGCGCGCCGGCGAACCGTACGAGGCCTTGTTTGAAGTCGATCAGGCCTATACCCGAGCGCCCAAACGCGCCGACGCCGTGCGCGCATACGTGGGCGCGCTGCAGCGCGCCGGGCTGCCCGATGCCGCGCTGCGCGTGGCGGGCGAGCATCCGGCACTGTTTGACACCGCGGCCCGCCAGACGCTGGAACTGGATGCCACCGCCGAACTGGTGCGGCTCGCCGACATGCCTGTGCGGATGGAGGCCGAGCGCTTTGCCATCGCCGACCGCGCGCTGGCGCGCTATGACGCGCTTCTGCCTGCACTGCAGGCGCAGGGCCTGAAGGAAGGGCAAGGCGAGGCCCTGTACCGCCGCGCCCGCATCGACCGCCTCGGCGCGCTGCATGCGCGCTTTCGCATGCAAGACGTGGTCGACAGCTACGAGGCGCTGCGCGCCGAGGGTGTCGCCGTACCCGTCTACGCGCTGGGCGACGTTGCCTCGGCCTACCTCTATCTGCGTCACCCCGAGCAGGCCGCGGAGCTGTTCCGTCAGGTGCGCGAAGCCTACCCGCACGGGCTCGACCCCGAAACGCGCCTGAAGGCCCAGACCGGCCTGTACTACGCGAATGCAGAAGCCGAAGCCTTCGACCCGGCGGGCGAGGTGGTGAGCGAGGCCCGCGCCGAGCAGCCGCAATGGCGCTGGGTGCGGGGCCAGCCGACGCGCCAGCCCAACGACCTGTGGCTGTCCGCCGAGCAGACCGCCACGCGCGCGCGCCTGCAGGCAGACGATACCCCGCAGGCCCAGCAGCGCACGGAAGACCTGGTGCGCAACGCGCCCGGCCATTCTGGCTTGCGCGCGGGCCTGGCCAATGTCTACCTGGCGCGCGGCTGGCCGCGCGCCGCCGAGCAGGAGCTGAAGGCCGCCGAAACGGTGACGCCGCGCGCGCTCGCGGTGGAAGTGCAGCAGGGCCACGCCGCGCTCGACCTGCAGGAATGGCGCCAGGCGGAAATGCTGCGCGACGATACCCTGGCGCGCTTCCCGGAAGACCTGACCGCCCGCCGCCTGGCGCGCGAGTGGGCCGTGCACAACAAGGCCGAACTGCGCATCGAAGGGTATCGCGGCCTGGCCAATGACAGCCCCGTGGTGGGCGACGGCAACTTCGGCATCGAGTCGGTGCTGTACACGCCGCCAATCAACTATGACTGGCGTGCCTTCGGCGGCGTGGGCTATGCCACCGGCCGCTTCGACGAAGGGCGTGTCGACTACCGCTGGGCCCGCGCCGGCGTGCAGCGGCGCGTGCGCGACCTGACCGTCGAGGCCGAGCTGTCCACGCACTGGTATGGCTATGGCGCGCGCCAGGGCGGCCGGGTGGCGGTGGACTATGACCTGGACGACCGCTGGCGCATCGGCGCTTCGGCCGCGATGCGCTCGACCGCGACGCCGCTGCAGGCGCTGCTCAACGGCGTCTATGCCAACAACGTGCAGGTCTACGGCCGCTGGCGCGCGAGTGAGGCCAGCGAGTGGATGCTGACGGTGGCGCCGTCGCACTTCAGCGACGGCAATGACCGGCTCGAAGGCGGCATCTCCGGCGTGCAGCGGGTCTACACCGCGCCGCACCTGAAGGCCGACCTGCTGGTGGACCTGTGGAGTTCGCGCAACAGCCGCACCGACGTGTCGTACTACAGCCCGCGCGCGGACCTGACGGTGCTGCCGTCGGCCCGGCTCACGCACACGCTGTACCGCCGCTACGAGACCGCCTGGGAACAGCAGTTCCTGGCGGGTGCCGGCGCGTACAGCCAGCAAGGCTTCGGCACCGGCGCGATCCTGCTGCTCGGCTACGGCCAGCGCTTTCGGACCAACGACGTGTTCGACGTGGGCGCCACCGTCACCGCCACCAGCCGGCCCTATGACGGCCAGCGCGAGCGCGAGCTGCGCATCGTGTTCGACCTGACCTATCGATTCTGACCGATTCTGACCCTGAACCCGCCATGACACGATTCCCGCAGCGCGCCTGGCGCCGCCTGCTCTGGCTGCTGCTCGCCACATGCCTGCTGGCCGGCTGCGCCAAGGACATCCCGGTGTTCACGCCGCCGGCGCAGCGCCCGCTCGCCGCCGCCGAACAGCCCTGGCCGGACAACCACCTGGTGGTGCTGGCCTACCACGACGTCGAAGACAAGGACCCCGACCAGGCCTACCTGAGCGTGCGTACCGATCACCTGATCGGCCAGCTTGCCTGGCTGCGCGAGAACGGATACCAGGCGGTCTCGGTCGACCAGGTGCTGGCCGCGCGCCGCGGCGGCAAGCCGTTGCCGGCGCGCGCGGTGCTGCTCACCTTCGATGACGGCTACCGCAGCTTCCATGCGCGTGTGCTGCCGATCCTGAAGGCGTATCGCTGGCCCGCGGTGCTGGCACCGGTCGGCGCGTGGCTCGATACACCGGCGGACCAGCCGGTCGACTTTGGCGGCACGCCGACCGCGCGGGATCGCCTGCTGACCTGGCAGCAACTGCGTGAAATCTCTGCCTCCGGGCTGGTCGAGATCGGCGCGCACACGGACGCCTTGCACTACGGCATCAACGCCAACCCGCAAGGCAATACCGAGCCGGCCGCCGCGGTGCGCGGCTTCGATGCCGGCACCGGCCGCTATGAAACCGACGCCGCCTACGAGACGCGCGTGCGCACCGACGTGCAGCGCATCACGAAGAAGATCCACGCCGTCACCGGCAAGCCGGTGCGCGTGTGGATCTGGCCGTACGGCGCCGAAGGCGGCACCGCGCTGCGCATCATCGGCGAGAACGGCTACGAGATGGCGCTGACGCTGGAAGACGGCCTGGCCAAGGTCGACAAGCTGATGTCCGGCGCACGCATGCTGCTTGCCGACGACCCGGGCCTGCGCGCGTTCGCGCAATCGGTGGCGACGATGGAAGAGCCGAGCGCCATGCGCGTCGCGCACGTCGACCTGGACTATGTCTATGACCCGGACCCCGCCCAGCTCAACCGCAACCTCGACCAGCTAGTGCAGCGCATCTACGACCTGAAGATCAACACGGTCTTCCTGCAGGCCTTCTCCGATGAAGACGGCGACGGCCTGGTCAAGTCGGTGTACTTCCCGAACCGCTGGCTGCCGATGCGCGCCGACCTGTTCAACCGCGTGGCGTGGCAGCTCGACAACCGCACCAACGTCAAGGTCTACGCCTGGATGCCGGTGCTGAGCTTCGACATGGACCCGTCGCTGCCGCGCGTGACGCGCTGGGATCCGGCCACCAGCCGCGCCGAGGTCGACGCGAAGCAGTACCGCCGCCTGTCGCCGTTCGACCCGACGGCGCGCCAGCGCATCACCGAGGTCTATGAAGACCTGGCCCGCCACGCCTTCTTCGAGGGCATCCTGTTCCATGACGACGCCGTCCTCAGCGACTTCGAGGACGCCAGCGCGCCGGCACTGGCCGCGTACCGCAAGGCGGGGCTGCCGGACAACATTGCCGCGCTGCGCGCCGACCCGGAAACCATGCAGCGCTGGACGCGCATGAAGAGCCGTGCGCTGGTCGATTTCACGCAGGCGCTGACGCAGCGCGTGCGCGCTATCCGCGGCCCGGCGATCAAGACCGCGCGCAATATCTTCGCCATGCCCATCCTGCAGCCGGAGAGCGAAGCCTGGTTCGCGCAGAACCTCGACGACTTCCTGGCCGCGTACGACTGGACCGCGCCGATGGCAATGCCGTACATGGAGCAGGTGCCGCGCGGCAAGGAGAACCAGTGGCTCGACCGCATCGTCGATGCGGTGGCGCAGCGTCCCGACGCGCTGCGGCGCACGGTATTCGAGCTGCAGGCGCGCGACTGGCGCAAGCCAGAGACGCCCGTCGACAGCAAGGTACTGGCCGGCTGGATGCAGCGCCTGCAGCAGCGGGGCGCGCGCAGCTTCGGCTACTACCCCGACGACTTCCTGAACAACCAGCCCCGGCTCGACGTGATCCGCCCGGCGCTGTCTAACGCCTGGTACCCCGCACCATGATCGAAAGACTGTTTGCCCTGGTCATCCTGTGCCTCGCGCTGGCGCTGCCGTTCGCGCTGGCCGCGCTTGCCACCGGCGACCTGTTGCTGGCCTTCGTGTTCTTCTATCCGCTGTTCATGTCCGGCTTGTGGATGGCCGGCGGCGTGTACTTCTGGCTGCACTGGGAGCGCAAGTGGCAGTGGGGCGAGAACCGCGTGCCGCCTGACGTGCAAGGTTCGCCGTTCATCTCGATCCTGGTGCCGTGCTACAACGAAGAGCAGAGCGGCGAAGAGACGCTGCTGGCCGCGCTGGGACAGCGCTATCCCAACTTTGAAGTGATCGCCATCAACGACGGCTCGCGCGACGGCACCGGCGCCGTGCTGGAAGCGCTGGCGCAGCGCCATGAACGGTTGCGCGTGGTGCACCTGGCGCAGAACCAGGGCAAGGCGATGGCGCTGCGCATGGGCGCGCTGGCCGCGCGCGGCGAATACCTGGTCTGCATCGACGGCGACGCCGCGCTGGACCCGGACGCCGCGGCCTACCTGGTCGCGCCGATGGTGGCCAACCCGCGCGTGGGCGCGGTCACCGGCAACCCGCGCATCCGCACGCGCTCGACGCTGGTGGGGCGCATCCAGGTCGGCGAGTTTTCGTCGATCATCGGCCTGATCAAGCGCACCCAGCGCGTCTATGGCCAGGTCTTTACCGTGTCTGGCGTGGTCGCCGCGTTCCGTCGCCGCGCGCTGGACCGCGTCGGCTACTGGAGCCTGGACATGATCACCGAGGACATCGACATCAGCTGGAAGCTGCAACGCGACCACTGGTCGATCTTCTATGAGCCGCGCGCACTGTGCTGGATCCTGATGCCCGAGACCGTGCGCGGCCTGTTCAAGCAGCGGCTGCGCTGGGCCCAGGGCGGGGCCGAAGTGTTCATGAAGAACGTGCGCTCGATCTGGATCTGGCGCCACCGCCGGCTGTGGCCGCTGATGGCGGAGTACTGCCTGTCGGCAAGCTGGGCCTTTGCCTTTGCCATGTCGATCGTGCTGTGGGCGCTGGGGCATTTCATCGAACTGCCGGCGCATATCCGCATCCAGAAGCTGATGCCGCCGGGCTTTACCGGCATGGTGCTGGCCGCCGTCTGCATTCTGCAGTTCATGATCAGCGTGGCGATCGACCGGCGCTATGAGCCGCGCCTGGGACGCACCTTGTACTGGATCATCTGGTACCCGCTGGCGTACTGGCTGGTCGGCATGTTCACCACGCTGCTGGCCTTCCCCAAGGTCATGCTCAAGACCCGGCGCAAGCGTGCGCGCTGGGACAGTCCCGATCGCGGCATCCAATCGATGAAATCGTCATGCATCCCGAAAACATGATCATCCGTACCCGGCGCGCACCGCTGCGCTGGGCGTTCGACGCGGTGTTGACCGCGCTGGCGTGGATCGGCTTCTTCTACCTCTTCGCCAGCGGCATCCGCGACATCCTGCTGGAAGCTTCCAGCGGCCCCGACGTGCCGTTCTGGTCCGCGCTGATGCCCACCATGGGCACGCTGTCGGTGTACGTGCTGGTGGGCGTGTTCAACGGCGTGGTGCTGCTGTTGTGGGCCCTGTACAACCAGTTCCGCTTCGCCGGCATGGACCGCCGCAAGCCGCTGCCTCCGCTGGGCGACGACGAGCTGGTGGCCAGCTTCGGCCTGCCGGGACAGCGCGTTGAGGCGCTTCAGCAGGCCAAGGCGGCGGTCATCGACCACGACCACGACGGCGGCATTGCCGGCGTACGGCTGGGATACGAATGGACTGTCGCGCCGGTCAAGCCTGCCGTGGCAGCTTCGGCAGAAGCTTGTCCAGCGTGATCGGGTAGTCGCGCACGCGCACGCCGCAGGCATCGTGGACCGATTGGCGACGGCCGCCGCCACGCCGGCGATGCCCAGCTCGCCCACACCCTTGGCCTTGATCGGCGAAGAGAGCGGGTTTGTCTCATCGAGGAATACGGCCTCCTGGTGCGGAATATCGCCACGCACCGGCACCTCGTAGCCGGCCACTCGTAGCCGGCCAGGCCCTGCCCATCACCTGGCGCGCCGGCTTGGGACGGCACGCGTGCGCCCCAGCTTGCAAAATCCATTCGAACTGCATATAGTCCTATCTATAGAACTATAGAAACAAGGAAATGAGGATGGAGACCCGTACCGGTGCATTGGCTGGTGTGAAGGTGGTGGACATCACCGCCGTATTCATGGGGCCCTCGGCCACGCAGATGCTCGGCGACCTTGGCGCCGACGTGATCAAGGTAGAACCCCCTGGCGGCGACAGTACCCGCGCCATCGGCCCGTGCGGCAAGGACAAGATGGGCCCGCTCTTCCTCGGGCTGAACCGCAACAAGCGCAGCATCGTGCTGGACCTCAAATCCCCTGAAGGACGGCAGGCGCTGCTGCGCCTGGTCGAGGATGCCGACGTGCTCGCCTACAACGTCAGGCCGCAAGCCATGCAGCGGTTGGGGCTGGATTACGAAACCCTGGCCGCGATCAACCCGCGGCTGGTCTATGTGGGCATGTTCGGCTTCTCGCAACGGGGACGCTATGCCCCGCAGGCCGCGTTCGACGACCTGATCCAGGCCGCCACCGGCTTGCCCCAGGCCGTGGCCATGGGCACCGGCGACATTCCGCGCTACCTGCCGCTGACCATCGCGGACCGTTCGGTCGGCCTGTATGCGTTCGGCGTGATCTGTGCCGCGCTCTATGCGCAGGCGCGTACCGGCAAGGGGCAGCGCGTCGACGTGCCGATGTTTGAGACCATGGTCCCGTACGTGATGGGCGACCACCTTTACGGCGAGACCTTCGTGCCACCCAGGGGCGGATTCGGCTACCCGCGCTTGCTGTCGCCGGAGCGCCGGCCGTACCGCACGCGCGACGGCCATGTCTGCTGCCTGATCTATCACGACCACCACTGGCGCGCCTTCCTCGAAGTGATCGGCAAAGCTGAGCTGTATGACAGCGACCCGCGCTTTGCCGATATCACCACCCGCACGGCGCACATCACCGATCTCTACGCCATGGTCAGCGACGAGATGGCCAGGCGCACCACCGCGGAATGGCAGGACTTGCTCAAGGAGGCCGATATTCCCGTGTTCCCCATGCATACCTTTGAATCGCTGCTCGACGATCCGCATTTGCATGACATCGGCTTCTTCAGCGAGTCGGAGCATCCGGCTGTCGGCCGCATCCGCGAAATGGCCGTCCCGAGCGAATGGCACGGCACGCCGCCGGGCGCGCGCCGCCACGCGCCGGTGCTGGGCGAGCACAGCCGCGAAGTCTTGCGCGAAGCCGGCTATGGCGACGCGCAGATCGACACACTGATGGCCTGCGGCGCATCGCGCGAGCCTGCCGCCGTCGCCACCACCGTTCCCTCCACCGGAGACCGCGCATGAACGCCGAACTGTTGAGCGAAGTCCGCGGCCCGGTGCTGTGGTTGACCATCAACCGGCCGGAACGGCGCAATGCGATCAGCCCCGCGGTGCTGGACGGCTTGCATGCGGGCATCGAACAAGCGGAGCGCGATGACACGATCCGGGCCGTGGTGATCACGGGCACAGGCGAGCAGGCCTTTTGTGCTGGCGCCGACCTGCAGACCGGAAAATCCTTTGCCTTCGACTATGCCGAACCCGCGCAGCGCCTGGCCAACCTGCTGCGGCGCGCGCGCCAGGCCACCGTGCCGCTGGTGGCGCGCGTCAACGGCGCCTGCATGGCGGGCGGCATGGGCTTGATGGCGATGTGCGACCTGGCGGTGGCCAGCGAACGCGCGGTGTTCGGGCTGCCGGAAGTCAAGGTTGGCGTATTTCCGGCGCAGGTATTGAGCGTGCTGCAGCAGCTGGTGCCGCGCCGCCTGCTCAACGAATTGTGCCTGTGCGGCGAGCCGCTAGACGCTCGGCAAGCACTCCAGGCCGGCCTGGTCAACTACGTCAGCGCCGACCTGGATGGCAAGCTTGACTGGCTGCTGGGCCGCCTGCTGGACAAATCGCCGACGGCGATCAAGCGCGGGCTTTACACCCTCAAGCACATCGACACCATGCCGTTCGAGCAGTCGATGGCATTCACCGAAAGCCAGATCGGCCTGCTCGCCATGACCGCGGACGCGCGCGAAGGGCAGCTTGCATTTCGCGAGAAGCGCAAGCCCGAGTGGACCGGCAAGTAAGCAAGGAGGCAGCAGCATGCAAGACAAGACAGAGACAGCGCACGCAGCCCGCACCGTCCCTACCGTGCGGATAGGCGGCGCCTCCGGCTTCTGGGGCGACAGCAGCATCGCTGCGCCGCAACTGGTGCGCCACGGCGACATCGATTACCTGGTGTTCGACTACCTGGCCGAGCTGACCATGTCGATCCTGGCCGCGGCACGGCTGCGCAAGCCCGAACTCGGCTATGCCACCGACTTTGTCGCGGTAACGATGAAAAGCCTGCTGCGCGAGATCGTCGCGCGCAACATCCGCGTGGTCAGCAATGCCGGCGGCATCAACCCGCATGGCTGCGCGCGGGCGCTAGCCGCGATCGCGGCAGAGCAGGGCGTGCCAGTGCATATCGCGGTGGTGGAGGGCGACGACGTCATGCCGCAACTTGCCGAGTTGCGCCAGGCCGGCGTCACCGACCTGCAGAAAGGACAACGCCTTCCGGAAAAGGTGGTCAGCGCCAACGCCTACCTGGGCGCATTGCCGATCCGCCAGGCGCTCGACCAGGGCGCGCAGATCGTGATTACCGGCCGCTGCGTGGACAGCGCGGTAACGCTGGGGGTGCTGATGCACGAGTTCGGCTGGAAGCCGGACGACTATGACCGGCTGGCGCAGGGCAGCCTGGCGGGCCATATCATCGAGTGCGGCTGCCAGGCCACCGGCGGGATGCATACCGACTGGGAGAGCGTGCCGGACTGGCCCAACATCGGCTATCCCGTGGTGGAGTGCAGTCCTGACGGCAGCTTCGCGGTCGGCAAGCCGCCGGGCACCGGCGGGCTGGTCAGCACCGCTACCGTTGGTGAACAAATCCTGTACGAAATCGGCGATCCCGCAGCCTACCTGCTGCCCGACGTCACCTGCGATTTCACCCAGGTGGCGCTGCGCCAGGCGGGACCCGACCTGGTGCACGTCAGCGGGGCGCGCGGCCGCGCGCCTGGCGGCAGCTACAAGGTCAGCGCCACCTATGTCGACGGCTATCGCTGCAATGCGCAGCTGACCATTGTCGGCATCGATGCCGTGGCCAAGGCCGAGCGCACCGCCGAAGCGATCTTGTCGCGAACCCGCAGCCTCTTCGCCGAGCATGGCTGGGGCGACTACACGCGCACCCGGGCCGAAGTGCTCGGTGCGGAATCGTGTTACGGCCCGCACGCCGCGGCGCGCGCCACGCGCGAGGCCATCATGCGGCTGGCGGTAATGCATGCGGAAAAGGACGCGCTGGAACTGTTCGCGCGCGAGATTGCCGCGGCCGGCACCAGCTGGGCGCCTGGCACCACCGGATCGGGCGGCGGGCGCGCCAGCCCGTCGCCTTCGGTCCGGCAGTATGCGTTTCTGCTCGACAAGACAAGGCTCGCGCCGGCGGTCGTCATGGACGGCGTGCGCACGCCGGTGGCGATCCCGGTGCCGGCCGGCAACGCCGCGCCGGTATGGTCCACTGCGGCCGGCGATGCCGCCGGCGCCGGGGCGGTGCCCGCGGGCGACCGCATCGAAGTCCCGCTGATCCGTCTCGCCTACGGCCGCAGCGGCGACAAGGGCGATATCTCCAACATCGGCCTGATCGCGCGCCAGCCGGCCTATCTGCCGGTACTGCGCGCGGAAGTCACCGCGGCGCGCGTCGCGGAGTGGCTCGGCCACCTGGTGCGGGGGCCGGTGTCGCGCCATGAGCTGCCGGGCTTTGACGCGCTCAACTTTGTCTGCGAGCAAGCGCTCGACGGCGGCGGGATGGCCTCGCTGCGCAATGATCCGCTCGGCAAGGGCATGGCGCAGATCCTGCTGTCAATGCCCGTGAGCGTGCCCCGGAGCCTGCTGCCATGACGCGTGCCACGGCAGCCAGTCCTGCCGCCGGCGACAGCGCCGTGCTGCCCGACGACAATGCCGGCGGCGTGACCCGCTACCGCCAGCTCGCCAGCGTATTGCGCCACAAGATCGTCGCAGGCGAATATCCCGTGGGATTCCAGTTGCCCACGGTCGAGCAACTGGCACAGGCATACGGCATCGCCAAGGTCACCGTGCGCCAGGCTTACGCCTTGCTGACTGAAGAGGGCCTGATCACCAGCCAGCGCGGGCGCGGCACGCACGTGATCATGGTACCGTCCGGCCCCGGCGAGGGCATGCGCTCGGCCATCAATGATGTGTCCGTGGGCCCGAACGCGCTTGAAATCCGCATCCTCGAGAAGCGCAAGGAAGCCGGGCTGCCACCCGGGCTCGCCGGCAGCGGGGTACCAATGGAAGGCGGCTACGTGATGCTGCGCAAGCTGCATGTGCACGACGGCATGCCGTTCTGCCTGATCGAGCTGTATGTTGCCGCGAAGGTGTTTGCAAGCTTTCCGCGCGGCGGCGAGAAGCACCACAAGATCGCGCACCTGCTGCGCCAGTCGCAGGGCGAGCGCCTCGGCATGATGCGCCAGACCATGACGGTGGAACCCGCCGACGCGGTGCTGGCGCGCGAGCTGGACTATGCCTTCGCCGCACCCGTGGCCCGCATCGTGCGGACGACGCTCGATATCGACGGCAACGTGCTGACGGCCGGCGTGTTCTGGTATCGCGGCGACCGCTTCATCCTCGACGTGGAAATGCCGGCGATGCTCACCGAACGCTATCCCGACCTGGCGATCCCCAAGTCCGCCGCCAGGCCCGACATCCAGAACGGAGACCTCGCATGAACTGTCCTTACGTCAGGCGTGCCGCCGAGGTGCCGGCCTATTCGCCGGCCAATCACACCGGCACCTCCAACCAGCGCGTGATCGGCCGGGAGACCGTTGGCGCGCAGCGGGTCGAGGTGCTGCTCGGCACCATCACCCGCGGGCATGGCGCGTTGCCGCATGCGCATCCGGATCTGGAGCAGGCATCCTGCCTGCTGGCCGGCGCGGGCATCGGCGAAGTCGCGGGCAGGCAACGCCGCCTGGAGGCCGGCGACTGGAGCTTCAATCCCATGGGCGTGTTCCATCGCTTCGAGGTGGTGAGCGACGAACCGGTGCAGGTCATGGTGGTGTACGCGCCGCCGTACAGCGAAAACCCCAACGCGGCGCTGACGGCAACCGGCGCGGACGACCCGCGCTGCCATGCGCGGGACGATAGCGTGCGTGACGTTCCGCAGCACGAAGCGCCGGCCGGCCTGCCGCATTACCACGGCGTACTTGCGCGGCCCGTCATCACGCGCGACACCGTTGGCGCCCGTCACCTGGATATCCGCGCACTATCGCTCGACGCCGACGGCGGCGCGCAGGCACATGCGATCCCCGGCACGGAACAAGTGCTGTACCTCCAGCAAGGCGCCATTCACGGCGAGATCAACGGGCAGCCTTTCCGCGCGGGTGCGCGCGACTGGGTGTTCGTGCCGGAAGGCGGCACGTTGCACTTCCAGGCCGGCGGCGGACCGTGCCGGGCCATCCTGGTACGGGCGCACGACGGCTGAGTCCGCGGGTCGCCAGCCAATCGATTCACACAACAGATGCCAAAGGCACGAGGAGACAACATGATTCATCGAATCCGGCTGCGCACGGTTGCCTGCGCGATGCTGCCAATGCTGGCCGCGGCCATTTCCCCAGGAAGCGCTGCGGCAGCCAACGCCGGCGATTATCCCGAAAAGGCCGTCCGCGTCATCGTGCCATTCCCGGCGGGAAGCGGCACGGATAACAGTGCCCGCTTTATCGGCGAACGCATCACCGCGCAGACCGGTAAGCCCATCGTGGTAGACAACCGTCCCGGCGCCAATGGCTTTATTGCCGCCAAGGCCGTTGCCACGGCGGCTGGCGACGGCTACACCATGCTGGTCACCACCAATACCACCCATGCTGCCAATGCCTCGCTGTTCAAGAAGCTGCCATACGATCCCGTCAAAGACTTCGCGCCGGCTTCGCTGATCGCCAAGAGCGGGCTGGTGCTGGTGGTGCCGCCCGACAGCCCGGTGCGCACGCTGGCCGACCTGACCGCGCTGGCAAAGTCGCGGCAAGGCCAGCTTACCTTTGCGAGCGGCAGTTCTTCGACACGCATTGCCAGCGAGCTGTACAAGATGATGGCTGGTGTGCAGGCCTTGCATGTGCCATACAAGGGGGTGCCGCTGGCGCTCACCGATCTGATGGGCCACCAGGTCGACTTCATGATCTCCGACATCTCGCCCGCGATGACGCTGATCCAGGGTGGCAAGCTGCGAGCGGTCGCGGTGACCACCGCACAGCGCAATCCTGTGCTCAGAGACGTGCCGACCATGGCCGAAAGCGGCCTGCCCGGCTATGAAATGGTGGCCTGGTCTGCTGCATTCTTCCCTGCGGGGACACCCGGGCCAGTCGTGGAGCGAATGAGCCGGTTGATCGCCAGGGGCCTGGATGGCCCGGCGGCGACGGATTACTTTGCGCGCACCGGCAGCCAGCCTGCGTCATCGACTCCGGAAGAGCTGGCCGCCTTCGTGCGGAGTGAAACGCAGAAGTGGGCGAAGGTGATCAAGGCAGCCGGGATTGAGCCTGAGTGAATGTGGCGCCTTCGCGGCAGCCATGGGGGAGGCCCTCGTGCTATCGGACACAGACAACGGGTAATCCACTAGGCGCGGCCTTGTTTATTTGCTCCGGATAATCGCTTATAAATACGGGGACATGCTGCGGCTGATGTCCCGCATCATGACTCCGCCCGCCGGGACGCCTGCGGGCTTTTTTTTATCCTCAATTATTCGCGGTCGATATTAATCGGGAATCTTATTTTGCCGATTTCTGATTCGGTCTGGTGAAAACCCTGATTTTTCCCGGAACATTACAAAATCGCAATGTTCCGCGGTTGGCCAGCATTTGACATGCATTTGGCCAAGTCGTCAACACTTCCCTCAAAGCCGCTCCAGCATTGGCTTTTCAGGAGCATGACGCACTTATTCATGCGTCTTTCTCACTGATGCGTAAATAGCCTGAATCCGGTTTTCCAGCCATATCCCTCATTAATCCGCGGGCTAGTGAAAACCCTGCTGCTGGTTCGTCTTGTACTTCCTTGATATATCACATACTGTGTATCCCATCGCATCTCGTAGTTTTGAAAAAAGGTGAGTGCGGGAGACGTCGATATGGCGTCGCGATAAAAGGCAGTTAATGCCCACGACACAGGAGACAGAAAATGCCAGGAGCCACCTGCATATTGACGCGCATGGCGTCCCCACCTTCGTCCATCCCCACGGATTCCCCGAAACCCACGGTTCAAGGAGCGCGCTATGAGTAACGCAACGGCAGGGGCCCTGCACCCCAATCAACCCGCGTCGGATTCCACGCGCTGGATCCAGCTGCTCGTCGGCGTGGTCTGCATGATCGCCACCGCGAACATCCAGTACGCCTGGACACTGTTCGTGCCTGAAATTCAGGATACCTACGGCTGGTCACGCGCCAGCATCCAGATTGCCTTTACCGTGTTCGTGCTGGTGCAGACCTGGCTGGCGCCCATCGAGGGCTACTTCATCGACAAATTCGGGCCCCGGCTGATGGTCGCCTTCGGCGCGCTCTTTATCGGCGCGGCGTGGTGCATCAACTCGCAGGCGACCACGCTGATGGGCTTCTATGTCGGCGCTGCCGTCGGCGGCCTGGGCGTGGGCTCGATCTACGCGACCTGCATCAACAACGCGCTCAAGTGGTTCCCGGACCGCCGCGGCCTCGCGGTCGGCCTGACCGCCGGCGGCTATGGCGCGGGTTCGGCGGCGACCATCCTGCCGATCGCGGCGATGATCGAGTCGCAGGGCTTCCAGCACACCTTCATGTTCTTCGGCCTGCTGCAAGGGTCGCTGGCCTTCGTCGCGGCCTGGTTCCTGCGTTCGCCCAAGACCGGCGAAGTGCGGGCGTCGAAGAAGCTGGCGCAGGCCACGCGCGACTACACCCTCAAGGAAGCGCTGAGCACCAGGCTGTTCTGGCTGATGCTGGTGATGTTTGTGCTGGTGGTCACCGGCGGCATGATGGCCGTGGCACAGCTGGGCGTCATCGCCAAGGATCTGGGCGTGAAGGAGTTCCAGGTCGACCTGCACTTCTTCGTGATGGCTGCGTTGCCGCTCGCCCTGATGCTGGACCGCATCATGAACGGCATCTCGCGTCCGCTGTTCGGCTGGATCTCGGACAACATCGGCCGCGAGAAGACGATGGTGATCGCCTTCACGCTGGAAGGGCTGGGCATCATCGCGCTGGGCTACTTCGGGAGCAACCCGTACGCCTTCCTGATCCTGTCCGGCGTGGTGTTCCTGGCCTGGGGCGAGGTCTACTCGCTGTTCTCGGCACTGGCGGGCGATGCCTTCGGCACCAAGCACATCGGCAAGATCTACGGCGTGCTGTACACCGCCAAGGGCATCGGCGCACTGTTCGTGCCGATCGGCAACCTGCTGATGGAAGCCACCGGCACGTGGTCGACGGTGCTCTACACGGTGGCGGTGATGGACCTGACCGCGGCGTTCCTGGCAATCGCAGTGCTGCGGCCGGTGCTTGCCTCGCACGTCGCAACATCGAGGCAGCAGTTTGCGAAGGAATCTGCTGCAGCCGGCGCGCAAGTGGCGGCGTAATCCGAGCAGCGAATCAGATAGATCGATCCACTGGTAGCAGACTGGGCGGGCTTCTTCGGAAGCCCGCCGTTTTTTGTGGCGCTCAGGCAAGGACGGCCCCAGGCCTCAACGATTGCGGCGATCAGTCAGCCCTGATTCCCTTGTCCGCAATCACCTTCCCCCACTTGGTGTCTTCATCGCGCAAGCGCTTGACAAACGCACCGGGCGGCAGGTGGCAACTGCGCGCAACCGGCGGCGGCCAGCACAGAGCGGGACCACATATCGGGCCGCTATGCCGCCGATCGCGCTGCCCAGCAGGGTACCGGCACCGGTTTGCATAGATTGGATCATGAAACCGATTCCACGGTACCGAACCGGATCACCTGTTCATTCTGTGCCTGGCCGGAAGTGTAGACGCTGGCACAGCCTTGGAGGACCGCGGTGGATGACCTCGGAAAGAACTACAGCTTCATGGTCAGTCTACGTTTGCTTCATCAGTATTGGTAAGTCACTTGCAGACCGCCTGTCACCCCAGCAGTATGAAACGCAGCAGGCTTGTAGATCGGAACGCCGGCAAACAGGTCATAGGACAGCCGGCCAAAGCCTGAGCCGAAGCCGCCACGCACGCCGATCACCGCCCCGGCCAGTTGCCTGCCCACCAGCACGGCGGTAGACGGGCCGAAGACACGGCCATAGTCCACGCCAGCGTAGATGGACTGCCCGGTGGCGCCAATCGGCGCTTGCAGCTCGTTGCGCCAATTGAAGCCGCTGTCGCCAGCGAGCAGGTTTTCGCCATCGAAGCCGCGCACCGTGTAGCGGCTGCCGATGGTCATCATGTCGAGTGCATAGAGGCGGTCGCCGGTGTACTGGCCCCGGAAGGTGGTCACGTAGCGCAGCGGCTGGCCGCCCAGCTGGAACGGCACCGAAAAGTTGGCGTCCGCCACCACCATGCGGTAGCGCCAGGTTGGGCCGCCATCGACCGCCAGCGCGTCCGGCTGCGAGCCAAGGCCGCCAATGCCCTGGCGGTAAACGAGGCTGCCGTCGAACTGCGCGGCGCCGAAATAGTGGCGGTCGGTGAAGCCGGCCTCCAGCACCGTGTTGTTGCGATGCTGCTGTTCGATCTCGGTATCCTCGATGAAGCTCTTGCCAAAGCGGCGTGATAGGCGGAACTGCACGCCGAGCACGTCGTTCTGGCTGCGGCGGATCACGCGATGCAGCTTGAGGTCGACGGTCTGCGACCTGCCGCTGGAGATAAACGTCTGGTTGACGCCCGCGATCTGCTGGTAGTAGTTGTTCGAGTAGGCCGAGAGCGTGGCGGTCCAATAGCCCCACGGCACCAAGTAGAAGCCGTTCCAGCCGCGCGTGCCGTGCTGCTTGTTGCTGAACTCCACGTCCTGCATGTAGCCGACGTTGAACAGGTCGTTCAGGCCCAGCGGGTTGTCGATGCCGACACTGAGGTTGCCCACCCACTTGCCAGTGGCGCGCGTGCCGGAGTTATCGAGCGAGGCCACCACGGTCCACGGCTTGGCGCGCTTGACCGTTATGACCACGTCGCTGACGCCCGGTATCTGGGTGGGCACCACCTGCATGTCAGCGTCCTGGCTGGCCACGCGTTTCATCTGTTCCAGTCCTTGCTCCAGATCGCGCAGGTTCAGCAAATCGCCCGCGCGGGCGGGGAAGGCGGATTTCCAAGTGCCGCGCGTGTCCGGATCGGCGAAGCGCAGCTCACCGATCACGCCAGGAATCAGGGACAGGCGCAGCGTGCCGGTGCTCATATCCTGCTGCGGCAGCAGCACGCGCGTGGTGACGTAGCCCCGGCTCAGGATGGCATGCGACACGCCCTTGGTCAGCAGCTCCAGTCCCTGCTTGCCAACGCACTCGCCCTGGTAGTGCTCCAGCCAGGCACGGGCGAAGGTGAACGGGTCTTGCGGCAGCGCCGAGGCGCCTTGTGCCTGTGACGAGGCGGGCAGGTCGGGTGGCACTTCCAGTACGAAGCGGTCGATGCGGAAGCACGGTGTTTCCGTCGGCAGGGGCGGGTATTCAACCGGCGCAACGTCTTGCGCGCGCACGCCCGGCGCCTGGACCGCCTGGGCGCGCTCCCGGGCTTCCTGCTGCTGGCGGGTCCGCTGCTCTTGCTCAGCGGCGGTGGTCAAAGCTTGGCCGGGCAATGCTTGGGCGAGAGCAAGCGAGGGCAGCGATAGCAGAAACGAGACAAATGGGGTGACGCCGCGTGCCTTGCTGCCCGCGCCAGTTTGACAATATGACATGTGATCTACGCGGCGTTGTTGCATAAATCGAGATTGAAAACAGGGGCTCCTTGGTGAGGCTGAACTCAGGCGATACAAACGGATTGCGGGCGAGCGAGCGCGACC